>NZ_PVSN01000080.1 GCF_004766315.1 Weissella confusa | reverse complement strand
CTGTTCTACCTACAAAAACACCGAGAAATGACGCCTTTTTAAGCTGAAATCCGGGTTTTGAAAAATTTTCGGAGTCCGGCACCTCTCGGTGCCGAAAAAACCTGTCCATAATCTTGACATCAGCGCCATTGCAAGATCAATTGGGATATGGTGGTGATCAATTAGATTGCACGATTTGGCAAAAAGCCTTAACGGATATTCAAAGCGTTACCGATGAGGCAGTTGAAGCGGCGATAAATGCCGGCATCGTATCGCAACAAACGATGATTTATTATCGTAGAGTGAAGGCGAATGCTGATTCACGCTGGGCGCGTGGGCCAAACAATGTGCGGATGTGGTTCCGCATTTTGGAGCGCGTTGTGACGAGTTTGATGCGTTCACGGCGACTCAAGCCCGAAGAACGTATGCGTCGTATCAATCAGAAGATGCAACGACGTATAGATCGCTTGCAACGTAAGGCAACGCGACGAGGACTGACCGAACACGAACAACATGATTTGAATCAAACGTTGGCGATGCAAAAGAAGTTTAAGGCTGTTAAGAAGATGGGCTACTTAAACCCTGATGACGCCGTGCAAAAGTATCATTCAAGTCGCGAACTAGTCTTTACAGAAATTGCTGAGATTAGCGAGCCTGCGGTGGCTGACTTCATTGCACAGGCTGAGGCAGAAAGTGAAGATCCTCGTTATGTAGTTGCATTACGTGATGTCGCGGCACAAGAACGTGACCGTATTCGAGACCAGCAGGTATCTTCGGCTGAGGAACAGGAAATTTTGTTGGGGGCATTGAGTGCAGAATTGACGTTCATACAAGAGCGACGCCGTGATGATCGTTTCAGTTCAGCATTGATTAATGAATTGTATAACGAAGTCACATCTGCGCAGGCAATCGTACTAGCAACTGATGCAGAAGATTAATTAATGAGAGGTCAGGAATAAATCCTGGCCTCTTTTTGTAGGCCTTAATTCGTATTCTCTGGTTTTCTTTGATAAAATAGTAAGTATTACAAACGTTTAGAAATAGGAGATATCATGGCAATTTATGATCCAACAAAGCGTCCAGCGGATAGCTTTGATACACACACGCACTTGAACGACGAAGCTTTTTGGCATGACGTCGCAGCTTATTGGGCCCGCGCACGTGAATATCGTGTCGTTGAAATGAATGTGGTTGGATATGACACAGTTGGAAATCAACGTGCCATTGAAATCGCCCACGAATTTGAAGGTGTTCACGCCATCGTCGGTTGGCAACCCGGTGAGAGTGGTGACTTTAAGCCAGAAGATATGGCCACGCTACGTGAACAATTAGCTGACCCGGCGGTGGTTGGTATCGGTGAAATGGGCTTGGACTACTACTGGGAAGAGAACCCAACGCCAGACGTCCAAAAAGCGGTGTTTAAGGCGCAATTGGACTTGGCTCGTGAATTCCACCACAAGCCAGTCACGATTCACACGCGAGAAGCGACGGCTGACACGTATGAAGTGCTAAAGGATGCTAACGTTGCTGAGTTTGGTGGCGTGATGCACTCATTTACGGGAACGGCAGAAGAAGCTAAGCAATTCTTGGATTTGGGTATGTATATTTCATTCTCAGGAATTGCAACCTTCAAGAATGCCAAGGATGTGCACGAGACGTTGAAATCAGTGCCATTGGACCGTTTGCTAGTTGAGACGGATGCGCCTTATTTGGCACCAACACCAATGCGTGGTAAGCAAAACGAGCCAATGTTCGTCCGTTACACGATTCAAAACATTGCCGACCAACTTGGCATGACGTATAACGAGTTGGCTGATATTACAACGGCGAATGCCCACCGTTTGTGGCACTTGGATAAGTAATGAAGATTCAAGAAGTGATTGTCGTTGAAGGCAAGGCTGATACTGAGGTTTTGCGTCATGCTGTTGAAGCGGATACAATTGAGACTAATGGTTCAGCGTTGTCAGATGCGACGCTACAAGCGATTCAGCGTGCAGCGAAGTCACGTGGGATTATTGTGTTTACGGATCCAGATTTCAATGGTGAACGATTACGTAAGCTTATTACGGCAGTCGTACCTGATGCGAAGCACGCATTTCTAACAAAGGATGAAGCTGGTCGCCAGATTAAGCATCATAGTTTAGGGATTGAATACGCCACAGCGGATGATATTCGCCAGGCGCTTAGCAAGGTTTATACAGCCAGTGATGTTGATATGACGTCAGACATTACACGTACCGATTTGGTGCGTTATGGATTGATGGCTGGCGCTAATGCTGCCCAACGACGTGAACATGTCTCAGAACGGCTGGGATTGGGCTACGTCAATGGTAAGCAATTGCTGAAGCGACTAAACATGTTTGGCGTGACAAACGAAGAATTAAAGACCATCTTACAAGAGATGGATGAGGAGAATTAAATGTCTGATGTACCTGATATTGCGACGCCGGTGCGCACGCAAGCTATCATGAATCAATTTGGTATCAACACTAAGAAGTCACTTGGTCAAAACTTCTTGACGGATATCAATATTTTGAAGAATATCGTCGCAGCCGGTGACGTAAAGGATACGGATAACGTTGTTGAAATCGGACCTGGTATTGGTGCGTTGACGGAGCAACTAGCCCGTGCAGCTAAGCAAGTCGTCGCCTTTGAAATCGATGACCGTTTGATTCCGGTATTGGATCACACGATGGCGCCATATGACAATGTCACAATTGTGCACAACGACATTTTGAAGGTTGATTTGGAGAAAGAATTCGCCAAGCAATTTGCTGATACAACGGCGCCATTGAAGTTGGTGGCCAACTTGCCTTACTACATTACGACACCAATTTTGATGCAAGTGTTGCAATCAGGCATTCACTTTGACAACATTGTCGTGATGATGCAAAAGGAAGTTGCCGACCGCTTGTCAGCTGAGCCGGGTACAAAGGACTATGGTTCTTTGACGTTGGCAGTGCAATACCGCATGAACGCTAAGTTGGCCTTTACGGTATCACGTACAGCATTTGTGCCAAACCCCAATGTTGATTCAGCGATTATTTCATTGACGCCACGTGAGCCATTGGCGGTTCAACCACGTGATGAAAAGCAATTGTTTGAGTTGTTCAAGATTGGTTTTGTCATGCGTCGTAAGACTTTGTGGAACAACTTGACGACGGCCTTTGGTAAGTGTGAAGCAATGCAAGCTAAGTTGACGACTGCGCTTGAAGCTATCGATTTGGATCCACGCACGCGTGCTGAAAAGTTGTCATTGGAGCGATTCATTGAATTGCATAACGCATTATATGATGCGGGTGTGTACAACGCTTAATTCTGTTATAATGTTTATTACGAAAATATTTTTATTAAAGAAGAGGTAAACCAATTATGGATTCCGGTCCGTCTATTATGATCAATATTGTTGTTATTGTCGTTATTTTGTTGTTGGCTGTTTTGTTTACGTTGACTGAGTACTCACTTGTTAAGGTGCGTCCATCAGCATTGCGTGCGCTACAAGAAGCACGTAACAAGCCATCATCAAACTTGACGCACGCGATTAACATGACTAACCACATGACAGAGTATCTATCAACTGCACAAGTTGGTATTACGCTGACATCATTGATTTTGGGTTGGTTGGGTGAAGCGTTCATCGCTGACTTGATTATTTCATCACATCTATTGCCAGCAGCTATCGCCCACAGTGTTGCGTCAGTAGCCGCAATTTTGATCTTTACATTTATCCACGCCGTCTTTACTGACTTGGTGCCAAAGAACATCGCCATCGACCAACCGGTTAAGGTATTGTTGTTCATCGTGCGTCCAGTTATGTTCTTCCACATCGTACTTTACCCATTAATTTGGTTGTTTGACCGTACGGCTGCTGGTGTAACAAAGGTGCTTGGATTTAATGCTCACCCAGATGAAGACATCTACTCACAAAACGAAATCATTTCGTTGTCTGAGGATGCTGCCCAAGCGGGTGAGTTGGACGAAGAAGACTTAACGTTTATGAAGCGTGCCTTCTCAATGAATGATAAGGTTGCAGTTGATATTATGATTGACCGTACGCAACTTACAGTTGTGGATGTTACGGATACAATCGGAGATACATTGAACTTATACCTAGAAGAAAAGTTCTCACGTATGCCAGTGGTTGCTGACAATGACAAGGACAAGATTTTGGGATACGTCTTCTCATATGATTTGGTTCGCCAAGGTCGTTTGAGCATGGATGCATCAGTTCGAACTGTTTTGCGTAATTTGCCAGTCGTTTCTGAAAACCAACCAATCACGGAAGTTTTGCAAGAAATGATTGAGCACCGTGCACCAATCGTTGTTGTTAAGGACGAGTATGGTGGAACGTCAGGTATCGTTACTGATAAGGACGTTTACGAAGAGTTGTTTGGTACGGTGCGTGACGAAATCGATGATGTTTCTGATGATTTGGTTCAAAAGATTGGATCAGATGAGGAAGGAAACATGCACTACAAGGTTTCTGGAAAGATGACGTTGTACGATTTCGAACGATTCTTTAAGACTGAAATCCGTTCATTTGAGGATTCAGAAATGGTGACGTTGACAGGTTATGTCCTTGATGAGCACCCTAACTTTGAAGTTGGTGAAGCTATCAAGATTAATAACTTTGAAATTACAGCTTTGGATTTCAAGGATGCTTACATCAATGATTTCGAAGTTGTGGCGTTGCCTGAAGAAGATCCTGAATCAGACTCAGAAGACGAACATTAATCATACGCGAGTGAACACCTGATAAATATCAGGTGTTTTTTGCTATAATGGTGTCATTGAATTTGTACTAAAAGAAAGTAGGGAATAACATTGAGTGAAGGTGAGTTATTAATTTCGGTTATTGTCATCATCCTAGTCCTATTATTTGCAACGTTGTTTGTTGCAGCTGAATTTGCCTTGGTTAAGGTGCGTAAGAGTGCCTTGGTTGAGTTGCAAGAAGAACGTGAAAAGCCATCACGTCAAATTGCGACGGCTATCCACATGGTTGAAAACCTAAATGAGTATCTATCAACGACCCAAGTTGGTATTACGTTGGCCGGGTTGATTCTTGGTTGGATGGGTGAAGAGACAATTGCCCACTCGTTGCTTGAAGGTGGCTTTTTGAAGGAAATGACAGGTGCCAGCGCTGGTGTAATTGCATCAGTGATTGCCTTGGTATTCTTGACGTATGTTGAAGTGGTCTTCACGGAGTTGGTGCCAAAGAACGTGGCCATCGACTTCCCAGTGAAGGTCGCCTTGTTCGTTGCAACGCCATTGCGCCTATTCCACGTTATCTTCTATCCATTTGTGTGGTTGTTGAACGTTTCAGCAACTGGCGTAACCCGTTTGATGGGGATGAAGCCAGCTAACGAAGGGGATGAGGTTTATTCAGAAGCCGAAATCCTAAGCTTGTCACGTACAGCCGCTCGCAGTGGTGAACTTGATGATGCTGATTATGTCTTTATGCAACGTGCCTTTGAGATGAATGATAAGGTAGCGGTTGATATTATGATTGATCGTACGCAATTGGACGTGGTTGATATCACGGATTCGGTGCACGATACCTTGCAACGTTACTTTGAAACGAAGCACTCTCGTTTCCCGGTCGTGGCTGACAATGACAAGGATAAGATTTTGGGATATGTCTTCAACTATGATTTGATGCGCCAAGCCCAAATTGATGACACATTGTCTGTTCGTAAGATTATCCGTCACATGCCAACGGTGCCTGAGAACATGCCAATTCAAGATGTGTTGCAAAAGATGATTGCGCGTCGTACGCCAATCGTTATTGTGAAGGATGAATATGGTGGTACGTCTGGTATCGTGACTGATAAGGACATTTACGAAGAGTTGTTCGGTTCAGTGCGTGATGAGATGGATGCGGTTGCTGATGACTTAGTTGAAAAGCTAGGTGCTGATGACGCTGGTAACATGCACTACAAGGTCTCTGGAAAGATGACGCTGTATGATTTTGAGCGTTACTTCCATGCAGATATCCGCCCATTTGATGATTCCGACATGGTGACGTTGACGGGATTCTTCTTGGATGAGAATTCTGATACGTCAGCAGGCGATACCATCAAGGTGCTTGATTTTGAAATTACGGCGCTTGATTTCAAGGATGCCTACATCAATGAGTTTGAAGTTGTTCGTGTTGCACCAACAACGGATGATGACATGACAATCGAAGAGTAAGAGAAAAGCCCCGATCCGCTGATGCGAATCGGGGCTTGTTTGTTAGGCGAAAGTAATCTCGATGTTATCCGTCAAGATATCCGTGTAGCTGAATGAGGCACGGTCGAACTCGTTACCTTCTTGCTTCAAGTCTAGGACGAATACTGAACGGAACGTCTCGCGTACAACGGCTTCGTGCTCGATGTTACGGTGACGGCTCTCGTGAGTAATCAAAGTAATTGGCTCACCAAGGTGATCGTCTAATTGTTGCTTAATTTCTGCTAATGCTGCAGGCATAAGAACTCCTTTCGTGAGGCTATCCTCACATCCAGCGACAAATGAAACCGCTGCGTAAACGAGTGTGTTTTAAAACACACTAAGGTCATTTACAATTTTATCATAAAAAATGTAAATTCACAACGGAAAATAATATTATGCACTTCTTTTTAACGAGAGAGTTTAGAGGAGTGAAAAAATCCATTTTCGAAATAACATTGATTTGTTTTTGGTTTTAATTTTCGGGCTTACACGCATTTAGGGTAGTTAAAATTTTGAATATTCGTAACTTGCGGCGTTTTACCGTCTCTTTATAAAAATGTGTTCGTTTAACATGCGAAAACAGAATAAAATCACGTACGAACTTAAAAATCAAGATTTGAAACGTTCGATTTTGTCGGTTATTATAAGAATAACGAAAATAAATTTACGGGGAAGAGTAATGAAAGACGAACGAATTGGCTGGCCGGCGTACTTTATGATGCAAGCGGCCATGCTAGCATCACGAAGCACTTGTACGCGCCTACATGTCGGTGCTGTTGTTGTTAAAGATGGTCGTATTATTGCAAGTGGGTATAACGGATCGGTTACTGGGACCCCGCACTGTACAGAAGTTGGGGATTTAATTGTTGACGGGCACTGCATTCGCGCGGTTCACGCGGAACAAAACGCCTTGATGCAACTAGCAAAAATGGGGATTGCGGCAGAAGGGGCTGAGATTTACGTCACAGATTTTCCTTGCGTGCACTGCACGAAGTTTTTGTTACAAGCTGGCATTAAGAAGATTAATTATATCCGTAACTACAATAATGATGAGTTCGCGACATCATTAATCCAAGCTAAGGGTGTTGCACTCCAACAAGTGCCACTAACAGCCACAGATGTCGCAATGATTAATTTTGACAAGTACGTAACTGAAAACAACTAAGGGGATAATGACATGAGTCGTAATGAACAAGCATATTTGGATATGGCACGTGAAGTGTTGGAAACGGGTAATGTGAAGGGGGATCGCACGGGGACTGGTACACGCTCAGTATTTGGCCGTCAATTGCATTTTGATATGGCAGAAGGCTTTCCGTTGTTGACGACGAAACGTGTGCCGTTTGGCTTGATTAAGAGCGAATTGCTTTGGTTCTTGCAAGGTAACACAAATATTCGTTTCCTATTGGAGCACAACAATCACATTTGGGATGAATGGGCATTTAAGAATTGGATTGAATCTGATGAGTACACAGGGCCTGATATGACTGATTTCGGTCGCCGTGCCCTAGTGGATGATGCCTTCAAGGCTACTTACGATGAGCAACACCAACTATTCGTTGACCGCATTTTGGCAGATGACGCCTTTGCTGATAAGTATGGTGAGTTGGGTGACGTGTACGGGGCGCAATGGCGTCACTGGCGTAAGGTACAAGGTGGCTTCATTGATCAAATCGATGATGTGGTGAACCAAATTAAGACGAACCCAAATTCACGTCGTTTGATTGTTAGTGCTTGGAACCCAGAAGATGTGCCGTCACAAGCTTTGCCACCGTGCCACACGTTGTTCCAATTTTACGTGGCAGATGGCAAGTTGAGTTTGCAACTGTACCAACGATCAGCTGACATCTTCTTGGGCGTGCCATTCAACATCGCATCATACTCATTGTTGTTGCACATGGTGGCTGCGCAGACTGGTCTTGAGGCTGGTGAGTTCGTGCACACGTTTGGGGATGCGCACATTTACTCAAACCACGTTGACCAAGTGACTGAACAACTTTCTCGTGAAATGGCTGAGTTGCCAACACTTGTTTTGAACTCAGATGTAACCTCAATTTTTGATTACACGATGGGTGATATTAAGGTTGAAAACTATAAGCCAGCTAAGTCAATTAAGGCGCCAGTTGCAGTTTAATGTTTGATTATGAAACAAGCTTAGTTAGTAAGAAATGCTGACTAGGCTTTTTTTTTGGTATAGAATAAATAAGTTACTATAAGCTTTTTTAAAGGTGGAGGCTTTTATAATGTCAAAGATACCGTTTTTGCGATATCTTGAGAATTATAAAAATTGGTATTAACCAGTATTAAACACTACTGGATTGAAGAGAGGAGTCGCTCATGGAAAATGAGCCGCAATCACGCACAGCGCGTCGTGAGGCCGAACGGTTGGCGAATAGCCACAAAAAAGTTCGCGGTCCCCGCGGTCCTAAGCGTCCGAAAGATGGTCATAAATTTAAAGTAGCTCGCAATGTTATCTTGGCGGTTATCGCGGTCCTAGTACTTGGGGTCGGAGCGATTGCTGGAACGGTGTATAACAACACCAAGAATGCCGTTAACGGCGCTTTCCAAAGTGCGGGCGTTAAGAAGTCTCGTGACGTGTCAGCTGTTTTGGCTGACGGAAAGCCGTTCTCAATTTTGCTATTGGGAACTGACACAGGTGAGTTGGGACGAACGGATAAGGGTCGTACCGATTCATTGATGTTGGTGACGGTTAACCCAACGAAGGAAAAGGTAACAGTCATGTCATTGCCACGTGATTCCGTTATCGCACCGGTTGGATTTGAAAGCCAATTCCCACAAAAGTTGAACTCTGCTTATGAATTTGGGTCAGCTAAGACGACGATTAAGACGATTCAGGATTGGTTGAATGTACCAATCGACTTCTACGCCCTTGTTAATATGGGCGCCCTAGAGAAGGTTGTTAACGAATTGGGCGGTATCGAGGTTAAGTCACCATTGACGTTTGATTACAACCCAGACACGGCGCACCAAGATCCGGGTAACCTATATGGCTTTACAGAAGGTTCATCTACTTACACGCACACTGGTGAAGATGGCGTGACGCACACGTACCACAAGATGAATGGTGCGGCAGCGTTGGCCTTCTCTCGTATGCGTTACGATGATCCGCGTGGAGACTACGGTCGTCAAGAACGTCAACGTTTGGTGCTTGAAGCTATCGTTGAAAAGGCTAAGAGCAACCCAACTAAGTTGATTAACGCGAAGTTCTTGAACACGATTTCTGATTCAACGAACACGGATTTGACCTTCGATGATATGTTGACAGTTGCTTCAAAGTACAGCAGTGCTGCGAAGAACATTAAGACTGATCACGCGCAAGGTGTTAGTGTTGACTTGACGTCAGGTTCATCAGAGTTGATTACAGCAGACGAAAAGCAACGTGTCACAAACGTGTTGCGTAAGTCACTTGGCTTGAAGGCAGCTGATACTGGTACGATGTTTGGTGGTGAAGTTAGCTCAGCGACGATTGCGGCTAATGGTTTGACATCATATGTCTATGACAGTTCTTCTGAGTCGTCTGATACGACTTCAGAATATGGCAGCACGACGGATGATGGTACCGGAACTTACGGAGCCGACTACTATTCATACGCACAATAATGATTATGAGAACGCATCTACTTGCAAAAGTAGGTGTGTTTTTTTGTATATTTTTAATGGTTAAACGTTTAACTGACGTTTTGTCAGGGGTTAACCGTTTAACAAGGGGCTTACTTTTGATACACTTAAGTTTGTTAAGTTGTTTTACATAAATACCCCTCAAGGAGAGTAGCGATGCTATTGTTAATGAACATCCTTGGAATTTTCGTATTCCTAGGGGTGGCATATTTATTTTCTCGTGATCGCAAGCACATCCACTGGCGTTCAGTTGGTGTGATCTTGGTCATCCAATTATTGTTGGCTTGGTTCTTCACGAGTTTCACGATTGGTCGAGACGCTGTCTTGGCTGCAGCTAATGGTTTCCAATGGTTGACCAGTGCAGCCTTTGACGGAATTTCATTCGCATTGCCTGACTGGGTAAAGCCAGCATCAGGTTCAATGAACTTCGTCACGTCAGCTGTTTTGCCAATCATTGTTATCATTCCAATGTTTGATATTTTGACGTACCTTGGTGTTTTGCCATGGTTGGTTAAGTGGGTTGGTCGTGGCTTGTCATTTTTGACGGGTCAACCAAAGTTCGAGTCATTCTTCTCAGTTGAAATGATGTTCTTGGGAACGACGGAAGTGTTGGCCGTTTCTAAGCTCCAATTGCAACAAATGAATGCAAAGCGTAATTTGACGGTTGCCATGATGTCAATGAGTACGGTCACGGCAGCCATCGTGGGGTCATACGTCGGTATGATGCCTGGTCAATATGTGTTGACGGCGATTCCGTTGAACATTTTGAGCGCGATTATGATGACGACGATTTTGAACCCGGTTGAAGTGTCTGAAGAAGAAGACGTTATCGCAGTGTTGAACCACGAAGAAACATTGGATAACGGTAAGACGCAACGCCAACCATTCTTTGCTTTCTTGGGTGATTCTATCCAAGGTGCTGGTTTGGTCGCAGTTATTATCGTCGCAACGGTTATTGCCTTCGTTGGTTTGGCTGCGTTGATTGATAACTTGTTGTCATTGACGACGTTGCCATGGTTGTCATTGGAGAATATCTTCGGCGTCATCATGTTCCCATTTGCTTGGTTGCTAGGGTTCAATGCAAACGATGCCTTCCAAATCGCCCAATACATGGGAACAAAGCTTGTGACAAACGAATTCGTTGTCATGGGAGAAGTGTCAAAGGAAGTGCTACACCATACAGGAATGTTTGCTTCAGCTCACGCCCGTGCCGTGTTGACGGTCTTCGTCACGAGTTTTGCAAACTTCGGTACGTTGGGTATGATTATCGGATCATACAAGAGTTTGGTTAACCGAGAAAAGGCTGATTTGATTGCAGCCAATGTGCCATTGATCTTGGTTTCAGGTATCTTGGTATCATTGATGTCAGCTGCAATGGTTGGTTTGTTCAGTTGGTAAGATAGCTATATAAAAAACGCCGGTTAGGATTTTCATCCTAGCCGGCGTTTTATTTTATTAAATTTCGTCGTCGTAACGGTGTGGTGTTACGTCTTTACGATCATCGTTATCGCGGTACTCGTAGCGATCGTAGCTTGATGGTTCAGGCATAACGACTGCCGCAATGATGTACAAAATCACCATTGGGAAGATGCCAGTGAATACAACAGCCGCTGCGAAGATAATACGTAGTAGTGTGGCGTCGATTGAGAAATACTCAGCGAAACCACCAAGGACACCGCTCATGACCTTGTCACGAGACTTCGTTAATTGCTTTTTTGCCATAATAGATACCCCTCTGAAATGCTATTAGAACTGGTTGCACGGCGTTTGCCTTTACAACGTTAACATTCTTTCTTATACTGAGAGTATATTATATGAGTTATAGTATTGTAAAGGAAAATGAATTATGGCGATGCAATTATCCAGTGATTTGATGGATGGGTTAGTATTGGCATTGCTTTCTGATGAAGATTTATACGGCTATGCGTTGACGAAACAGGTGCAAGAGCGTTTTGCAGTTTCCGAATCAACGATGTATCCAGTCTTGCGACGTCTAAAGTCTAAGGGTTGGGTGACGACGTACGATGAACCTTTTGAAGGACGTAATCGTCGATATTATAAAATTTCCGATGAAGGGCGCTCTGAAATGGTGCGAATCCAAGACGAGTGGCGGACCTTTAGCGGTAATGTTAATGAAATTATGATGGCGGAGAGGGGAGACAATGGAGAATAACATTTACTTCACACAACTGCGCGGACATTTGTTTGGTCTGACAGAAGATGAACGAGATGATGTCCTTGCATTTTATCGTGAGTACGCAGCGGATGCGGGGCTTAGTGGCGAAAAGCTAATTGCTGAGTTCGGTACACCCAAGCAATTGGCCCGCCGTGTCTTAGTGGATTATTCAATCCGCTACGATGATGTGGCTGATCAAGAAGCGCCAGACGAAGGTAGTTCGGCAACGAAGCAATTCAAGTCACGTATTCAGCGTCAACTAAACCTCTTGTGGGTGGTTATCGTTGGCTTGGTGACATCAGTTGTTTGGATTCCGGCCATTATTGCCATTTTGTTGGGCTTGTTCGGCGTTGTCTTGGTAGCTGTGGCAGTGATTATTATTTTGCTGTGGTTGCTCTTCACGGGATTCTTCCAAGTTGTTGGTGCGCTTGCGATTGCCGGACAAAGCTGGCAGACGGCCTTGTTCCAAGGTGGCTTGGGCTTGATTTGGATTGGTCTGCAATTCATCGCCTGGCCAATTGGTTTTGTGGTTGTTCGAACAGTGTTCCGTGCCTTGATGAACTTTGTTAAGTATATCGGCCGTCGCTTTACGCGTAAGCCACAAGGAGGTGCAAAGCATGCCTAAGATGTTACGCATTATCATTATCGGTTTTGCTGTCGCTGCCCTTGGTATCATGTTGTCAGTGATTGGTTACGTGAATGGTGGTCAAAACAGCTTGGTTTGGCGTGATGGCCATTTTGTGTTGCCACAAGAGAAAGCCATTAATCAGAAATTCGATACAATCAAGACGATTGACGCCACTGCGGTTGAATTGGATATTCACGTTGTTGCGACTGATAAGGATGAGTATCGTGTGAAGGGAACGGTTGGGGATGCCACGCAACTTAGCCTCACGAACAAGGATGGGGCGTTGCACATCCGTTATACCGGGACACAAAAAGATAAGTATCGGGTTGGGTTTAATAAGCGCGTTGAACACGTTTTGACGGTTTATGTGCCAAAGAAGACGACAATGAAGTATGTCCACATTCGTAACTATTCCGGTTCATCATCACTACATGATATTGAGACGAAGAATTTGACGTTGAACAATACGTATGGTTTGGTGACCCTTGGTGGTGTGAAGTCGCCTGAAACGACGATGAATCTAGCTGATTCACAATTCTCAGCCAAGCAAGCAACACTCGGTAAGGCATTCGTTTCTGCGTCTGATACCGATATGCAATTGAAGGATATTGTGATGAATGACGGCGTTGTGCAGCTGAACTCTGGTAATCTAACCGTCCAAAACGCGCAATTGACTGGTGTGAATGCCTGGACGTTGCGCGAGGGTAATTTGGATGTGACGAACATGCCAGTCCCTGGTTTGCAGATTCAATCTAACAATGGCGACATTAAGATTCAAGGCAACCGCTTTGTTGGTAGTTACAGCCGCGATGAGTCAGCGACCGATCGTCTGAACGTTGTGACGACCGATGGCGATACTATTTTCAATTAATCAGTAAAGAAGTCCCTAAGAGATTAGGTGATTCTAGGTTGGTTTGGTAAAGTAGTACTGTTGATATTTAAAAATAAGGAGCAGCATATGCTTGATTTGTTGAAGTCTCTTGTGATCGGTATTGTCGAAGGATTGACTGAATTCTTGCCAGTATCATCAACAGGGCACATTATTATTGCTGAATCATTGATGAACATTCCCGGTGGTTCAGTTTGGACGAAGAGTTTTACAGCGATGTTTGACTACGCTATCCAATTGGGTGCTATTTTCGCGGTTATCCAATTGTACTTCCACAAGTTGAACCCATTCGCACCATCAAAGTCTACGGTTGAGAAGAAGCAAACGTGGACGTTGTGGTTCAAGGTTATCGTCGGGGTTTTGCCTGCCGTTGTGGCTGGTTTGGCCCTTAACGATTACATGGATGCACACTGGTTGAACGCTTGGGTTGTGGCATCTATGTTGATCATTTACGGTATTTTGTTCATCGTCGTTGAGCGTTACTTGGCTAACAAGGATGCTTGGTTGACGGATTTGAACACAATGACGTTCAAGATGGCCTTGTTCATCGGTTTGTTCCAAGTGCTTTCAATCGTGCCTGGAACATCACGTTCAGGTGCAACCATCTTGGGAGCCTTGATTTTGGGAGCGTCACGATTCGTGGCTGCTGAGTTCTCATTCTTTATGAGTATTCCGGTTATGTTTGGTGTGACAATCTTGAAGGTTGGTAAGTACCTCCTTGATGGTGGTAGCTTCACGGGCGCACAAGCTGGTGTTATGGCAGTTGGATTCATCGTGTCATGGATTGTGGCTTACTTTGCCATTAAGGTGATGATGAACTACATCAAGAATAATGACTTCAAGGTCTTTGGATACTACCGAATTGTTATCGGTATTGTTGTCTTGGCCTTGGGAGCAGCTGGCATGCTTACAATGCACTAAAATAGTAAACTAAAACGCCTTGGATTTTTGAATCCAAGGCGTTTTTTTAGTGTTGACGATAACGCTTTACTTGGCGGACAACCACTTCAGATAGGACGAAGCCAACTGCTAACGCGACGGCAATCGTCAGGGTTGTGATGACGCCTTCTTGTGCGAGACTATAATGCCCAAGTGAAAAGTTCTTCATCGCCAAGTAGATAGTACCACCGGACACTAGTGAGACTAGGCTGGGGATGTAAATCATGTTGACTGGTACGCGATATTTAACGGCGAAGATATTGCCGAGTAAGCCGATGATAATCGCTGCAATCATATTGGCAATAAAGACACTGCTTTGTGCGTAACCATAGGCGATGTATCCGCTCCAGGCCAGCGCGCCAGTTAAACCAGCAACTGGTAATGCTCGCCGGGGGATGTTCGTGATGATGCCGAACCCAACTGTCGAAACGAAGCTAATCAGAAAATGAATGATCAATTGCATTGTGATTACCTCCTATAATGACGTGCCAAAATGGACGAGGGTAGCGGCTAAGACGACACCACCACCAATTGCGGCCGCGATTAATAAGGCATCTAGTGCGCGCACCGTACCAGAAATCATGTGACCAGCCATAATCTCGCGTAATGAATTTGTGAGCGCGACACCAGGGACCAACGGCATGACAGAGCTTACGATGATGTTTTCCGCATTTGTGCCAAGGTGAGCGGCAATTAATAGCCAGGCCAACAGTGAAATTGTAAAACCACCCGCAACTTCCTTGGCATAAGGGGTCGCAGTTGCTTTGCGTCCGACGTATTGTGCAACTAGATAGCCGGCAATACCGACGAAGAAGGCAAGGGCTAAATCAGGCCAGGTTGCTTTGAAAACCAACATTGGTGCGACGGATACTAACCCGGCACCGATAATCTTAGTGGGCCAGTTAAAATCAATCGCGTATTCATCGATGGCGTTAACTTGTTGTGTAACGTCATCGAAATTAACATCGCCAGCCACGAATTGGCGTGAGAGATGATTAATTTCATCAACCTTTTGCAAGTTAAAGCTCCCAAGCTTTGTCTTGGTTAGTTGGGTGGTTGGTTGATCAGCCAGTGACACGAAGACTGCTGTTAGTGTGACGTAGCAAGATACGTTGACACCGGCTGTCTTGCCGATGATTTCAACAGTCTCTTCGATGTGGGGCGTCTCCGCGCCGCTTTCTAGTAAGATGCGTCCAGCCTGCGCACAGGTCTGTAAAACGCGTTGTTCATAGGTGTTCATGGTTTCGCACTTCCCCAAAGTGTTTTAGTCTTGTCTTGATTTTACTGGAAAAAAGCGCAAAACAAAACCGCCTATGTTGGTTAGGCATAGGCGGTTTCGGAGTCTAGTCCGAAGACGACTCTTTTTCCTAACGATACGTTGGTTAGGCGTATCGTTACCATAGGTGGTTAATCCATGGTAAATAGGTATTCTTAAGGAGTAGGTTGTAGGTTGGTTAGACCTACATGCCGAGCTGGTTAGACTCGGCGATATGAGTAAGTTGCTGTCTCAAATGTTAAATGGAAACGTTTTCCTCTTTAACAAATATTATAATAACGCGCAAAAATGAATTATACAATAAATAACTCTTAACTTTTTCCTTTATTTCGGATAATTTTTCTGCTGAAGTGCTTCAAAATGGCTTTCTTATCGCGTTTTGAAGGGAAAAGTTCTTCCAAACTTGCTGTGACAATTGTACCAATCAGGGCAGCCATGGCAATGAAATTGATCCACAGCAAGACGATGATGGCTGAACTAAGTGCTTGGTAAAAAGTGTAGGCCTGTGAAGCGAGGTTCACGTACCACCCGAAAATCTTTGTTAGCCACAACACGAGGGCGACTTGAATGGTCGTGCCAGTCAAAGCCCATTGTAAACGAGGCTTTTTGACCGGTAACACCCAATTAAAGAGGGCAGCACCAATGAACAAACCAGTGGCGACAACCGGTAGCTTGGCCGACTCGATTTGGCGGACGATGTGGCTACTGATTGGCAATGCTTCGAGGATGTTCGATCCAACTGAGGCAATCAAAATGAGGACACCCATAATACCAAGTACTAAAATCATCCACGCCATTGAAATAAAGCGGTCGATGATGGCAATGTTCTTTGGTTGCACGCCGTAGATGCCATTTTGAGCGGTACGGATTGAGGCGACCACACGTGAGAGTGACCAAAGCGTAATCACGATCGATGCAGACAATACACCAACCCCGTTGTGGCCGAGAATTGACTCGATGATTGGTCGTACGAACCCGTAAACAGATTTTGGCACGGCCCACTGTACGTAACTTAGGGCTGTTGTAATCGTGAGCCCGAAGTACGGCAAGAGGGTTGCGATAATGATAATCGCTGGGAAAATCGACAATAGGCCAAAGTAAGCAACCGAAGAACTAGCCGTTACGATATCGACACGCATCGAAACGTCAATGATGGTTTTTACATAGCGGTTATTGAAGATGGCATGTAGTGCTTTTTTCAAATTCGGTTACTCCTTTCGGCAATGATAGTATTTATTTTAACAAAATAAACCGGTATCAGTTAGTTCTGATACCGGTTTTGTTAGTTGTAATTAGTGTTGAATCATCGCACCGTGTAGAACTGCACCAGTTGCAGAATCCTTAGCACGTTGGTGGAGCATGCTTTCAATCTCTTCAAGTGAGCGGCCACGTGTTTCGAAGACGAAGTGCTTTACGAATAATGAACCAAGCACACACATAACAGCAAAGGCACCGAAGATAATTGGCATTGAGAAGTGTTCCAACAAAACAGGGAACATCAATGACACAAGCAAGTTTGCTCCCCAGTTAATCAATGATGAAAAGCCAACGCCGACACCACGGACTGACAATGGGAAGACTTCACCAATCATGGTCCACATGATTGGTCCCCAAGTTGCACAGAAGAAGATGAGGTAGAAGGCCATTGCGACGATCGTGACATATGACATGATACCTGTAACAGATAGGCTAGTTAAGATAGACAAAGCGATCAGTGAAACGGCCATACCGAAGCCACCAATCAATAGCCATTCCTTGCGGCCGCGAGTTTCCATCACACGAACAGCCCAGGCGGTAATCAAAACGTTAACGGTTCCAAGACCGACAGTTCCCATTAGTGAGGCGCTATCACCCATGCCAATGGTCTTAAAAATAGTTGGGGCATAGTACAAAACTGTATTGATACCCATGAATTGTTGGAAGATAGCCATACCGACACCGATAATCAATGCAGGACGAACGAACTTTGAGAACAATTCCTTGAAACCGCCAAGCTTGACGTCTTTAGCGTTTTCCATTTCGGCCAATTCAGCCTTAGCTTCTTCAGGTGTGCGAAGCATGTTCAAAACTTGCAACGCCTCATCAAACTTCTTAATGCGACCTAGGTAACGAGGTGACTCAGGCAAGAAAATACCGCCGATGAAGAGGATTGCTGATGGTAGGGCCGCGAAGCCAAGCATCCAACGCCATGACACGGTGTGTGCTAGGCCAGAGAAGACAAGGTTAACCAAGTAAGCCATCTAAATACCCGTCATAACCATCAATTGGTTAAGTGAGGTTAGTGATCCACGCATTTTAGCGGGTGCAACTTCGGCTAAGTAGGTTGGCACAAGGGCTGAGGCACCACCAACGGCTACACCAAGAACGACACGGCTAGCAACTAAAACGCCAAAGTCAGGTGAAAAGGCTGAACCTAGTGATCCAAAGAAGAAGATGAGGGCTGCGACCATTACCATCTTCTTACGACCGAAGCGGTCTGAAAGAGGACCGATTGACATGGCGCCAATCATGGCACCAAGCAAAACTGATGAGACCACAATTCCTTCTTCCAAGGCGTTTAGGCCAAGAGTACGTTGTACATAGAGAATGGCACCTGAGATAACCCCAGTGTCATAACCGAATAGGAGACCACCTAGGGCTCCGAAAAAATAAATTAAATGAGGTGAGATTTTACGCATGATTTGCATACTCGCTTTCTAAAGGATAATTTCTAGATTAACGTTACTTTTTTCACTATTTATGAAAACGGTAACAACTCAATAAAGATAAACAACTATACGCTTACTAAAAGGAATTGTTAAGTTTATTTGTTATTATTTTCACAAAAAAGTGTGCGAATTACGCCACATAATATGTCTGATGAAGGGCAAAGCAACGCAAAAAAACGCCTAACAGAAAACTGTTAGGCGTTTTGGTTATTCAGATATTAGCCGAAGCGTGATTCTGAAGCTTCCCATGAGTATGATCCGTCTTCAAGTTGCTTGTCGCCAAGTTCCTTGTAGTCGAAGTAGTCGAATTCAGCAGTAGTGTCGTAACCTGAGTAGTCGACAGCTGCCAAACCAACGTAAGCACCCGTGAAGAATCCACCGTATGATTGTACAACGTAGTCATCTGACAAGACTGCGGCGTCCAATACAACTGGTACTTCAGTCCAGTCAGTACCGTTGAATGAATACTCGTACGTGTATGATTCCTTACGAACCTTCGTCTTGAACCATACGTATTCAGTACCTTCAGGGATTACGATAGCATCGTCCTTCAAGTATGACGTGTAAGTTCCGTTACGTTGTCCACCTGCTCTTATGCTAGATTTACGGACAGATTTTTCTCTGCCCTGTAAACTAATAGCAGAGGAGCATTTTTTATATGATTCGATATTCACCAGAATTTAAGCAGTCTCTTGTCGAGATGCACAACCAAGG
>NZ_PVSN01000077.1 GCF_004766315.1 Weissella confusa | reverse complement strand
GGACAATCAACACCTTTCGAGACCGTTTGTTAAAAATCGGGGGACGTGTCACTAAGCACGCCCGCAAGGTGATCTTGACGTTAGATAGCCGCATCCAAGAACAATTCGATGGTCTGTTCTGGCGAGCTTGGGAACGACTAAATGCTTTGTGGCAATAAAACAACGAAGTAGATTTTCAAAAAAATAGCAAAATCTGGCTGGTTTTAGTGTGCCCATTTTTCTCAAAAAACGCCCAATCGAAAAAAACACCCTGAAACCGTGCCAAGGTACTGGCAGTTTCAAGGTGATTTATCGTATTTTACTGATTTAGCTGTGGTTAAAAATTTAGTGCATGAATAATCCGGGATAAAGATTATTGAGGTGAGTGTATGCAACAAGACGATAAGGTAACTATGCTGAAAGACAGTTTTCTAGCCGAGTTGGAGGGGACTTTCGCAGTCAGTTTGGCAGATGCGACCGATTTGCAACGCTATCAAGCTTTGGCCACGGTGGCCAAGAAGTTGATTGCTAGCAAGTGGCGTCGTACAAAGGAAAACTACCGAGACACCGGCGCAAAGCAGGTGTACTACTTCTCGATTGAATTTTTGCCAGGTCGTTATTTGCGTGCGAACCTGCTAAACCTAGGATTGTTGACAGAAGCAGAAGAAGTGATGCAAGACTTGGGTGTTGATTTCAACGCCTTGTTGGAAGCGGAAGCTAATCAAGGTTTGGGTAATGGTGGTTTGGGCCGTTTGGCATCAGACTTTATGGATGCCATGCCAAGTATTGAGCTTGCTGGAAACGGAAATGGTATTCGTTACCGTTACGGTTTGTTCCGCCAAGCCTTTGTGAATGGCTACCAAGTGGAATATCCAGATGATTGGTTGAAGAACGACAACATTTGGGAAGTTCGCCAAGACAGTGAAGCGCAAGTCGTACACTATGGCGGTAGCGTCTACATGGCTGAAACGCCAGAAGGATTGCGCCCGGTATATCAAGGCGGTGTTGATGTTTTGGCTGTGCCTTATGATACGGGGATGATTGGGGCCAACAACGATGTCGTTAACACGCTCCGCCTATGGTCTGCTGAAGTGCCAGAAGGAGTGCAAGTTTCGGTTTCTGAACGCAGTGTACTGGAGAGCATTTCAGGTGAATTGTATCCTGATGACTCAAATGAAGAAGGGCGTCGCTTGCGTTTGCGTCAAGAGTACTTCTTCAGTTCAGCTGGTGTGCAAAACATTATTAAGCACCACTTGGCAGATGGGTATTCACTACATTCATTGCCATTCCAAGTAGCCATCCACATTAATGACACTCACCCAACGGTTGTGATTCCAGAAATGATGCGTATCTTGCTGGATGAACATGGTTTGAGCTGGGAAGAAGCATGGGGCATCACGACGCGTACGGTTAGTTACACGAACCACACGTTGTTGGCTGAAGCATTGGAACGCTGGTCACAAGGCCTATTCCAAGCTGAATTGCCACGTTTGTTCCAATTGATTCAAGAAATTGATCGTCGTCACCGCTTGGCAGTTGCTAGCGAACACGGGGAAGATTTAGCTTGGCGTACGTCGCTATTGCAAGACGGTCAAGTTCACATGGCGCGTTTGGCAGCGATTGGATCACACGCCATTAATGGTGTGGCACCATTGCACAGTGAGTTGTTGAAGGACAAGGTGTTGCATGATTTCTACACGTTGTGGCCAGAAAATTTTTCTAACAAGACGAATGGTATTACGCACCGTCGTTACATGCATGCAGCGAACGAATCTTTGTCAGCTTTGATTGATACGAAGATTGGCGAGAGTTGGCGTTCATTACCAAAGGACATTACCAAGTTGAACAAGTTCGCAAAGGACGAGGACTTCTTGGCAGAGTTGCAGGACGTTAAGCACGAGAACAAGGTGCGCTTGGCCGAATGGGTTAAGCGTAACATGGGCTTGGAGTTGAACACGGATGCTATCTTTGATGTGCAAATCAAGCGTTTGCACGCCTACAAGCGTCAATTGCTACACTTGCTCGGCATTTTGACGGATTACTTGGCGTTGAAGCATGACAAGAATGCTTACGTAGCGCCACGTGTTCACATCTTTGCCGCTAAGGCAGCGCCGTCATACTACTATGCCAAGCAAATCATTAAGGTGATTAATGAAGTTGCCAACATGGTCAATAACGATGCAGCGGTTAACCAAAAGATGCAAGTTGTCTTTATTCCAAACTACGGGGTATCACTTGCTGAATTGATTATTCCGTCAGCTGATGTGTCTGAACAGATTTCAACAGCTGGTAAGGAAGCATCTGGCACATCAAACATGAAGTTGATGGCCAACGGTGCCTTGCAATTGGCAACGATGGACGGGGCTAACATTGAAATTATTCGTGCAGCCGGTGAAGAAAACGCCTACGCCTTTGGTATGGATACAGATACGGTTTACTCACACTATGAGAAGCATGATTATTCTGCCCAAGGTATTTATGACAACAACCCAGTTTTGCACCGTGTCTTGGATGCATTGATTGACGGTACGATTCCGAATATCGAAGAAGAAGGACGTGCTGTGTTTGATTCATTGATTCGTGATAACGACGAGTACTTTGTCTTGGGTGACTACGCCTCATACGTTGCGACGCAAACACGTTTGGGTCAAGATTATCAAAACAAGACAGCTTGGACGCGTAAGGCGTTGGCAAATATTGCGGCAAGTGGTGAGTTCTCAGCTGACTACACAGTTGCTGAGTATGCTGATGAAATTTGGAATATTCCACACAAGGCGCTCGCACAACAAGAAAGCAAGTAAGGTGTGACCACGATGGAGTTTGATTCATTTTTGGTCGCAAACCGCGATCCGTTTGGAGCAGTTATTGTTGGCGAAACCATTACGTTGCATACGCAAGGTCATGCTGAAGAAGTGCGTCTGCGTGTTTACGATGACGAAACTGGCAAGGTCACTTGGTACGATTTGCATGAAGAAGACGAGGACAATTGGGTTGTTGAAATTTCAGCAGCCCATGCCGGTCTGCTCTACTATCGTTTCGAAGTAATCGATGGCTATAACCAGTACTGGTTGGCCGCGCAAGGAAATAACTTGGGCGGGGCGGCTGAAGTTTATGGGATGCATCACGCGTCAATTCCTGACTTCCAAATTACGGTGATGGCCGAATTGGAAGAGTTGCCAGAATGGTATCAGGAGGCGCGCTTCTATCACATCTTCGTTGACCGTTTTAACAACGGAAACAAGGATATGCATGTCAACAATCCGAAGCCAAATTCGTTCATTTATGCGAATAAGCGTGATACGCCATTCTATGTGCGTGATAAGCAAGGTGAGATTGCCCGTTGGGAATTCTTTGGTGGTAACTTCCAAGGAATCGCAGAAAAGCTAGATTACATTCTAGAATTGGGATGTAACGCTATCTATCTGAGCCCGATTTTTGAAGCGAATTCAAATCACCGTTATGACACGTCAGATTATCTGGCGCTAGATCCTATCTTGGGTGATGAAGATGACTTCAAGTTTTTGTTAGATGAGGCGCACAAGCGGGGGATGCATATCATTTTGGATGGTGTGTTTAACCACGTTGGACAGTATTCGCGCTACTTTAATAAAGATGGTCACTTCAACGAGCCGGGGGCATATCAAGGTCCATCATCAAAGTATTATCACTGGTTTGATTTCACAGACTTCCCAGATGAGTACAACTCATGGTGGGGTGTGAAGGATTTGCCCGTGATTAATAAAAGCGAAGCGAGTTATCGTAAGTTTATTTACGGTGATAAGGATTCGGTCATTAATCACTGGAATAACTTTGGTGTCGACGGTTGGCGTTTGGACGTGGCCGACGAATTGCCGGATGATTTCATTGCCGGTATTCGTGATCAGATGAGTAAAGAACAAGTGTTGATTGGAGAAGTTTGGGAAGACGCATCGAACAAGGTTGCGTATGACCAACGCCGTCAATACTTGCTCGGTGGTGGGTTGCAAGCAACCATGCATTATCCTTTGCGAAACCTGATTCTGGATTTCATGCTAGAAGAAATCGACGCGCGTGTCTTTACGACTGTGTTGATGACATTGGAGTCTAACTACCCAAAGAATGCCTTTTTCGGGGCGTTTACGAACATGGGAACACACGACACAAAGCGTTTGTTCACTGAAATGGGTGAAGACGAAGAGAAGTTGAAGCGTGCCTTGGAATTGTGGTTGACGGTGCCTGGTGTACCATGTGTTTACTACGGTGATGAGATGGGAATGACGGGTGGCAAGGATCCGGAAAACCGTGGTTACTTCCCTTGGGATGAGCCGCGCGGTGAAATTTTCAACAAGTTCCAACGTTTGCTACAATCACGACCAACGTGGTGGCAATCAGCGGATTGGTTTGAATGCCACGCGATTGATTCAGATACACTCATTTATGCCTTCCACAAGGATGGGCAGCACGAAATGATGCAATTTAGTCGCAAGACTGGGTTAGCTATTATTAAGCAACAATAATTAGAAGAGGTGTAACGTTCTGAGCGTTGCACCTCTTTTTGGTGTTTGTGGTTTGTGTCGTGCTTGCGCACGAATCGTTTTGGAAAATTTCCAATTAACGTAAAAAATAAGCAAGACTAAATCCTAGCCACCACGTATTATACAATGTATAGTATTGTTCAAATAAAGGTATACGGAGAGATTGTGATGCTTGATAAGTTACAAGAGAAGTATGGGTTGACGAGTTTTACGCTTAAAATGATTGGAATTGTGCTGATGGTCGCTGACCACACGCACGAGATGTTTAGTTATGTTGGCGCACCAGATTGGTTGAATATGTTGGGCCGTATTGTGGCGCCAATCTTCTTGTTCCTGGCAGCTGAAGGGTTCCACTACACGCACAGTCGCGTTGGCTATTTGCGTAATCTGTTGATTGGCTTCTGGATTACCAATGTGATGATTATGGTCTTGCAACAAGCTTTACCAAACGATCATGTGGTGATGATTAATTCAATTTTCGGAACATTGTTTTTGACGATTATTGCCATGTGGACTTGGGATAGTTTGAAGCACCCTAAGCAAGACCCTAAGCTTTTTGCGTGGGGAATGTTGGGCTTGGCCTTTTTGGTGTTCGGACCAGTTCTAGCGTTGTCATTATTGAACGTCGCATCAGCAAGCCAAAACATGTTTTTGATTATCTTGAGTTCAAGTGTTATCCCAACTGCGTTGACGGTTGAAGGCGGTATCGGTTGGATTTTACTTGGCCTAGTCTTCCACATTTTCCGCGATAAGCGCTGGCTTGGTTTGACGATTTTCGTCATCTTTAGCTTGTTCTTGTTGTGGCAATCAGCCATGCACGGCTTTAGTGATTACCAATGGATGATAATTTTTGCCACACCTTTGCTTGCGTTGTACAACGGTAAGCAAGGACGTAAAGACAAGTGGTTCTTCTACATCTTTTACCCAACGCACATTGCTGTTTTGTACATTATCTCAACGGTATTTTTTGCCCACTAATCCGGGAAATAGGGTAAAATATTTGTATAAAGCAGACTGAGAATGTCGGAGGTTTTTGACCTCCGATGTGACCAAGTCGCCCTTATCAGGTGTGTCTTTGGTCTTACGCCTGACTGAAGTCAGGTGTTTTAGACCAACAGCTGCTGTGATTAATAAAGGCATTACAGGGTAGGGTCATCGTGGCTCTGCCCCTTTCGTGCGTTTAACGCACGTTTCAAATAGGAGATGATACTGATGAAGATGATTGTTGGTTTGGGAAACATTGGTAAGGAATACGACCGTACGCGTCACAACATTGGCTTTATGACAGTTGATGCGTTGGCAGATAAGTACAGTGCATCATTTAAGCAAGATGGGGCACACAATGCATTTGTAGCTGATGTGCGTATTGATGGCGAGAAGGTTTTGTTGGTGAAGCCAACGACTTACATGAATGATTCAGGCCGTGCGGTTCGTCCGTTGATGGATTACTACGATTTGGACATCGCCGACTTGCTGGTTGTACAAGATGATATGGACATGGATCTTGGCCGTTTGCGCTTGCGTCAAAAGGGTTCAGCCGGTGGTCACAACGGCATTAAGAGTATTGCGCAACACTTGGACACGCAAACTTTCAATCGTTTGAAGTTCGGTATTGGACACCCTGCTCACGTACAAAAGGCGGTTGTGGACTTTGTGTTGGGCAAGTTCGGTAAGGACGAAGAGCCGGAGATGCTTGGTGGTATTGATAAGTCACTAGATATTTTTGAGGCGTTCGCATCTTGGGCTGACATGACAACATTGATGAACAAGTTTAACTAAGAGGTACAGCATGGAAATTACAGGTCTACTTCAGCAAGATGCTGAGTTTCAACAACTCGCATCAGGGCTGAAAAAAGGTGGCCGTCATTTGATGACCGGAATTTCCGGCACCGCGCGCACGGTGTATTTGGCGGCATTACAACAAGAAACCCAACGCCCAATGGTTGTGGTTGGTGATGGTCAGTTTCACGCAGATCAATTAGCTGAAGATTTGGCCGCCATGTTGGGTGATGAACACGTCGCGGTTTTCCCGGCTGAGGAAACGTTATCTGCAGAAGTGGCTGTGACGTCATTGGACACGCGATTGGCGCGTGTGCAAGCGTTGCACCTATTGCTAACTGATCCGCAGGCAGTGGTTGTGACTGGCGTTGCGGGTGTCATGCGATACTTGCCACCAGTTAAGGCCTTTGCGGATACTGCGATTACGCTTGATTTCGACCATGATTATGAATTGGCTGAGCTACAGGCAAAGCTAGTGCAGATGGGCTATCAGCGCAACGGTTCAGTTGAACAACCTGGTGAATTCGCTGTGCGTGGTTCAATTGTTGATATTTATCCGTTGGATGCTGACAATCCGGTACGTTTGGACTTCTTTGACACGGCATTGGATTCACTGCGTAGTTTTGACGCGGAAACGCAACGTAGTCTAGAAAACTTGGACAGCATCACGATTTTGCCCGCGACAGATTTGGTAATTGATGCAGATGATTTGGCAACAGCCACGACGAATTTGGAAGTTGCCATGACGGAAGCCCGCGACAAGTTGGACGGTGCTGATAAGCGTCATTTGACTGAAGCGATGAGTCCATTGTTGTCGATGATGAGCCAAGGTGGTTTGCTACCAGAAATTCGTCAATATTTGCATATTCTTTATCCAGATGCGGTGAGTTTGTTAGATTATTTGCCAGCTGATGGTATTGCAGTGTTTGATGATTACCCACGTGCATTGGAAAATGCGGATCAAATCACGTTGGACAACCAAAATTGGTGGACTGATGAGATGGCTGAGCAACGTGTTTTGCCAGATCCTGATTTGGGCTGGCAACTGGCTGATTTGGCGCGTGATGTGCAACAAGCTAGTTTGGTCTTCTCGCCATTGCAACGTGGAATTGGCCAATTGCGTCAGGCAAGTTTGACGAATTTGACGGTTCGTCCAGCACAACAGTTCTTTGGTCAAATGCCAATGTTGAAGAGTGAAGTAGCGCGCTGGCAGAAGTCAGGCGAAACGATTATCTTTTTGACGAACACAACCGAGCGACAAGCTAAGTTGGTACAAACGTTGGCTGATTTTGGTGTCAAAATCAATGAGGTGGCGCCGGATGCTTTGGCGCCCGGTCGAACCCAAGTGACAACCATGCCATTAAGTGCCGGTTTTGAGTTGCCAGCGCAAAAGTTGATTGTGTTGACGGAACGTGAATTGTTCCAGCAAGTTCGTAAGAAGGCTCCGAAGCGTCAAACGCTATCAAACGCGGAACGTATTAAGAGTTATAACGAACTAAAACCCGGTGATTATGTTGTTCACGTGAACCACGGTGTCGGTGTCTACGAAGGCATGCAGACAATTGAAAATCGTGGCGTTAAGCAGGATTACATTACGATTGCCTACCAAAAGGATGCGAAGATTTTCATTCCAGTCACGCAATTGGACTTGGTGCAAAAGTATGTCGGCGCAGCTGAGAAGGCTCCTAAGATTAATAAGTTAGGTGGCACGGAATGGCAGAAGGCGAAGGCAAAGGTTGCTAAGAAGGTTGAAGACATTGCGGATGAATTGCTCCAGCTATACGCCGAGCGTGAATTGAAGCAAGGTTATGCCTTCGCACCAGATGATGATGTCATTCGTGCCTTTGAAGATGCTTTCCCATACCCAGAAACACCTGATCAAATTCGCTCGACGAAGGAAATCAAGGCCGATATGGAAAAGTCACGTCCAATGGATCGCTTGTTGGTCGGGGATGTTGGCTTTGGTAAAACAGAAGTCGCTTTGCGTGCAGCCTTTAAGGCGGTGCACGATGGTAAACAAGTTGCGATGTTGGTACCAACGACGATTTTGGCCCAACAACACTACGAATCAATGTTGAGCCGTTTTGATGGTTTTGGTGTTAACGTGGCCATCATGTCTCGTTTCCAAACGAAGAAACAAATGGACGAAACGAAGGAAGGGTTGAAGAATCACACGATTGATGTGGTTGTCGGTACCCACCGAATTTTGTCTAAGGATATCGAGTTTGGTGATTTGGGACTCTTGATTATCGATGAGGAACAGCGCTTTGGTGTGAAGCACAAGGAACGTTTGAAGGCGTTGCAAACGAACGTCGATGTTTTGACGCTAACGGCCACGCCAATCCCACGTACTTTGAACATGGCGATGGTTGGTGTCCGTGATTTGTCTGTCATTGAGACGCCACCTGCAAATCGTTATCCTATTCAAACGTATGTGATGGAGCAAAATGGTCGTGTGACGGCGAGTGCGATTGAACGAGAAATGGCACGTGGCGGTCAAACGTATTATCTCCACAACCGTGTGGAAGATATCGAACAAGTCACGGCGATGATTGAGTCGTTGGTACCGGATGCGCGTGTTGGATATATCCACGGTCAAATGACTGAGGCACAGATGGAAGGAATTCTGGTTGATTTCATTAACCGTGAATACGATGTGCTGGTAACGACGACCATTATCGAAACTGGTGTGGATATTCCAAATGCGAATACACTGTTTGTTGAAAATGCCGATCACATGGGCTTGGCGCAACTTTATCAGTTGCGTGGTCGTGTTGGTCGTTCCAACAACATTGCCTATGCCTACTTCACCTATCCGGGAACCCGTTCATTGAATGAAGAAAGTGAAAAGCGTTTGACGGCCATTCGTGATTTCACGGAGCTGGGTTCTGGCTTTAAGATTGCGATGCGTGATTTGTCGATTCGTGGTGCGGGTGACCTACTGGGTCAATCACAGCACGGCTTCATTAATGCGGTTGGATATGATTTGTACACGCAAATGTTGAATGAAGCAGTTGCCGAAAAGCAAGGTAAGCGCAAGCAAACATTCGATGCCGAACTTGATGTTCAAGTTGAAGCGTACTTGCCGGCTGACTATGTGGCGGATGGCCCACAAAAGATTGATTTGTATCAACGTATTCGTAAGGCTAAGACATCAGCTGAGTTCGAAGAAATTGAAGATGATTTGTTGGATCGCTTTGGTGAATTGCCAGAAGCTGCGCAGCGTTTGTTGTTGGTTGGACGTCTTAAGGCGGCAGCTGACCGCGTTGGTATTGCAACGATTCGTCGTGACTTCAAGCGTCAAAACATTTTGGTTGTGACGTTCGATGCCCGTTCAAAGTTTACGGCGCAACAATTTACCCAAGCGTTGGCACTAGCCAAGGCGCGTGGTCAGGTTGTTGTGCCAGATCCAGTGAAAGCGGAAGTGCCAATTCAACCAAACCAAACGGCTGAAGAATGGCTAACAGGCTTGTTGACGGTATTTAACACGTTGGCCCCTGAAGAAGGAGTTGCCAATGCCTAAAAAAAGTCAGAATTTGATGGCAGGTGCCGGTGTTTTGGCGGTGTCGGGCTTAATTGCCAAGGTGCTGAGTGCGGTGTATCGCGTGCCGTTCCAAAACCTAGTCGGTAATACTGGCTTCTATGTTTATCAGCAGGTCTATCCAATCTACGGTATTGGTATGGTGCTAGCTCTGAGTGGGTGGCCATTGTTTATTTCAAAAATCATCACGGAACAGCCGGATGAAATGCATCAACAACTGGTGGCACGCCGTTTGTTCTGGTCGTTAGTTGGTATTAGCGCCGTACTATTCACAGTTGTGTATGGCGGTGCAGTACCGTTGTCATTGTTGATGGGTGGCGATTTGAAGTTGTACCCAGTTGTGCGCGCTGTTGCCTGGATGTTTTGGTTTATGCCATTCTTGGCAATTGGTCGTGGTTATGCGCAAGGGCAATTGAACATGGTACCCACAGCAATGTCACAAGTTATTGAACAAATTGTGCGCGTGGCGATTATTATTGGCGTTGCCTGGTGGGGTGTGCACGCTAGCTGGTCTGTCTATCGGATTGGTGAGTGGGCAACTTTTGGCGCAACGATTGCTGGCTTAACCGCAACATTATTCCTAGCGACATCACTTCGTCGCATCTGGTCGTTGCCGATTGATGAGACAGTTAAGCAGTCGAAAACGTTAAGCTGGCGTCACTTGTTCGGTCGCTTGTGGCGCGAAGGCGGGTTGTTAGCAATGCTAGCGGCTTTGCTGGTTTTGCTACAGTTGGTCGATTCGTTCTCAACGAAGTTATTGTTGCAAGAAGCCGGGTTAACGGCACACCAAGCTGAATTCACCAAGGGAGTTTATGATCGTGGACAGCCGTTAGTTCAGTTGGGGATGGTTTTAGCAACGGGGCTCGGGACATCGTTGTTGCCTGCGCTACGTCAGCACGTGATGCGACATGATGAACAAGCATTGCGCAATGATTTCCAATTGACGATGCGACTTTCTATTTTGCTTTCGGGTATCGCGACGGTTGGTTTGGTGGCCATCATGCCATCAGTTAATCAATTGTTGTTTGGTTCGCCAGCAGGTAGCGATGCACTGGCATTGTTCACGATTAGCATCGTGCCAGCAACATTAATTGTTGTCTCAACCAGCGTTTTGCAAAGCTTTGATAAGACACGTGGCTTAGGATGGTTTGTCTTACTAACGATGCTAGTGAAAGCAGGGCTTAACATCTGGTTGGTACCGATTTTTGGTATTGCTGGTGCGTCATTGGCGACGGTCGGCGCATTGATCCCATTCTTAATATTTACGCTCGTCCGCTTGCCTAAAAACCTGTGGATAAGTTGGGTGCCAAAGAAATGGTGGGGCAAATTGATCACAATTTTACTCGCAGTTGGCATTTTGGCCCGTCTTGCGTATATACTAGGGCATAGCCTATTTGGTGCAACACGCCTGGCCAGTGTTTTAACAACAGTTGTCGGTGTAGGTGTTGGCGCAATCGTCTTTGTTTTAATGTTGTGGTGGACGGCACTACTAGAAGAAGCAGAGTGGGACGCCTTGCCTAAGGGACGCCAAATTTATCAGTTTATAAATCGAGGAAGAAAATAATGCGTTTGGATAAGTATTTGAAGGTTTCACGTATCATTAAGCGCCGTACGGTTGCTAAGGAAATCGCGGATCAAGGTCGTATCGACATCAACGGCAAGACAGCAAAGTCTTCTAATGATGTTAAGACAGGTGATGAGTTGACGATTCGCTTCGGAAACAAGACATCTGTTCTTAAGGTTGAAAGCACGGCTGAAGTTGTTCGCAAGGAACAAGCAGAACACATGTACAGCATCGTGTCAGAATCATACGAACAAGATTTCAGTAACGACGAAAATTAAGTAAGACGAAAAGACGCCCTAAATAGGGCGTCTTTTTTTAGGAAATATTATAAAAATGTGGTGAAAGGTGCTTGTGGATAACTATCCGTTAGGTTTTGATACGAAAAGGTTAAGGAAAGGTAATCCTGCTTAAGATTATCCGGTGTCTACTGTACAGTAAGAGCATAGGAGAATTGGTTAATGGTGTAGGTCTATATTAGAGTGTCCGCTCAAATTATCTCGGGGAGGTCAGCGGAATGATGGCAGTTAACAAACAATCAAATATCACGCCGCTGAACGCTAAGAGCGCCAACCAATTAAATCTTGAAGAGCGCAAGATGCGTTACAGTCAAGTTGTGCACTTGCGCCGACGCGTTGTACTAGTTGCAGTGATGCTAGTTGTCACGATTTTTGCAATGGTCAACTACCATACGCAGTACGTGAAGTACGAGACGGCTGCCCAGAGTCTTGAGACGGCAAAGGCCAACCTTGATAAGGCTAACAAGACCAATGCGAACCTCAAGCAAGAAGTAAAAGACTTGGGTGACAATTCATATTTGGAAAAGCTGATTCGCGAAAAGTACATGTACAGTAAAGATGGTGAAGTTGTCTTCAACTTGCCAGGTGAATAATGATAATCAACAAATAGAGACAATCAGGCGACTGATTGTCTTTTTATTTTTTGATTAGCGATATAATAGGGGCAAGGATTAAATAACGGGAGAGAATCATGCAAGATAAAGTTGTGCGGGCTAATTTAACGCGAATGATTCGGGAAGAAGGCTTATTCGATAACCGCGACCATGTGTTAGTGGCGGTTTCGGGTGGTCAGGATTCGTTGCATGTCTTGCGATGGTTAACGGATAACTCACTACCGGCGGATATTCAACCGACAGTGAGTGCGGCATACATCAATCATCAATTGCGTACGGACGCGGATGCAGAACAAGCGTTAGTCGAACGTGTCTTTGCACAAACGCCTAATTTGGCCAGTGCAACAATTCGTCAACTTGCGTGGGACGTGGTACCAACGACAGGGGTTGAAGAGTTAGCACGTGAAAAGCGTTACGAGGCGTTGATTGCCATCGCACGTGAAGTTGGTGCGAATGCGATTGTTACGGCCCACCATAAGGGTGATCAGGTTGAAACAATTTTGTATAAGCTGGCGCGTGGTAGCCGTTTGACTCAATTGGTGGGGATGGCTAAAAAGCAACAGCTGCAAGGTGATATCGACTTGATTCGTCCGGTACTGCAATTGGATAAGGAAATGCTGGGGCAGTTGGTCAACGAACCATTAACCGAGTGGGTTGAGGATTATACGAATGCAGATGAAACGTTTGCGCGTAACCGCATGCGGCATACCGTTGTACCAGCGTTGGAAGATATTAATGAACAAACCAAGGACCACGTGATTGCGTTCGCTGATCAACTTGCGGCGTTACAGAAGTTGGCGAGTGGGTCGATTAATGTGCACGTAAAGGCCTTGGAAGACGGCCGGTTAGATTGGCGAGTCGATGAGGCAGTTTTGTTGCTGGTGCTGCAGACGTGGTTGACTAAAAAACACGTTTTCGCCGTAAAAGATAGTCAGTTGATTCAAGCAATTCAATTGATGCGAAATCCGAATGTTAACCGAGGTTTTATTGACCTTGGGAATAGCTTGCAACTAGAACGTTTCGAAAACTACTTATTGCTTTCACAAAAAGATTAAAGCGTTCACATTTCTTTTAGGTGTAGCACTAAACATTTACCGTCAAACATGGTATTCTTAATGCTATGTAACGATAGGGGAATTAAGATTTAGGAGATTGAAAAGACATGAACCAATGGGACATGAATAACGATATCGAGCGCGTGCTTTATAGCGAAGCCGATATTGCCGAAGCAGCAGAGCGTGTTGGTAAGCAACTAGCTGCCGATTACGAAGGACGTACACCAATCATTTTGTCAGTTTTGAAGGGTGCCGTACTTTGGACGGTCGATGTTATGCGTCACATGCAATACGCTGAAGTTGAATTTATCGACGTTTCTAGTTATAACGGTGGCGTTGCTTCATCAGGTGAAGTGCAAATGGTCACTGATTTGCAAACCGACATTTCAGGTCGCGATATCATCATTATGGAAGACATCGTGGACACTGGTCGTTCATTGAAGTTTATGATCGACTTGTTGATGGAACGTGGCGCAAAGTCAGTTAAGGTTGCCAGCTTGCTTGATAAGAAGGAAGGCCGCGTTGTTGAAGCAACGGTTGATTACATCGGCTTTGATGTTCCAAAGGCGTTCGTAGTTGGGTACGGCTTGGACTACAAGCAACTGTACCGTAACTTGCCATATGTTGGTGTCTTGAAGCGTGAAGTTTATGATCCTGCCCACGCGGACAAGGTTGATACGATCGACATCACGCCTGAGCACTAATTTCTGTCTCGGTAACATAATAATGATGCAACGAAGGTAGTAGTAACTATCTGTAGGAGGAATAGATGAAGAATCAACGAAACGGCAATTTTGTCCGGAATAGTTTGTTCTACGTAATCGTAGTCCTCGGTATTATGGGTTTGATTTACTGGGTAGCCGGTCCTTCTCAAACGACTAGTACGAAGACTATCTCTACGTCGACATTCATGACGGAATTGCGCGACAAGAAGATTAAAACCATCACGATTCAACCTGGCGCTGGTGTTTATGACGTTAAGGGTGAGTATCGTAAGGCACAAACGGATAAGAGCTCAAAAGATGAGTCTCTTGTCTCATTTGTTGGTGGTGCTTCAAATAAGGTGACAGGATTCGAAACCCAAGTCATTAGCAACGATCCAATTATGGAGAGTTTGCAAAAGGCTGCGGACAAGACGAAGACTGAAATCACAACGAAGCCAGAAGCTTCAAACTTCTGGGGTAACATGGCCATTTCATTCTTGCCAATCTTGTTGTTGGTTGGTGTGTTCTACTTGATGATGGGTGGCATGAGCCAAGGCGGACAAGGCGGTCGTGGTAACATGATGGGCTTCGGTAAGTCAAAGGCTAAGCCAGCTGATCCTTCAGAGAACAAGGTTCGCTTTGCGGACGTTGCTGGTGCTGAAGAAGAAAAGCAAGAATTGGTCGAAGTTGTTGAGTTCTTGAAGGATCCTAAGAAGTTCTTGAAGTTGGGTGCACGTATCCCGTCTGGTGTTCTTCTTGAGGGGCCTCCAGGAACAGGTAAGACATTGTTGGCCCGTGCCGTTGCCGGTGAAGCTGGCGTACCATTCTTCTCAATCTCAGGTTCTGACTTTGTGGAGATGTTCGTCGGTGTCGGTGCTAGCCGTGTCCGTGATTTGTTTGATAACGCCAAGAAGGCTGCCCCATCAATCATCTTTATCGATGAAATTGATGCGGTCGGTCGCCAACGTGGTGCCGGCATGGGCGGTGGTCACGATGAGCGTGAGCAAACGTTGAACCAAATGTTGGTTGAAATGGACGGTTTCTCAGGTAGTGAAGGTGTCATTGTGATGGCCGCTACTAACCGTTCAGATGTCTTGGACCCAGCTTTGCTTCGTCCAGGTCGTTTCGACCGTAAGATTTTGGTTGGTCGTCCTGACGTTAAGGGTCGTGAGGCAATCTTGCACGTCCACGCTAAGAACAAGCCATTGGCTGATGACGTGGACTTGAAGGAAATTGCCAAGCAAACACCTGGTTTCGTAGGAGCTGACTTGGAAAACTTGTTGAACGAAGCGGCATTGTTGGCTGCTCGTCAAAACCACGATACGATTTACGCCAAGGACGTGGATGAAGCTGAGGACCGTGTTATCGCGGGACCAGCTAAGAAGGACCGTGTTGTTTCTGCTAAGGAACGTGAGACGGTTGCTTACCACGAAGCTGGTCACGCTATCGTTGGTTTGGTATTGAATGAAGCGCGTGTTGTCCACAAGGTAACGATTGTGCCACGTGGACGCGCTGGTGGATATGCAATCATGTTGCCACGTGAAGACCAAATGTTGATGAACAAGACGGACGCCATGGACCAAATTGCTGGTTTGATGGGTGGACGTGCGGCCGAAGAAATTATCTTCGACCAACAATCATCAGGTGCCTCAAACGACTTTGAGCAAGCAACTAACATTGCCCGCTCAATGGTTACGGAATATGGTATGTCAGACAAGCTTGGTATGGTACAACTTGAGAACGGTGGTCAACCATTCTTGGGTCGTTCATACGGTGAGTCAGCTGCCTACTCTGATGAGACAGCTCGTTTGATCGACGAAGAAGTTCGTCGTATTACGACTGAAGGTTACAACAAGGCACACGAAATCATCGAAGAGTACAAGGACAAGCACGAAGCAATTGCGAAGGCTTTGTTGGAGTACGAGACGTTGGATGAGAAGCAAATCTTGAGCTTGTTCGAAACTGGTAAGATGCCAGAGACGACTAAGGTTGAAAAGAATGTTGAAACGCCAATGTCATATGATGAAGCTAAGGAAGCTGCCAACAGTAAGTTGACGGCCGACGAGGATGCACAACCAGCCGTTAAGGTTGAAGTTTTGCAACCACGCAAGCTTAATCAAGAATAATGAACGTTAGAGACGTGAATGAGTAATCGTTCACGTCTCTTTTCTATATGGTGAATGTGTTAAACTGGTAGACAGAAATATACGAAAAATAAGAGGCATGAAAAGATGACAGATACACTTGTACGTGCGGTGACGACTGACGGAAACTTCCGTGCGATTGCCATCGACGCAACGGAAATGATGCGTGAAGTTGCAACGTTCCACGAAGCATCACAATTGGGCACGACGGTTCTTGGTCGTGCATTGTTGGGTTCTTTGATGGTTTCAAACGCTGTCTTGAAGGGTGAAGAACGCTTGGCAGTTGTCATGGACGGTAATGGTCCAGTTGGTAAGATTGTTGTTGAAGCATCAGCACAAGGTGAAGTGCGCGGTTACGTGACGAACCCAACTGTTGAATTGCCATTGACGGCAATGGGCCAACAAGATGTTGCTGGTGCTGTTGGTAACAACGGATTCTTGTCAGTGACCAAGGACTTCGGTGAAGGTGAGCCATTTACGGGTCAAGTACAGTTGGTAACCGGTGAAATTGGGGATGATTTGACTTACTACATGGCTAAGTCAGAACAAATTCCTTCTGCCGTTGCGGTTTCAGTCTTGGTTGATCCTGATGGTACAGTTGCAGCTGCTGGTGGGTTCATGATTTCAGCATTGCCAGATGCAGCTGATGAAGATATTACGGCTTTGGAAGAGAAGTTGGCTCATGTACCAGCTATCTCATCACAATTGCTTGAAGGTCATGCACCAATGGATTTGTTGGCTAACTTGTTTGGTAAGGATAACGTTAAGCAATTAACGACGACGGAAGTTTCTCTTTACCCTGAAATTTCAAAGCGCGAATATGAGCGCATGTTGGCTACTTTGCCAATGAAGGATTTGCAAGAAATGCTAGATGAAGATCACGGTGTTGAAGTGGTTGATCGCTTTACAGGTAAGAAGATTCAATTCGATGAGGCAGAGTTGGCAGGTATTATTGCAGCTAAGGATGCTGAAGGATTGTAATTTTAGGCGAGGCACTTGCAAAAAGTGGCCAATATTGGCAAACTAATAAGTATCTGTGGTAGAAATACCAACACAAATTATTGAAAGAAAAAGAGGCAACATAATGGCTGACCAAGAAGTGTCATTGAATGACCAAATGATCGCACGCCGTGACAAGATGGCTGAAATGCGCGAAGCTGGTATGGATCCATTCGGACACCGCTTTGAGCGTTCACACACGGCTGCAGAATTGCACGAGTTGTATGACAACGCAACTGCAGAAGATTTGGAAGAGCAAGCAATCGAAGTAACAATCGCTGGTCGTATGATGACGAAGCGTCGTTCAGGAAAGATTAGCTTTGCGGATATTAAGGACCGTTCAGGACGTGTTCAAGTCTTTGTGCAAAAGCCAGTTGTTGGTGAAGAGCAATACGAGTTGTTGAAGAAGGCTGACTTGGGAGACATCCTAGGGTTCACTGGTACGGTTATGAAGACGCGTGCTGGTGAGTTGTCAATCAACGTGACGTCAATTACACACTTGTCAAAGGCTTTGCGTCCATTGCCAGACAAGTACCACGGTTTGACTGACGTGGAGACGAAGTACCGTCAACGTTACTTGGACTTGATTGCTAACGACGATTCATTTGACCGTTTTGTGAAGCGTTCAAAGATCATTACGGCCGTTCGTCGCTACTTGGATGGCGAAGGCTTTATTGAAGTTGAGACGCCAATGCTTCAAAACGAAGCTGGTGGTGCATCAGCTCGTCCATTCATTACACACCACAACGCTTTGGATATCGACTTGTACATGCGTATCGCATTGGAGTTGCACTTGAAGCGTTTGATCGTTGGTGGCATGGAGCGTGTTTACGAAATTGGTCGTGTCTTCCGTAATGAAGGAATGGACCCTAAGCACAACCCAGAATTCACAGTTATCGAAACGTATGCTGCTTACTGGAACTTTGAAGATGTCATGGTAGAGACTGAGAACATCATTAAGGCTGCAGCAACTGCTGTTACTGATGACTTGAAGATTACGTACCAAGGTCACGATATCGACTTGTCAAAGCCATTTGCTCGTAAGCACATGGTTGATTTGATTAAGGAAGAGACTGGCGTTGACTTCTGGCAACCAATGACGTTGGAAGAAGCACGTGCTATCGCTGACGAAAAGGGTGTTAAGTATGAACAATACTGGGGTGTTGGTCACATCATCAACGAGTTCTTCGAGACGTTTGTTGAGGATACGTTGATCCAACCTACATTTGTTTATGGACACCCAGTGGATGTATCACCATTGGCCAAGAAGAATGAAGAAGACGACCGCTTTACGGATCGCTTCGAATTGTTCATCGTTGGTGCTGAATATGGTAATGCCTTTACTGAATTGAACGACCCAATTGACCAACGCGAGCGTTTTGAAGCACAAGCTGCAGAACGTGCCGCTGGTAACGATGAGGCGGAAGGTATTGACGAAGACTTTATCGAGGCTTTGGAATACGGTATGCCACCTACTGGTGGATTGGGAATCGGAATCGATCGTTTGGTTATGTTGTTGACTGATACGGATACGATTCGTGACGTTTTGTTGTTCCCAACGATGCGTTAATAACGATTAAAATTAAGGAGCGATGCCCAGATTTAGGCATCGCTCCTTTTTTGTACAGAATAAATGCAATAAAGTTTGAAGAAAGTGTTGACAATTGGTAACTGTATCTGTAATATAGATTAAGTTGTTACGGGGTACGAGTTATCCGCGTGACACGCTTCAAAAAATTATCTTTAAATAAGTTGTTGACATTCGTTTCATCAACTGTTAAGATATATGAGTTGTCTGATGAGGCAACGACGTAGGTCATTGAAAACTGAATATCGTTTCGATGAAACAAATGTGTAGGGTCATCAAGCTAGTTCTTGATGCAAAAACATTTGCGAAGTCAATTCGCTAGTAAATTCGTTTAACTTCTGTTAAACAACAAAAATTGAGTTATACTCAAACTTCAAATTGAGAGTTTGATCCTGGCTCAGGATGAACGCTGGCGGCGTGCCTAATACATGCAAGTCGAACGCTTTGTGGTTC
>NZ_PVSN01000009.1 GCF_004766315.1 Weissella confusa | reverse complement strand
TCTCAAAAAACGCCCAATCGAAAAAAACACCCTGAAACCGTGCCAAGGTACTGGCAGTTTCAAGGTGATTTATCGTATTTTACTGATTTAGCTGTGGTTAAAAATTTAGTGCATGAATAATCCGGGTAAAATACTTTGCCAAGAAATCAGCAACCTTTTGCTCATACTTAGCTGGGTTAGTTGCATATGATTGCACGTGTGAGGCACCTGGGACCAAGTACTTTTCCTTTGGTCCGTTTGAGGCGTCATACACTTGGTTCAAGAACTTCGTTGGCACAAATGTGTCATCCCCACCGTGAATAAACATCATTGGGCGCGTGTTCTTTTGCAACAACTTAATTGAATCAGCTTCAGCGTAGTCGTACCCGGCCAAAACCTTTGAGTACAATGACACAACTGGCACGATAATCTTTGCTAGCCAAGTTGGCAAGCCATACATATCACCGGCTTGGTATTCCAACTCATCATAAACCGACGTGTAACCAGCGTCTTCAATGTACGCCTTAACTTGTGCTGGTGGATTCATCCCTGACAACATCATCGTTGTGGCACCACCCATTGAGGCACCCATCACAACGATTTGGCTATCTTGACCATTCTTCGTGATGACCTTGCTAATCCATTGCTTGTAGTCCTTGGCATCTAAGTAACCGAAACCGATGTACTTACCGCCTGACTTACCTGATGCACGATCATCGGGCATCAACACGTTGTAACCCATGTCATGGAACATTTGACCATAAGGTGCCATTGCCTTGTGCTCCACACCGAATCCGTGAATCACAACAACCGTCTTGTTGGTCTTCTTTTCAGCTGGTACATAATTACCAACCAACTTAGTGCCATCCTTCGCCGTCAAATGCCACGTTTGTGAATCCAACGCTAGGAACTCTTGTTGACGTGAATACAAGGGATCCTTCTTCGTCAACACACCACTACCGATAAAGTCCTTCTTCGCACGCACCTCGGCGACGTGGAAGAAATATCCACCAGCAGCCCCAAGAATAACTGACAAGACAACCACGATTGAAACCACCCAAGTGATGATCTTACGTGGCGTTGACCAGCGCTTCTTTTGCTTAGCCATATTCGCTAACCTCTTACTCTTCTATAAATCTGATAAGTGCAACCTGTCCATTATAAGGAAGAACACTAGAAAATAAAAGGTATACCCCGTTAAGCAAATAGCTGACTACTTCAGATGCAACAATGAGTCGATCAACTTATCACCCATTCGATCTAAATATTGATTTTGTCGTTCCCAAAGTGACTTGCCACTTAACGACTTCTCACTTCCAGCCGGCAATGGTTGATTTTGCGTCGTAATCGCCGCAACTGCCCCAACAATCCAAACACCCAAGCTGAACACCACTAGTAATCTCACTAATTTCTTTCGCATGCCACAAGTCCCCTATTCCTTTTTGCTGCCTTTCAGTCTAGTCGCCAATTGTCAGGTTTTAGCAGGTTTTCGGTCACGATTGTGTAAATGTTTTGTATCCAAATTCGTAACGTCCTTAACAAGTTTTTCTCAAATTGGTTGTCCCTGTGCTAAACTATTAGAAAACTATGAGAAATACGGAGCACCAACATGAGCTATTCATTGAACTGGGATTTGGATCCCATCTACCCTGGTGGTATCGAATCACCTGAGTTCGCTGCCAAGCTAACTTTACTTGATCAACAAATTAAGCAATTCGCATCTGACGTGACGGCTTACGGCCGTTTCACTGACACAGACTTCAGCAAGCTCGTTGCTTTGGTTAACGACGCGCAAGTGATTCGTTCAGGTTTGGGCACAGTGGCGCTTTTCGTCAACGCCCTTTACTCAGCCGACTATACGAACCCTGTTTACCGTCCCTACCAAACAAAGGTGTCACACTTGGAAGTCGCTTACCAAGCACCATTGGATGCCTTTGCGAAGTTGTTGACGTCATTTGATGATGAGACGTTCGCTAAGGTCAGCACGTTGCCTGGCATCGCTGAGGTTTCCTTCCACTTGAACGAGTTGCGTGATGACGCCGCCCGTTTGTTGGATGACCGTGCTGAAGAATTGCTCAACAAGTTGCGTTTGGACGGCTTGCAAGCTTGGTCAGAACACTACGACACGATTTCATCTGGTCTTTCAATGACGTACACGGATGAAAACGGCGACGAACAAGCTTTGTCTGCTGGACAAGCATTGAATCAATTGGACGGTTACCCTGACAACAAGGTTCGTGCTAACATCATGGCCAACTACGAAAAGATGTGGGGTAGCGCCGAGAACCTGGCCGCCGACACGATTAACCACTTGGCTGGTGCCCGTTTAACGGAACAAGCTGCCCACGGTTACGAAAACCACTTGGATCAACCACTTGAGTTGAACCGTATGTCACGCGAGACATTGGACGCCATGTGGCAAATGGTTGATGACAACAAGCACATGTTCAAGGCCTACTTCGACCGCAAGAAGGAATTGCTTAGTTTGACGGAGCTTGGTTGGCAAGACCAAGTCGCTCCTATCACGGATTTGGGTGACTACAAGCCAAGCACGTTGTCATATGATGAAGCGGCTGCTTTCATTATTAAGAACTTCGGCAAGTACTCACCTAAGATGGCTGCATTCGCCCAACACGCATTTGAGAATCAATGGATTGAAGCTGAAGACCGTCCTGGTAAGACGCCAGGCGCTTGGATGGAAAGTGTGCCTGACATTCACGAGTCACGTATTATCACGACGTTTACGGGTTCTGCGAACGATGCCGCGACAATTGCCCACGAAATCGGCCACGGCTTCCACTCTTCTGTCTTGACGGACTTGCCAGTTTGGCGTGACGGTTATGCCATGAACGTTGCCGAGACTGCTTCAACGTTTGCTGAAATGTTGATTGCGGACGCCAACGTGCAAGCTGCCCAATCAGATGCGGAAAAGGTTGTATTGTTGGATGCGAAGATGACGAACCCAATCGCCATGTTCTTGAACATCCACGCCCGTTTCATCTTTGAAGACAACTTCTACACGGAGCGTAAGCAAGGCTTCGTCCCTGCCGCGCGTTTGAATGAATTGATGGATGAGGCACAAAAGGTGGCCTTCGATGGTCTTTTGGATCACCGCCACCCACACTTCTGGTCATCAAAGTTGCACTTCTTCATTGATGACGTGCCATTCTACAACTTCCCATACACGTTCGGTTACTTGTTCAGCCAAGGTATCTACGCCTGGGCCCACACGCAAGATAACTTTGAAGAGGCTTACATCGCATTGCTTCGCGATACGGCCAACATGTCAACGGAAGAATTGGCCCAAAAGCACCTTGGTGTTGATTTGGCCAAGCCAGACTTCTGGCAAGCTGGCGCTGATTTGGTTAAGAAGGACATCGACGAATTCTTGGCTTTGTCAGAGCAATTTGTAAAGTAATGACAAAAACGCCTGCATTCAATTCAGAATGCAGGCGTTTTACTATGCTTATTATTTCTTATCCAAAATCATCTTTGACGTTAGGATGGCAAGTGATACTGCCAAGCCCATTGGCATCAAAGCGGTGTAGTCCAAGTGACTTACTTCGAACATCATAAACAAGGCCATCAATGGCGCTTGTTGTGACGCAGCTAGCAATGCCGTGGCACCGATAACAGCGGCTTGGGCAACTGATGCACCTGGCACCATCATGATGTAGCCGAAGCCAAGGATAGCACCGAATGATCCACCGATACCAATTGATGGTGCCAACGTACCACCGTAGGCACCGGCCTTCAACGTGAAGACCGTGATGGCTGCCTTCAGCAACATCCCAATCAACAAGACACCAATCACCTTCGTGCTCGTACTGTTAATGGCGAACTCAGCCAAACCACGTCCGTTTCCCATAATTTGTGGGAAGAAGATGGCAACCACACCAGTTACGGCTGCAGCCAATGGCAATTGCCACAAGACTTGCACTTGCTTAGCCTTGGCCTTACCGCCAGCCCATTGGAAGGCCTTGCGGAAGTAGGCGCCAGCCACACCCATCAATGGTCCAACCACAATCACGAATGGAATCATCCCCAACGTGAAGTGCTTATCAGGCACAAAGTAGTATGGGTGGAACCCGTGGACTGACATACCAACCCACATGGCAATCGTTGACATCGTCAAGCTGACTGCCACTGAACGCTTTGATACGTTCTTGTGCAAGATTTCAACGGCGAACAACATACCTGTGATTGGCGCAATATAAATACCAGCGAAACCAGCACCCGCAGCTGCTGCAATCAACAAGCGACGGTCGTCAGCTGTTAGTGAATCCATGTGCCAACGACGGAGCAACTTCTCCCAACGTTGGGCAAGCAAGGCACCAAGTTCACGAGGCGCCAATTCACGTCCAACTGATCCCCCAGTTGCTACGTAGAAGACTTGCGTCACGGCGTGGACAACAGATGGCCAGAATGGCATCTCATCCCCATCCATGGCCTTGTTGATGCCAACCGTTGGCTTCATCTTCGTTTGCACAATGAACCAGACAATCGCCGCAATAATTCCACCAATCAATACTGATAAAAAGCGTTGTCCGCCAGCAATGTGCGTTGACACTGGCATCAGCGTGTTTTCTTCAAATCCCAAGAAGAAGTGCTCAACAAGTTCCAAGAACAAGCTGAGCAACACTGAACTTAACCCTACAACAATCCCCAAAATAACGGTAGATAGCGCCAAGACCCCCATCTTGTGGCGCTCGCTGTAAGTTTTCTCTTCCAAAACAGTAACCTCATCTCAAATAATCGTTTACGAAAAGTTATTATAACACCTAAAAAGCCCAGTCGAAAAACTGGGCTTATGGTTACTTCACTAAATACACGCGCTCGTCAATCAAGTCGAATGATTGGTGGTGCGCGTTCAATGCAGGGACTTCTTCTAATTCGGCTTCGTGCCAGAAGACGTCCGAGTCCGTTGCCCCATCCTTTTCACCAATCACGATGAAATCAAAATCAAAGCGATATTGATTGTCGCGGATGTATTGCAATACCTGCCAGTCCGCGTCAGTCGTATCCGGCGCCCAACTCATAATGACCGTTGAGACATTCTCACCGTACATATCCAACGCTGCGATGGCATCCATGTTTTCCACATCCGTCACTGGCTTAGCCGACGTTGGATCCGGTTGCGTACGCCAATCTTCATTGTCCGTCGCGATAATCTTTTGCGCCGGCGCAAGCGCCTTCAACCCGGCTGAGATATACCCATGCCCAGCCATCAACTCCAATACCGGTTGGCCATCCGTGTACGCTGACAAGTCACGCACAAAGTCACTTGAGACAAAACCGTACATGCTGAAGTATTCGATTAACGCATCACGTAGATGACGGAGCAAGAAGTCGATGTCTTCTAGCGGTTCCGTTAGCTCAAGCCAAAGTGCGTTACCGGCGTCTGCGTTGTCTGGGTATTGCGCCAAGACGTAATTTTGCAGTTCTGGAATCACTGACTCTGGCACTTCCATTGTTGGCAATGCAGCTGGCAAATAACCCGCATTCAATTGTTCAAGCGTATCAATTGCTTGTTGCATGAGGTTAACCATCGTGGGGATGTTTTGGTAACGGCCTAGATATGGCAACAGCTCACCAAGATAATCCATCTCAGTGAGCTGTTGACCAGACCCAAACCGAATTGCTTGGTTTGTTGTCATCGTAATATCCTTTGTTTAGAACAAGCTTTCTTGGTGGTTGCTACGCACATCATCCTCCGGCGTGTATGATACCGGGTTCAAGTATGAGTTAACATACTGGAAAATGTCGAAACGTTGCTGGTCAGTTAGTGGCTTACCGTTAAAGTCGATTTCCTTACCTGACAAGAACAGCAATGACAAGTCAGTCTTTTCTGACATGGCACGGCCGACCAAGAAATCCATTGAAACATTGAAAAAATCCGCTAGCTTTCGAACTTCAATGTACGAAGGCGAACGGTCACCACGCTCCCAGTTTCCGATTTGCGCAGCTGTATTTGGTTTTTGCCCTGGTTCAAGGTGCTTATTCATCTCTTCAGCCAAGGTTTCCAATGTGATGTTACGGCCTTTGCGCAACTCACGCAGACGATCTGGAAACATGTGCGTCGTTCTCCGTTTTCATAAAATGTCATGTGGGCACACTAAAAGCCCTAATATACTTCTATTTTAACGAACATTAACCGATTTTTCCACACCCAAATTGTGGAAAACCACTTATTTTATCCACACGCTGTGAATTAAGGCTTAACCGTTAGCACAACCACGTTGACTGTCACAGCTGGTAATGGTGTGGCTTCCGCTGCCGCTTGGGCTTCTGGACGCGCGCCCCAGTGCAATGGCGTCATGTGTAACAGATCAACATACAAGTCGGCTGGAATTTGCCATTGGTATGAAATCTCTGTTTGTATGGCGTCTGGGTAGTTTTCCATGAAGCGATCGACCACTTTTTGGTTACTGTACGTGTGATTTGGTGAATCCACCGGGTACAACATTTCACGCAATTCGTGTAGATAACCAGATGATGGGACCACCTTCACCAACGTTCCCTCGGGTGCCAAGACACGCTTGAATTCTTCATACGCACTTGGTGAGAAGAACTCCACGATACTGTCAAAGCTATTGTCGTTAAATGGTAGGTTCGCTAAGTCAGCGACCGCAAAGAACGCATCCGTGTCCAATTGCGTTGCCAAGTTAACCCCTGCCTTAGAAATATCGAAACCAATACCGGTATCGATGTTGCCACGCTTGGCTAGCAAACGGGCAAATGGCGTCCCTTCACCGGTTCCCACATCCATGATGCGTTGTGGGTCGGCAGGCAATTGGTCCGCAACCGCGTCCACGATGCCATCGAACAAACCGGCCGTCAAAACACGACGACGAGCCGCCAACATGGCATCATCATACTCCGTATTGACTGCGTGGTTCAAGAAATAAAGGGAACCCTTCTTATTAATGTCCAAACGGTGGTTATGCGCACATACCAAGGTATTGCCTTCAACGTGGTCATAAGGCTCGCCATCTACAGTACAGCGGAACATGTCCAAGTGTTCGCTGACGAACTTAATCCCTTTTTCAATCTTCTTCATGTGTTTCCTTCCTCATTGCTGCCCAGAGCATTTCATAGAGCTGTTCGAATTCCTGCTCGTACTCAACCTTGTCTGGTTTCTGACGCGCAAACGTGACAATCGACCCAAAGGCCATTGTCATGAATACTTGGACTGGCATGTCACGCAGTTCACCTGCTGCAATACCCGCTGATAGCATCTCAGCCACCACATTTTGTTGCTGGTCAGCTGGATCAGCCGCCACGCGATTCAACACTGGACTATCAGGTAACTGCTTAATTTGTGAAACTGTCGTCAACGTATCCGGCTTTTCCACCGCGATGTGATACAGCGTCCGCAACCAAACGCGCACTTTCCCAGCCAAAGTCGGCTCAGCCGTTATTGATGTGACCAGCATGTCACGCATAACTGCTTGTTCGTGTTCAAAGACCTGCGTTAGCATATCCGCCTTATTATTAAAGTAAATATAGATGTTGGATTGCGAGATACCAACCGCTTTGGCAACCTTCGTTGTTGATAAACTGGCTGCCCCTTCAGTCACGATAATCTCTATCGCTTCCTGAATAATTGTCTCATACTTCGATTCATCTTTTTTCTTCATGGTACTAATATAACCGGTTTATTCCGAAACGACAACGTTGACAAAAGATAAGTTTATCTTTTATACTAAGCTCACCAATTAAAGATAGAGTTATCTTTTAAGAAATAGAGGCTATTAAACATGAAGATTGCAATGCTTGGATCACTTGGTAACGTTAACCGCGTTGCTGTACCTGAATTACTTAACGCTGGCCATGAGGTTACCCTGCTAACGTCATTAGCTGAACGCGTCGCCGAAATTGAGGCGCTTGGCGCACATGCTGTGGTTGGTTCAATGACCAACTTGGATGACCTGATTGCGGCATTGACCGGTGCCGACGTGGCGTACCTCATGTTGACTGGTCGCGCCACGGGTAGCCTAGTCGCTCACGGTGAAATGGTTGGTAAACTGTTCAAGCAGGCTATCGAGGCAACCGGCGTCAAGCGCGTTGTTAACCTCAGCAGTGTCGGCGCCGACCAAGGTCCTGAAATCGGCGCGCTTTACGTCTATAACATCCTCGAAGGACTGCTGGCTAGTTTGCCAATTGATATTACGTTTGTTCGTCCAGTCGCCTTTTACGGTAACCTAATGGGCAGCATTCAAACGATTAAAGCACAACATGCTATCATTAACAATTTCCCCGCTTCACACCGCAATGCGTATGTTTGGCCTGCCGATATCGCCAAGACGGTTGTCGATGCTATCTTGCACCCAGTTGCCGGTCAAACTGTCCGCTACGTGGTTTCTGACCTATTCACCGGTGACGAGTTGGTTGCTGCGCTGCAAGAAGCATTAGATATGCCTGACTTGAAGTGGATTGAGATTTCAGATGAACAGGCCTTAGCAAATATGACGGCTAAGGGGATGCCAGAGGCAGTGGCGACTGAATTCGTTAAGTTAGGTGCTTCTCAACGTAACGAATCTGCATACACTGACTTAACAGCACACATGCCTGTCCTTGGCGACTTTAAGTTGGCGGACTTCTTGCCAATCTTTAAAGCAGCCTACAATAAGTAAACCTAGCAAAAAAGCGAATGATTACTCATTCGCTTTTTTCGGCTAGATCAATGTCGTACGCCACCCGATTACCGGCTAACTTTCCCCGGTACGTGAAACCACGACGGGCGATAATGGCTTACATCTTTTTATTTTTTTCATGGGTATCGATGCGAATATAATCAAAGCCGTTTGCCTGAGCCGTCGCAAATAAATGCGTAAACAGCTCTGTCGACAAATGGTAGCCTTGGTGTTGGAATGACACCGCCATGCGATGAATAACCGCATAGGGCTTACGCTTAGTTGGGTACAGCCAGCGACCGCCTTGGAGACGCTGGTAGTTCACGTCTTTTTCTTGCCAAAGCGTGGCTGTCGCGACGATTTCGCCATCGAGTTGCAGAATGTACGCGTACCCTTTGGCGATATCGGCTTTGATGATTTCTGGGGATGGATAGCCATTATCCCACTGCGGATTATGATCAATAGACATAACTGCCTTAGCATCTGATATAATTTGCCAAATTGCATCGGCATCAGCCATAGTTGCCTGCCGGTAAGTTATATTAGCCATCCGTCTACCTCACTTCAATAAGCAACATTATACGTCGTTTTCGGACAACAATTGTCAACAAAAGCGTCATACCTGGTTGCGATAATAACATCAGTCATAATAAATGATTTGCGGTGAATCCCATCGCCGCACCTTCTTTCACCACTCGGTACTCCTTGCCGGGTGGTTTTTTGTTGCCGGAAAACTAAAAAGGACAAAGCACAACAAACATGTACTTTGTCCTTCAATAGGTTAATTAGTCTTCGAAACCTTCAGTCGTCATTGATGCTTGGTACAAAGCCACAACATCATCAACCGTCAAGTTCACGTAACCACCCTCGTGATCCAAACCACCGATCTTAACAGCTGACTCAGCCATTGCGCGGAAGTTCGCGTCATCGTTGATATCAACACCTTGCAAAGTCGTTGGAACATCCAATGACTTTACCCAGTCGTAAGTGGCTTGGATAGCCTTTTCAGCAACGACTTGGTCGTCAGCGTCTTGGATATCCCAAACGTTACGTCCGAAGCGGGCAAACTTAGCAACCGTGGCTGCTGACAAAGCACGCTTCATCCAACGTGGCGTCAAGATTCCCAAACCAACACCGTGCGTGATGTCGTAGAAGGCTGACAACTCGTGCTCGATTGGGTGAACCGTCCAGCCGTTCACGTTTCCTGAACGTACCAAACCATTCAAAGCCATCGTTGAGGCCCACATCAAGTTAGCATGGGCATCGTAGTTGTCTGGCGTTTCCAAAGCAACTGGTGCCCACTTGATAACGGCACGCATGATACCTTCAATCATACCGTCAGAAATATCTGTGTTCTCGGCACGGTCGAAGTATTGCTCAGTCAAGTGTGAGAAGATATCGAATGATCCGGCAGCCGTTTGCCACTTTGAAACTGAGTACGTCAATTGTGGGTCCAAGAATGAAACAGCTGGTGTGTTTGGTCCATACGTACCAATCTTAGCGTTCAATTCTGGGTTTGAGATAACTGAACCGGCATTCATTTCAGTACCCGTTGCAGCCAACGCCAAGATGTCGACAACTGGCAATTGGTCCAACTTTGAACGGTACTTTACACCGTGATCAGCGACCAAGTCCCAGGCATCCCCATCATAAAACTTTGCTGATGCAATCACCTTAGATGCATCGATAACTGATCCACCACCAACGGCCAAAATGACGTCGATGTCGTTCTCCTTGGCCAAACGTTGACCTTCGCGAACTGAATCAATCTTTGGGTTAGGCTCGATACCGTCCAATTCAACGACGTTCAAACCTTCCAAAGCCTTCATAACACGCTCATACAAGCCAGAACGCTTGATTGAACCACCACCGTACGTCAACAAAACGTTTTGACCAAATTGGGCCACGGCATCGTGCAACTCAGCATCGATGTGGTTCTTTCCAAAGCGAATATCCTTCTTATTTACAAAGCGAAAATCTTCCATAATTTATCGTCCTCCAATGACTTGTGCAGACTACTTTACTTACTAAACGTAACATACACTATACGCTTTTAACCCCAGATACTCAAGTAAGACCCATTGGCAATCAACACAAAAAGTCCCTGGACAGTTTTACCCGTCCAGGGACTCTCTACCGATTAGCGTGTTGCTTGCTCATCTTCCTTGCGTCGACGCCAGAACGCCAACAAAAGACCGAACAAACCACTCGCAACCATGGCAGCAATCACAACCAAGAAGTCATTCTCAGTTACGCGACCTGTCAAATTCATTGCTTGCTTTGCACTTTCCAAAGGCACAATTGAATCTTGAATGACAGCTGCCGTTTCAGGCAACTCAGTGATGCGGGCATCAGCTGTGTTAGCCGTCTTTGCTTGTTGCTCATTACCAGCGGTTGCTAGTAGTGAAGCGTTGTTATCTGCATTTTGTGCAACACCTTGCGCTTGCCAAGCGACGTTTTGCGTCGTGTTAGCAGTTGCGCCTGTTTGGGTTGCCGTTTGTGAACCAGTACCTTGTGCACCAGCCGTTTGACCAGCAACAGTTACGTTGTTCGCTTCAGAGCCATCGCGTGACTCGTTAGCTGGTCCAGCCACGTTCACTTGCTCACCTTGGGCACCACTGTTGTTAGAAGTTGCGCCAGATGTGTTCGTGTGGTCACCGTTTTGGTTGTTATCCGCAACAGATGAACCAGGCTTGTTACCCTTGTCCGTGTTGTTTTGATCAGCACCATCATTTGCTGGTGCGAATGACACAACAAAGTCTTGGATGTCCATGTCGTTTGGCGTAGCAGGCTCACCAAGTACCATGTACCCGGCAGTCGCCTTACCATTCTCATCCCAAGCTGTAGCCACGAACTTGGCGTCGCTTTGGTCAAAGGTTGATGGACCATCTTCCAATCCAACGTGGTCAAAGTAACCCGTTGCTTGAAGCGCTGCCATCAATGAGTCGTACGTCTTACCATCTGGTGCCGTAACCGTCATCTTTAGCTTGCCTTGCTCAGCCTTGGCTTGCAACTCAGCATCAACAGACTTGAAGTCATCAACGTTAATCTCGGCGTCAGACTTACCCATTACCGTACCGATAACGTTGCCGTATTCATCCTTAACTTGAATCTTTTGACCGTCCAACGGTGCATAAACAACCTTCATTTGCGTTGTTCCCGCAGCAAACGTTGGGTTCGCCTTAACGGCTTCTTCCAATGAAGCGTATTGCGTACCATCAGGTGCAACAACACGGTGGGCATAACCATCGATGTTCAAGTTTTGATCAACACGGTTCATAGCTTCAACAGCGTTCGTCACGTTAACCTTCGTATCCGTGTAACCCGTTGAAACAATTGATGCAAGCGTGGCATCATCCTTTTGCAACTTAGCCAAGGCATCAGCAACCGTCGTCAACTTTTGCGCGTTTGCGTTACCAGCAGCTGGCTCTTCACCCTTAGCGAAACCAGAATCAGTTCCCAACTTCACGACAACCTTGGCAGGATCTGGCGTGTACGTTACCAAGTAGTTCGTACCAGCAGGCACACCATCAACCGCAATCATGCCGTCAGTCAATGCCACGGCATTTCCTTGCGCATCCGTTACCGTTGCCGTGTAACCAGTCTTGCCAGGCACTTGCACATTCTTAGCACCAGCTTGCACTGACACTTCGGCTGTTGGCAAGTACATCACTGTAACATCCCCATCAGCAGGCACATCCAGCGTCTTACCATCAGTCGTCTTCGTTGACGTTCCGTCCAGGCGTAATCGTCGTCTTAACACCATTTGGCGTCAACTCCGTGTATTGTGCCGTTCCTGAACCGTCAGTCACAAAGATAAATGGCTTATTACCATTCTTTGAAACCGTCACAACTTGGGCATCCTTAGCACCTGGCACGTTAGCCGTAGCCGTACCGTTCGTGTCCTTGCTCATTTGCACAACTGTTTGCTTACCGTTTGCGTCCGTCACAATCGCGAAGGCCGTATCACCGTCAGCAACCGTCGTTGAAACTTGCCCTGACTTAACTGGTGCTGCTGGTGTCTTCATAACATTGGCATCAGCCGGCTTTGACGTGGCAGTCAAAACGTTCATCGCGTTTTGCAAGTCCGTCATCGTCGTTGTGTCGTTGTTAGCCAACAAGTTCGTCACTTGCTTGCGCGCAGCAACCACATTCGTGTCTGTTGCATTAGCCGTTTGATCAACCAACTTTTGCGCAGCATCACGGGTCGTGTTCAACTTAGCCGTCATGTCATCCAAGCGAGCTTGAATATCACTCATGCCTGAGCGAAGCGTCGTTGCCGTCGTATCGTCTTGGCTGGCTGCGTTTTGCAAGTCTGTCACTTGTTGGTTAACATCACCAAGCTTGTTCTTCTTAGCCATCTCAACTTGGTCTTGCAAGTTGGCAGGAACCTTCACCGCATTTGCATCAGCGACCGCTTGCTTCAACGTCGCTTGCGCCGTAGCGACCGCGTTATCGTAAGCCGTCTTAGCCGTGTCAGCATCACCGTCGTTGTTCAATGCATCGTCAACCGCCTTCTTGGCAGCTGTTACGTCAGCATCGTCAGATACGTTCGTTGGGACAACCGTTGCGTCGGCCATTTGCAACTTAGCAACTGTCTTGGCAACATCTGTGGCCGTACCCGTCTTTTCGGCATCCTTAACCGCTGCCACACGGTTCTTCACGTCGTCATTGTCACCGCTCTTCACAGCCACAACAGCGTCGCCAGCTCCATCAACTGCCTTTTGGCGAACCTCATCAACTGCCTTGATGTCATCTTGCAATTGCTTGCGAGCGTCATCAATAGCTGTCTTCGTTGCCGTCTTATCAGTCGTCAACTCGTTCAAGTGATCGATGTCATTTTGAATAGCCGTCATGTCTTGATCAGCATACTTAGGCGCGTCGTCGTTCCATGATGATTCATCATCAGAAGCGCCATCCTTAGTTGCTTGCAAGGCCTTCTTTGCGTCATCAACGGCCGTCGTCAACTTGTCTGTTGCCTTGGTCAACTTGTCCGTGTCCAAACCATCAGCGTTCAAGATATCGTTAACAGCCTTCTTGGCAGCGTTAACATCAGCATCATCTGAAATGTTAGCAGCCACAATCGTATCAACCGTCGTCTTAACTTCGGCATCGTCGTTATCTGCATTCGCATCAACCGTATCGTTACCATCATCCACTGCGCCATCACGGGCACCCGTTACAACTGCGATATACTTGCGCAATTGCTCGCGCGCGTCATCGATGTCAGACTTCGTAGCATTCTTGTCAGCCACCAAATCGTTCAACTTCTTAACGTCATTTTGGATATCGTCAGTATCTTGGTCCGTGTATAGTGAGGCAGCCTTATCCCAAGCTGACGTATCGTCGTTGGCGTCTTGCTTAGCATCAGCCAACTTCGCCTTAGCTTGTTCAACAGCCTTGTCATAAGCGGTCTTAGCCTTGGCAACGTCACCGTCATTCTTCAATGCAGCATCAACAGCCGTCTTAGCAGCCGTCACATCAGCATCATCTGAAACGTTTGTTGGCACAACCGTTGCGTCAGCCATTTACAACTGCCTTGTTGGCATCGTCAGCCGTCTTAACCGCTGCATCACGAACACTAGCAACCGTCTTGATGTCATCTTGCAATTGCTTGCGAGCTGCATCAATCGTCTTCTTCGTCGCCGTCTTATCAGACGTCAATTCGTTCAAGTGGTCAATGTCGTTTTGAATAGCCGTCGTTGTTTGATCGGCATACTTAGGAGCATCAGCAGTCCATGACTTCTCATCGTTAGCTGCGCCATCCTTCGTGTCTGCCAAATCCTTTTGTGCCTTGGCAACTGCCGTGTTGAAGTTATCAACTGCGTTTTGTACCGCAGTCTTGTCCAACTTGTCAGCGTTCAAAGCATCGTTAACGGCCTTCTTCGCGTCAGCCACATCATCAGAATCTGAGATATTTGGCACAACAACCGTAGCAACGGCTGTCTTAACGTTTTCGATAGCTGTCTTGATGTCAGAAGCCGTTCCGTTATCAAGGGCGTCATTCAACTTCCCAACCGTCTTTGTAACTTCGGCGTCACCGTTGTCCTTGTTGGCATCGGCAGTGTTCTTACCGTCAGTAACGGCATCGTTACGAACACCCTTAACCACATCGATGTCGTCTTGCAATTGCTTGCGAGCGTCATCGATTTGCTTCTTGGTAGCCGTCTTGTCGGCCGTCAAACCATTCAACGTATCAATATCCTTTTGGATAGCGCTAGTCTCGTCAGTTTGATCTGCGTAAAGTGATGAAACCTTATCCCAAGCAGTAACATCGCCCTTGGCACCAGTCTTGGCATCGTTCAACTTAGTCTTCAAGGCTGACAAAATACCATCAATAATATCTTGGTCATGTTGGATTTGCTTCAACGTCGTTGCGTCATCGCCAACCTTAGTTGCCAAATCTGCAATCGTGTCCGTCAACTTTTGACGATCATCTGCTGGCAAATCAGCAATTTGATCCGTCAAGTTGGCTGGTTCTTCCGTCGTTGCGTTTGACTTAGCCGTTGCCAAAGCAGTTGCGGCCGCTGACTTTGCACTATCAAGTGCCGTTGCAACAGATGACAAAGCATCTGACGTCACTGCACCTGAGTTCAAAGCCGAAACGTAAGCTGATTCAGCTGACATAACAACGTCGTCATCTGCGACATTTGCTGCGACTGAAGTTGACGTTGCCAACTTCAAGGCCGTGCTTGCTGAAGCGACCATTGATGATGTTGCGGCTGAATTAGCAGCAACGCTCGTCAAGATTGAAGCCATTGAGTTAACGATGTCATTACCAGTTACCTTTGAAGCAGTTACTGAGGCAGCTGACTTTGCATCTGACAAAACAGCCTTGTATGACTTAACAGCTGAATCATAAGCTGACAAAGCTGAACTCATGTCAGTTGCCTTAACGCCGTTTGACTTGGCTCCCAATGAGTTCAAGTCTGACACAACGGCTGCCATTGACGCATCTTCTTGATCAGTCAAGTTGCTATCAATAACCGCTACCTTAGCGGCACTCTTCATGCTGTTCAACGTTGACGTTGCAGCTGACGTTGCGGCTGAAAGGGCCTTGTTTACCGTAGCAAGTTCATCTGGTGTCTTGGCACCTGACTTCAATGCTGAAACATAGGCTGTTTCGGCTGACTTAACTGCTGCGTCATCAGTAATATCTGAATCAACAACCGTTGACGTTGCCAACTTCAAGGCCGTGCTTGCTGAAGCAACCATTGATGACGTTGCGGCTGAATTAGCAGCGACGCTCGTCAAGATTGAAGCCATTGAGTTAACAATATCATTTCCTGTCGTCTTTGAAGCGGTTACTGAAGCAACTGACTTCGCATCTGACAAGACCGTCTTATATGACGCAACAGCTGAGTTGTATGCTGACAAAGCTGAGCTCATGTCAGCAACCTTTACGCCATTTGACTTGGCTCCCAATGAGTTCAACTTAGTAACAATCGATCCCATTGAAGCATCTTCTTGGTCAGTCAAGTTGCTGTCCACAACCGCTACTGAAGCAGCACTCTTCATGCTACTCAAAACTGATGTTGCGGCTGGCGTTGCAACAGAAAGCGCTAATGATACTGATGCCAATGCATCTGACGTTGCTGCGCCTGAGTTCAAAGCTGACGCATAATCTGTCTCGGCATTCTTAACCGCTACATCATCAGCAATATCTGAATCAACAACCGTTGACGTTGCCAACTTCAACGCTGTGCTTGCTGAAGCAACCATTGATAGCGTTGCATCTGAGTTAGCAGCCACGCTCTTCAATACAGATGCCATTGAGTTAACAATGTCGTTATCCGTCGTCTTAGCAGTTGAGGCAGCTGACGTCCTAGCAGTGTTCAAAACTGACGTAAAGTGTGACAATGAATCACTCAAAACAGCCATCTCTGAGTCCAATGCACTCTTCGTGTAGATTGAATCTGCACCCATTGATTGCACCTTTGCCAATTCTGAGTTCAACGCTGAGTTACCCTCGGTTTGATCAGCGATGTTGCTTGGAATTGCGTATGATACTGCTGACTTCTTAGCCGCAGTCAATTCGGTGTTAGCCGTAGAAACTGCAACGCTCAATGCTGAAGATGCTGACGCAATATCCTTACCAGCAATCAAGTCTGAGGCAAATGCTGATTCGGCTGACTTAACAGCAGTGTTATCTTCAACAATTGAAGAAACTGGTGTATCAGCAACTGACTTCAACGCTGATGCAGCCGTTGAAAGTGCAGATGAAGTCACATTACTTGCTGATGCCATTGATGACACGTAGCTAGCAATAGATGACACATAGCTAGACATTGACGTTGTCTTCATGTCTGGGTTTGCCAATGAAGACAAAAGAGAATCAGCGTTTACAACAGCTGTACGGTTCTCGATTTCCGTCTTCGTTGCAGCACTGTCGCTCAAAGTAGAGCGCAATGCAGAAACTGCATTTGACAAATCACCAGCTAAACTAGATGTGCCAAGTGCACTCAAAACAGAATCCGCCGCCGTGCTCTTTTCAGTACGTGCAGCAGAGAAGCCTGACAATGCGCTAGACAAGATGCTCATTTGATCAACCAATTGTGACTTCGTGTACGTTGAATCCGCACCCATGCTATTTGTCTTAGTTACAATTGCAGCCAAACTTGAGCTATCGTCACTGTTAAGTCGGTCCGTTTGGTCCTTCAAGTAGTTTGGAATCGTGTCGTTCTTAGCCTTGGTTTCGGCCTCTTGCAAAGCCGTATTAGCCTTCACAACAGCATCATTCAAATTAGTTAGTGCTGTATTAATCTTGGCTTGATCACCACTCTCCAATGCTGTCTTCAATGCAGCTGCATTATCATTGACAGCCTGGTCGTCGGTGATATTTTCAGGCATCTTTGTAAGTGCCGTAATCAATTCAGCGTTTGCATTGTTAATTTGTGTACGGGTAGATAGGTCAGACTTTACCAAGTCGTCCAACTTCTTTTGCGCATCCTTAACAGCTTGACTGTCATTTTGGAACGTCAGCCAATCCGTCTTTGTTCCCAAAACAGTATCCGCCTTATCAACCGCAGCTTGACGTTGCGTGTCAGCTGTTTTAACTGCGTTGTTGAACTCGTCTTGAATCTTAGTTGTATCTTCACCCTTCAAGGCTGCATCAATCAACGCTTGTCGGTTACTTGCAACAGTTGGATCATCAGATACACTGGCTGTTACTTCAGCCAAAGCTTGTTGGTTCTTAGCGTCCGTTGCCATTGCTGTGACTGAACTCAACCCGTTCGTCAGAGCAATCATGGCGTTCTTCAATCCGGTACCACCGGTGATGGTTGGCTTAGTCTCTTCGTCACCTTCATCACCATTCAGACCAGTTACACCCTTAACAGTGTTCTTCAACGTCGTTACAAGGTCATCTGCTTTTTGAACTGACGCATCAATATTTGCCTTAATCTTGTCCAAACCAGTTGCATCATTATTTGCATCCAACAAATTTTGCACTGCAGTTTGTGCATCGTGCAAAATCTTCACTTGGTCTTCAACTTGCTTTAGTCGAGTCAAGAATGCGTCATTGTCTGCGACATAGTTGATGGTAAGTCAATCTTTTGCACCAGCAATTGCCGTTAGAACACTAGTTGTATCAACATTAAATCCATCAATCGTTGGGGCAGTATACAAATTACCCTTTGACGTATCAAAGTTGGCATCGTTCTTGCCGTCTGAAATTTGCAGTTGCTCACCAACTAAGGCTTTAACATATGTGTCATCAGCAATACTTTCGCCATTCACTTGATAGTGAACTGGTACATCGGCAACCGCATTTGTTCCTTGGAAATATGAAATACCACCGTAGAAGGCCAACCCGTTTCCACCGTTTGCACCGTACAATCCAACAGACATGGCATCCTTAATCGTTACAGATTCCCCTACAGTTTGACTCAAAACCTTTGTGTGTGCCAAATCAGAATATTCCGTGTAGGTTATTTTTCCAGTAACCGTGCCATTATCATTAACCTTGGTTACACTCCAAGTGAGTTCAAAATATACACCCTTTGCAAGATCGTTTTGAATGACGTTTGCAGTGTTGATAGCTTCATTACTGGTATCCGCACTCCCACTATTTTTCACTGGCGCAGTTGTACCATTGCCAAGATTAACATCTGTAGCACTCGAATCAACAATTGCATCTCCCAACTTTCCAGCGTCATCCGTTTGCCTAATGTGAACAAAAGTAGAATTAACGTCACCAACGTTATTGACGTACAAGTCTCGACCGGCCATAACGGCATTTTGCATGTCACTAATTGCGTCGTTAACGTTCAAAGTATTTTTCAAATTAGCTTCTTTAGTACCCATCAAATTGGGTTCAACTGGTGCAAGAACAACACCAACTGCCTGTCCACCAGCATTCAAAACACCAGACAAAATCGTTCCGTCTGCGTACTTAAACTGAACTAATCGGTAACCACCCGCAATTTTAAACCCGGATTATTCATGCACTAAATTTTTAACCACAGCTAAATCAGTAAAATACGATAAATCACCTTGAAACTGCCAGTACCTTGGCACGGTTTCAGGGTGTTTTTTTCGATTGAGCGTTTTTTGAGAAAAATGGGCACACTAAAACCAGCCAGATTTTGCTATTTTTTTGAAAATCTACTTCGTTGTTTTATTGCCACAAAGCATTTAGTCGTTCCCAAGCTCGCCAGAACAGACCATCGAATTGTTCTTGGATGCGGCTATCTAACGTCAAGATCACCTTGCGGGCGTGCTTAGTGACACGTCCCCCGATTTTTAACAAACGGTCTCGAAAGGTGTTGATTGTCC
>NZ_PVSN01000047.1 GCF_004766315.1 Weissella confusa | reverse complement strand
GTGGCAATAAAACAACGAAGTAGATTTTCAAAAAAATAGCAAAATCTGGCTGGTTTTAGTGTGCCCATTTTTCTCAAAAAACGCCCAATCGAAAAAAACACCCTGAAACCGTGCCAAGGTACTGGCATTTTCAAGGTGATTTATCGTATTTTACTGATTTAGCTGTGGTTAAAAATTTAGTGCATGAATAATCCGGGTTTCACAAACTAAATGATTCAGGGAGAGTATCATGATGATTTGGCATAATAAATGGGTCCGATGGGTGTGGTACAACCTGACGGGCATTCTGTTTGTTTTGTACCTTTTGCACTATACAGCGCCCGTGTTGAATACATGGAGTGTTGTTGTCTTATTAGTTGGCATGGCAGCAGTTAGCGTATTTATGTTTGTATCTGAATATATGCGTTTAAATCCGGTGAGCGCAGAAACATCGGAAGAAGCTGACGATCAAGGAAATTGAGTTGGTAAAATAGGACGCAGAAGTTTATACTTATAGTATTAGTTTCTGCACAAATTATTCGTTACTATGACGAGTTCGCAGACTCCAATTGTACGACAATAAAAAACAAGCGCGTTCATTACCAGCGCGCTTTTAGTTTGGAAAAGAAGGTATGTCAGTGACTACAGTAACCGTTCAACCTGGCGTTTTTCTGCATATTTTGCCAACTCAGCAATTTGCAACGACAAGAATATTAATTAACTTTACCCGCCAACATGACGTGGCTTCTTTGGGAGGTCGTGTGTTGGCAAGTAACATGCTTGAAACAGCTTCACAAAAATATCCCTCACAAACCGCTTTGGCGCGTGTCCTAAGCGACTTATATGGTGCATCATTCGGCACTGATGTTCTGAAGACAGGTGCTTTGTACACCCTACGCTTACGTATGACGTTGGTGCATGATGATTTTGCAACGGATTCACAGAGTTTGTTGCGTGATGGCTTTGCGTTTATTCGCGAGATGATGTGCAACCCATTGGGTGATGCCGAACAAGGCTTCGATCCAACTGTTTTTGAACGTCAACGTGAAATTGCGTTAGATGAAATTGCTGGACTGCAAGAAGAAAAGCCATTCTATGCGGCCCGCCAAGCAATTAATGCTTATTTCACTGATCCAGTGCAAGCTGTACCAGCATACGGTACAACTGAAATTCTTGAAAAGGTCTCACCAAAAGAAGCGTGGGATGCTTGGCAGGATACGATGGCACATGACCGTGTTGATATTATCGTACTGGGTGACGTAGACACGGCAACAGTTGAACAAGCAGTGGCACAATTGCCTTTGGAACCACGTGCCATTGCTGGTAATCCTTATTATGAACAAGACTTATTCCCAGCTGTAAAGCGAACGGTGGAACTAGATAAGGTGAATCAAGCACGTTTGATTTTGGCTTATCAATTGAAGCTGGAACAGACCGACCGTTTCCAAGGTTTCGTCTTTAATGCCTTGTTCGGTGGACTTGCCGTTTCGCGTTTGTTTATGAACGTGCGTGAGACAGCTGGTTTGGCTTACTCAATTTATTCTGACTACAATCCGTACACTGGTTTGTTGATGGTGGAATCAGGTGTTGATCACGGCAAATTGGTCGAAGCCGAGGAACGTATCGATGCTGAATTGACGCGTTTGCAAACGGAGCTCGTTGGTGATGATGAGTTAAACATGATTAAGCGCCTGATGAAGGCCGACTATGTTGTCTCACTTGACCAACCTGGACGCATTACGGAACGCGTTCAAAATCAAGAACTGATCGGGTATCACACGACACCTGAAGAGTGGTTGGCTGCAGTCGATGCCGTGACGGCCGAACAAGTGCAACAAGTTGCGCAAGCAGTGACGAAGCAGCTACATTATGAATTGGTAGGAGGTAAGGCTAATGGTTGATGCATTAAGTCGTTTTGCGCCTAATGAGCGTCATGAAACGTTGCCAAATGGGGCACGTTTGCACATTTTGCCACGACCTGATTTCCACCAATTCGTGGGGATGGTGACGGTTGATTTTGGTGCGCGTGACCAAATGTTTATGAAGGATGGCCAATTGGTAAAGCAACCGGCTGGTCTAGCGCATTTCTTGGAACACAAGTTATTTGCGCAACCTGGCTATGATGCCTTTTCACGTATGAGTGAACTTGGGGCCAATGCCAACGCGTTTACGACGCAGACGCGTACCAGCTACTTTATGACGGCACCAGCTAACGAATATGCCGCTTTCTCAGAATTGTTACACTTCACGCAAGAACCTTATTTCGAAGAGAGTTCGGTAGTCCGTGAGCGCGATATCATCTCACAAGAAGTGGATATGTATCAAGATGATACGAATGCCCGCTTGTATCGCATGATTTTGGGTCAATTATTCCCAGGTGATCCGATGGCTGATGATATTGCTGGAACCACTGAATCGGTACACAGCGTGACACCAGCTGATTTGCAGGCTGCCTTTGATGCGTTCTATCGCCCAGAAAATATGGATATTGTCGTTGCGGGTGCGTTTGACGTAGAAGCAGTTCGTCAACTGGTTATGGATGCACCAATTAGTTCACGACAAGCAACTGATGATATCACGGTGCCGGCCAAGACATTGGCACCGGTTATTACAGAACCGCTTGAAGTGGACATGGACATCGTGCGAACGAAGATTGCAATTGGTCAACGTTGGTATGACGGAGCGACAATGCCAACTGGCATGGATGCCTTGCGTATTGCCATTGCCGGTAGCTTGGCCGTCGATTTGGTGTTCGGTGAGTTTTCACCAACTTATATGATGTGGTACGACTCGGGGATGATTGATGATACATTCAGCGCTGAGTTTGACTGGGAACGTGGCGTGGCCTTTTTGACCATTGCTGCTGAAACGCCTGAAGCTGATGAATTGATTGATGCAGTTTCAGATGAGTTGACGAACTTGGCCGAACGATTCAAGGAATTGTCTGCTGATTTTGAATTGGTGAAAAAGGATGCCTTGGGTCGCTTGATTAGCAAGTTCAATCAACTCGAAGAAATTGTTACGCGATTTGAAGGGCAGACCTTTGATTTTGCCACATTGCGTGATGAAATTAATGTCTTGCAGAGCTTAGATGTGCAAAGCGTTTATGACATACTTATGCATGCCGAAATTAGTGACCTTTCGACCGTTATTGCGCGTCCGAATGTCGATAATATGTGGTAGTATAGATATATGCAATTATACTGATAAAAAATAGTTAAGGATGAGAGACTAATGAACGAAGAACGCAACAGCGTCATCGGACAAGAGCTACAAAAGGCTCGTCTTGATAAGGGGTTATCCCTTGACGATATTCAACAAACGACAAAGATTCAAAAGCGCTACCTAGCTGCGATTGAAAATGGCCAATTTGATCAATTGCCAGGGGCATTTTATGAACGTGCATTCGTGCGTCAATATGCTGCTGCGGTTGGTCTTGATGTTGCTGATTTTATGCAAAATCACGATATCACCACGGAACAAGTTGAACCTGATTTGAGCGGTGCGCACGTTGATGCAGATAACGTTACGCGTGCGGGGATGCACAAGGTTGAAGAAACGGCTGCTGATAAGACGCGCCAAATGATGCCAAAGATTTTGATTGGTGTGGCTGTTATCGCCATCATCGCCGTTATCTGGGCTGTTGTTGCCTCATTTGCTGGTTCAGCAAAGCAACACAGCAAGAACGAGTCATCTGTTTCAGTGACAACTTCAAAGGTATCATCTGTTGCATCATCTTCAGAATCAAAGTCAACGACTGACGAATCAAAGAAGTCATCTTCTAAGAAGGAATCTTCAAAGAAGGAGTCATCAGAGAAGAAGGATGACAAGGTTGACCTTGGTACTGGTACAGCAGCTGGTAACACAGTAACGTACGCTGCTGTTAAGGCGCCAGCCGACAAGGAAATGACGTTGAACTTGAAGTCAACTGGTGCGTCATGGATCCAAGTTAAGGATGCAGCCGGTACTGTTTTGTGGAACGGTACGTTGCAAGCTAACGGTAACCAAGACGTTAAGATTCCTGCTACGGTAACTGGTGTCAGCGTTTCAATCGGTAATGCAACGGTTACGACGATGTCATTGGACGGTTCAGAAGTTAACTTGATGAACAACAACGCCATCGTTTGGAACGCCAACATGACGTTCCAACGCTAAACTTAGTGGGGTGGATAAAAAATGAATTTGCCTAATAAGTTGACGGTCTTCCGTATGATTTTGATTCCTGTATTCATGTTGGTACTTGCTTTGCCACTTGATTGGGGAACGTTGCAAGTGACTGGGGCAGTTTTGCCAGTCACACACCTAGTGGCAGCAATTATCTTTATTGTTGCTTCGTTGACGGACCTTGCAGACGGAAAGATCGCGCGCAAATACAAGTTGGTAACGAACTTTGGAAAGTTTGCTGATCCATTGGCCGACAAGTTGTTGGTTATGACGGCATTGATTTTCTTTGTCCAATTCGGTTGGGTACCAGCTTGGATGGTTGCAATCATCGTTATTCGTGAGTTGGCCATCACTGGTTTGCGCACATTGATTGTTGAAAACGATGGTAAGGTGTTGGCAGCAGCGATGCCTGGTAAGATTAAGACAGCTTCACAAATGGTTGCTATCTCATTCTTCTTGCTTCACGACATTGTCTTTGCAATGTTCAACATCCCATTTGCGATGATTATGATTTGGATTGCCTTGCTTGCAACAATCTACTCAGGAATTGATTATTTCTACAAGAACCGCGAAGTTTTCTCTGACGGTTTCAAGTAATTAACTGAATGGAGAGGTAGTTTGACACTCATTGTGTTGGACTACCTCTTTTGTTATACAATTAAATCAAACAAAAATTGGAAAAATTAGCGATTACTGCGTATTTATTACTGAAAGGGGTGCAGAATGAAAAATATTGAAGTTGGCCAAGCCTTAATTGCACGGCACGAAAGTATCACATCCGCCGAGTCTCTGACGGCTGGGTTGTTTGTCAGTACGTTAGCTGAGGTGCCGGGCATTTCAGCTGTGTTGCCAGGGGCATTCGTGACCTATGCAGCATCAGCAAAGACCCAATTGGTTGGGGTGCCGGCTGACCTGATTGATGAAGTGGGCGTCGTTTCAGCCGAAGTCGCCGAAAGTATGGCAAGTGGGGCAAAACGTGAATTGAATACGGCGTGGGGCGTTAGTTTTACTGGTGTGGCTGGACCCGATGCGTTGGAAGGACACCCAGCTGGTACAGTGTTTATCGGCGTTGCAGCGCCAGATGGGACAGTAGTAGCAACAAAGTTTAAGTTTGATGGTGATCGTCAGCAAGTTCGCGACCAATCGGTTGCAGCTGCGTTTGACTTATTGGCAGACAAAATCAAACAAATCGCGAATTAACACGAAAAAGAATTGAATTATAAATTGAATTAGGTTACACTAGGTGTATATTAAGTTTAAGTTAACAAGTGGAGGCCGATAAAAATGGCATCAGGAAAGAACATTAACCCAAATAAGAAGCTTGAAGGAAAGATTGCGGACCCAAAGGAGCGTCAAGCTGCGTTGAACGAAGCCTTGAAGAAGATTGAAAAGTCTTTTGGTAAGGGTTCAGTTATGAAGCTTGGTGATAGCCAATTCACGAAGGTGCAATCAACGTCAACGGGATCATTGAAGTTGGACGTGGCCCTTGGAATTGGTGGTTACCCTAAGGGACGTATCATTGAAATCTACGGACCTGAATCATCAGGTAAGACAACGTTGGCTTTGCACGCGGTTGCTGAAGCACAACGTAACGGCGGAATCGTCGCATATATCGACGCGGAAAATGCCATGGACGTTGAATACGCCAAGGCATTGGGTGTCGACGTTGACGAGCTTTTGCTATCACAACCAGATACTGGTGAACAAGGATTGGCCATTGCGGACGCTTTGATTACATCAGGTGCCATCGACATGGTTGTTGTCGACTCAGTTGCCGCTTTGACGCCTAAGGCCGAAATCGACGGTGAAATTGGTGACTCAACAGTTGGTTTGCAAGCCCGTATGATGTCACAAGCTTTGCGTAAGATGTCAGGTGCCATCTTGAAGACTGGTACGACGGCTATCTTTATCAACCAATTGCGTGAAAAGATTGGTATCATGTTTGGTAACCCAGAAACGACACCTGGTGGACGTGCTTTGAAGTTCTACTCATCAGTACGTTTGGATGTTCGTCGTAAGGGTGGTATCGATGCTACCAAGGCTGACGGTGACGATGTGAAGTCAGTTGGTAACGTTACCCGTATCAAGGTTGTAAAGAACAAGGTTGCGGCACCATTCCGTGAAGTGGAAGTTGAAATCTTGTTTGGTAAGGGTATCTCAAAGACTGGTGAAATGATCGACTTGGCTGCTGATAAGGATATTATTGTGAAGTCAGGATCATGGTTCTCATACAACGGTGAGAAGATTGGTCAAGGAAAGGTCAACGTTATTCGTTGGTTGGAAGACCCAGAACACAAGGATATTTACGATGATATCTACGCACAAGTTCGCGAAGCATACATCGGAAGCCACGATGGATCAGACGACGCTGCTGAAGATAACTCAGCAGATGACGTAGAAGACATCGAATTGGCAATCGAAGAAGATTAATAATTAAAAACAAACGGCAAAGCCTCCACAATGGGGACTTTGCCGTTTTGAGTATCCACTGAATTTATGCGAAAAATCATATCCAAAGGGCGTCTGAAAAATTAGATTGAAGATGTCTATTTTCTGACGCAAATTTGGATACCTTATTTTCGCCATTAGATTTCGGTTGTTCTATACTAATCATGTAATAAAAAAGAAATAAAAAAGCGCTACGTATGAGTAGTTGGAGGTGTTTATCATGGCATACACAAAGCAAGAAGTTCAAGATTGGGTAAAGAAGTTGGATTTGAACACTTGGGGACCAACTGAGGTTTATTGGTCTGACAGTTTCCACCGTGTTCATGTCATTGCAGCTGATATGGAAAGTGCAGCAGTTACCGAAAAGATTAAGGCAGCTGTTGAAGCAGAAATCGCAGCCGGCACTACTGACGAAACAGACGCACGCGACTTCTTGGAGCACTTGATCGTTACTGATTACGCCCAAGAAGATTAATATTAACGATAATTCTAAATTGCTTGTCTAACAGAAATGTAAGGCAAGCAATTTTTATTTATAGATGTTTCTACTATATATAGTGAAAACCTTTTTCTATGACTATCAAGCTAACATAGAATATCTTGGTTGCTGGCCACACAGCACACAGTAGTTAAAAACACTCTGGTAAATAACCTTAAAGTGTAGTACCATGGAATCACTAATTTTAGCTGGAGGGGACCCAGTATGGAACCATACGAAGCCGAGCAACAACGCTTGGATGTGGTCTTGGAAAAGATTCAAGACGCAAAGGTAAAAAATGATTTAGATCGACAAAATAACGAGCAAAAGCAGGCTGATGTTGAAGCTGGATGGAACGACGTCCGCTTCAAGTCATCTACTTACGGTAGCTTGTTCGAAACAGCCATGTCTGTTCGCCAACAACAACAAATGTTGCAAGAACGCGAATTGGCCATGAACTCTGTTGAACACCAAGCCGTGGTATTGGACCGCTTGCAAGCTCGTCCATACTTTGCCCGTATTGATGTGCAAGAAAACGGTTCTGAAACGGTTGAGCCAATTTATATTGGTTTGGCATCATTCTCAGATTCACCTGACAATTTCTTGATTTACGACTGGCGTGCACCAATTTCTTCTATTTACTATGATGCTGGTTTGGGTCAAGTGACTTATGAGACACCAGATGGTAAGCAAGAAGCAACGGTCCACTTGAAGCGTCAATTCCAAATTGAAGACGGTAAGATTGTAACCATCTTTGATACGGACGAAGCTGTTGGGGATCAAATGTTGTTGAACGCCGTTTCTGGTGAGTCAACAACTAAGATGAAGTCAATCGTTACGACGATTCAAAAGGAACAAAACAAGATTATCCGTAACACGGCAGCTGATTTGTTGTTCGTGCAAGGAGCAGCTGGTTCTGGTAAGACGTCTGCCGTGCTACAACGTGTGGCTTACTTGCTATACCGTTACCGTGGTCACTTGACGTCTGGTCAAGTGGTGATGTTCTCACCAAACCAATTGTTCAACGACTATATTGACCAAGTGCTGCCTGAATTGGGTGAGCAAAACATGGTGCAAATGACGTACTACCAATATGCATCACGTCGTTTGCCTAAGTTGCAACTTGAGACGCTACAAGAGCGTTTCGAAGCGCAACCAGAAGGTGCTCAAAAGGCCATCATCGACATGAAGGGTACGAGTGACTACTTCAACGTGATGAACGCATACGCCGATGGCTTGAACAAGGCTGATATTAAGGTGCGCCCAATTAAGTTCCTTGGCCAAGAAATCATTTCAAAGGCTAAGATTGAAGAGATTTACTACTCATTCAACGAGAACTATAAGTTGGGTAACCGTCTCCAAGCAACCAAGGAACGTTTGATGAAGATGTTGCAAGGTCGTATTGGGACGGAAATGCAAGCTGATTGGGTTGAAGCTGAAATCCAAAACTTGACGAAGGAACAATATGACTCAATGTTGGGGGACAACCCACGCGAGTTTAAGTCTGATGAAGAAGAGACGAAGTTCTTGGCCAAGATTATTGTGACGAACGCTTTGGCACCAATTGCAAAGGGTGTTAACCGTAACCGATTCATTAACATCAACAACCAATTCATTCACTTCTTGCGTACAGTGCCTAAGTTGATGGATTTGTCTGCATATGGCATTACGCTAGAAGATTGGACAAAGTCTGTTGAGAACACAATCAACAAGATGAAGAATGGTGAATTGTCAATGGCCGACATGACGCCATTCATGTTGTTGTTCGATTTGATTAAGGGTAGCCGTGGTGAGCGTGATATCCGTTTTGTCTTCATTGATGAAATTCAAGATTACACGCCATTCCAATTGGCCTTTTTGAAGTTCAGCTTCCCACGTGCACGCTTTACGATGTTGGGTGACTTGAACCAAGCCATCTTTACAAAGGAAAATGCCGTTAGTTTGCAAGAGGAGTTGTCACACTTATTTGATCCAGAGAAGTCTGAATATGTGCAATTGACGCAAACATATCGTTCAACGCAACAAATTACGGACTACTCAAAGGCTATTTTGATTAACGGTGCGCAAATTGATGCCTTCGAACGTGAAGGTGACAAGCCACTGGTTAAGGTATTGCCAGATCAAGACGCGATGATTGCGGCGACATTGTCACAATTGGCAGCTAATGATGCAGCTGAAGAAACAACCGCAATCATTACGAAGACGTTGGCCGACGCAGAAGTTGCTTATGCAGCCTTGCGTGACCAAGCTGATGTCACAATCATTCGTACTGAAAACCAACGCTTGGTACCAGGAACTATCATTGTGCCTGCCTACTTGGCAAAGGGACTAGAATTTGATGCTGTTATTATGTGGGATGCCTCAGAAGGGGTATACCACGGTGATGACGAGCGGCAACTAGTTTACACAATTGCATCACGTGCTATGCACCAATTGACGGTTCTTGCGATTAACAAGCTAACGCCATTGTTGGCAAACGTGGATTCACAACTATATGAAATGGGGTAATTGACTATGAGTCAGGCACCACTTAACTATGCGGTATTTAATCGCGATGATTGGTCAGTCTTAGTTGAGCCACCTGCAGACCGTGACGTGTCACACGTTACGCCATCTATTTTGGGTGAGATTAAGGCGTTTAATGACCAAATTTCAATGGCCGACGTTGCAATGTTCTATGATCCATTGGTTCACTACATTAAGCTACGCCACGCGCAATACTTGCGTGACCGTGAAGAACGCCAACGCTTTTTGGGTCGTAACACGAAGCCAAGTCCATTTGTAATCGGGATTGCCGGTTCTGTGGCAGTTGGTAAGTCAACGACAGCCCGTTTGCTACAATTTATGTTGCAAGCTGAATATGGTGAAGATAACGTTGCCTTGACGACAACAGATGGTTTCTTGTTGCCCAATGACGAATTGAAGGGGCAAGGTCTCTTTGACCGTAAGGGATTCCCAGAGTCGTATGACATGCCAGCATTGCTAGAATTCATGAACGCTGTGAAGGATGGTGAAGAGGTGGTTCGTTCACCAAAGTACTCACACGACATTTCTGATGTGTTGGTCGATGAGTTCGACACATTCGAGCGTCCTGAAATCTTTATTGTTGAAGGAATCAACACCTTGCAGGCGGCGCCAAATTCACCAGTGTACTTGTCAGACTTTTTTGACTTGTCAATTTACGTTGACGCCGAGACAGAATTGATTGAACACTGGTACTTGGATCGTTTTGAAGCGTTGTTGCAACAAACAGCTGAGGCCGATGATCCAGACAATTTCTTTTACGCTTGGACGCAAGTGCCACGCGAAACAGCCATTGAAGCTGCGAAGAAAGTGTGGGAAACGGTTAACTTGCCTAACTTGGTTGACTACATTTTGCCAACGCGTGAACGTGCCGATTTGATTCTCCACAAGACAATTGGGCACGGAATTGACGAAGTTTGGTTACGAAAATTCTAAAACCATTACTTTTCAACGTAACGCTAATATGACAAAAAACGACAAACGCCGAGAAACAACCGTTTCTTGGCGTTTATTTTATGAGTTTCGTTACAAATTTCGGGTTATTTAACTGGTTAAGTATATTGCCAAGAAACCTTAAACGGTGCGGGTTTACAAGTGTAACAGTCCCTATGTGACGATAATGTAACGAATAAAGCGTGTCGTTCGGCCGGTTTCGACATCAAATGTAATGCTTCCGTAATTTTAAGCCTTGTCAGCTTGGTAAACTATGTCTTGTGGTTGAGGCGAGGTAAGCCTCATATAGAGAAGTGCTTGAGCAATAGTGTTCGCACATGAAAAACAATCCGTAGGAGCGTTATAAAAGATATGAACAAGATGAAAGAAACAGCATTGACGGTTGCCGGTTTGGCATCAGTATTGGTAGCAGGACAACAAGTTGTTCACGCCGCATCAACATACACTGTACAAAACGGTGATACTTTGTCAGAATTGGCCGACAAGTTTAACTTGACGGTTGAGGACTTGGTTAAGATTAACAAGATCTCAGACGCCAACATGATTTTCGTTGACCAACAAATCGAAGTACCAGCTTCAGCAGAAGTTAACCAAGCTGACTTGGATTCAGCTGCTGCTTCATCAGCTAACTCAGCTGCTGCCAACGCTGCTTCAGCTGCCGCATCAGAAGCTGCTTCATCAGCTGCCGCTGCTTCAAGCGTAGCCGCATCAGAAGCCGCTGCCTCAGAGGCTGCCGCTTCATCAGCTGCATCTTCTGCCGCAGCATCATCAGCTGCCGCGTCAAAGGCCGCTGCTTCAGAAGCAGCCGCAGCCGCACAACAAACTGCTACGCCAGTTGCTGTTTCAACGGCAGCCGGATCAGGTTCAGTTTACGACCAATTCATCGCTGCTGGTGGTACTGCAGCATTGTGGAACGCAATCGTTATGCCTGAATCAGGTGGTAACCCTGACGCCGTTTCACCAAACGGTTACCGTGGCTTGGGTCAAACTAAGCAAGCATGGGGAACTGGTTCAGTTGCAACGCAAACTGCTGGTTTGGTTAACTACGCCGTTTCACGTTACGGTTCAATCGATGGTGCCATCCAATTCCGTTTGGCTAACGGTTGGTGGTAAGATTTTACCCAATCAAATAGATTATCTAAATCGCATCTGGTTTCGACCGGATGCGATTTTTTGTATCCTTTAGTTTGAATTATCACAATCTATATGCCATAATTGGCATATAGATTTTTTAGGATTACGGGGGAACATGTCATGGGGCACGAACATCATCATCGCGAATTTGAGCAAAACAAGCAAGCGCCATACTTAATTGGAATTGGGTTGAATCTGGCATTTATTATCGGTGAAATGATTTTTGCCAAGCTAGCTGGATCAACTGCCTTGTTTGCGGATGCGTTGCACAGTGTGAGTGACGTGGCATCTTTGATTCTGTCATGGCTCGCAGTGCTTGTGTTTGGTTTGAAAGCGACTCGCAAGCGCACGTATGGCTTCCACAACACAACGATTTTAGCGAGTGCGGTGAACGCTATTCTACTATTGATTGCGGTGGGCATCATTTGGTTTGAGGCAATCATTAAGTTGATTAACGGCAAAAGCCACGTCGACGGTGACATCATCATCTGGGTCACGCTGGTTGGTATCGTGATTAACTTCCTATCGGCGTACTTCTTTGCGAAGAGCGGCCAGCAGGAGCACGATTTGAACGCGAAAGGGGCATACATCCACTTATTGGCCGATGCGGGCGTGTCAGTCGGTGTGGTTGTCTCAGGTGTCATAATCGCGTTTACGGGCTGGAATTGGATTGATCCAATCGTTTCAGTTCTCATTGGCGTTGTCATCGTGGTCAGTTCGTGGGACGTCTTTAAGCAATCATTGAACTTGTTGCTTAATGGGGTGCCGGCCGGTATTGATGAAGCGGGGATTGAATCGTACTTAGCCAACCACCCAGCAGTTAAGTCTGTCCATGATTTGCATATTTGGGGTATCTCAACAACTGAGGCAGCGTTAACGGCGCATTTAGGGGTGCAGGAGAGCTTTGACGACGCAGACCTAGATGAGATTACGCAAACGCTAAAACACGACTATGGTATCGCGCATACGACGATTCAGACCGAGTTACACACAGAGGTCAACTGCAATAGTATTTAGCGAGGGATTAAGATGACACAGGAACAACAGCTAATCAGTGCCGTGGCTGCTTTTTACAAGGTGCTCAGTAATGAAAGCCGCGTGCAACTATTGGATTACATGGTGACGCATCCTGGTCCAGTCCATGTGAGCGAGCTAGTTGAGCAGACTGGGATTTCACAGCCGAATGTGTCAAAGCATCTAGCAGTGTTGTTGAAGCAACAAGTGGTGACGCGTGAGGAAGTCGGCAACCGCGTTTACTACGAAATATATGATCAACACCTTAAACAGACGTTAGAAGCAACATTTGAGCACATGAAACATATGTTGTCGGACCAACAGTAGCAAGGGTTTGTGAAATTAAAAAATAATTAGTCGAAACTCACTATATCTTTATCAGGAAACGCGTGCTATACTAATCACATAGTTTAAAAGATTTTGTTTTATGTTTCACCGAAATATCTGGCATTTTCATTTTTGAATTATTAGAAAATTTGGCAATGTGCCAGGAGGTTTCAGACATGGAACAAGGAACAGTAAAGTGGTTTAACGCAGACAAGGGATTCGGTTTCCTTTCACGTGAGTCAGGTGACGATGTATTCGTTCACTTCTCAGCTATCCAAGGTGACGGCTTCAAGTCATTGGAAGAAGGACAAGCTGTATCATTCGAAGTTCAACAAGGTGACCGTGGCTTGCAAGCTGCTAACGTTACTAAGTTGTAATAACGGCTTAAAGGCAACCTGGTAAAACAGGTTGCCTTTTTGTTATACATATCAAAGGAGTTGCCCATGGATTCTTGGACAAAGCAGATTGTCTTGCCGTCTGATCAACCGGCAATTTCAATTAAAGAACAATTAACACAATGGTTGGTACCACGCCGTATTCGCGGTAATTTCCGCATGGAGCGTCGCGTTTTGTTAAACGGGAGGTATCAGCCAACATCAACGATTCTACAACCAGGAGATACGTTAACGATGACGTGGTTGCCACACGATTTTGAAGTGGCGACATCGAATTATGTGACCGATGACAGCCATCCATTCGACGTCTTATTTGAGAACGATGATTTAATGGTCGTTAACAAGATCAAAGGGGTGAAGACGCATCCGAATTCACCGGGTGAAGATGGTACGATGATGAATTTCGCGCAATCGTATTTACAAGCTCAAGGAAAGGCTGCCTACATGGTGCATCGACTAGATGGCGATACCACTGGTGCGTTGATTATTGCTAAAAATCCGTTTGTTGTGCCGATGCTGAACCAAATGTTGCGTGACAAGACAATCCGTCGGACATACTTGGCTTGGGTCCGTGGTGCGATTAATGAGCCTTCAGGGACGATTACGGCGGCAATTGGGGAAAACCCCGACGATAACCGAACACGCCGTGTAGACGGCCCTAACGCAGTTCCTGCAGTGACGCACTGGGCGAAGGTACACACAGTTTATCAAAACACGCTTGTCCGCTTGGATTTGGAAACGGGGCGCACCCATCAAATTAGGTTACATATGCAATCAATTGGGCATCCGCTAGTCGGTGATCCGCTTTATAATCCAACGGATGACTATGAGGGTGGGTTATTGTTGCATGCGGCTTCAATTAAGATTCCTTTGCCGTTCACGAATGAAGTGAAGTCAATCGGGGCGCCATTACCAGCATCTTTTCCACGTAATTTTAAATGATGTGAAAAAACTAAACTGTCGCATTTCGATGTCCCTTGTTACCCTGGGGGACAGAGGATGAGATTTATGGCAGAGATGATTAGGATTGATACGGATGTCCTAGACAATACCGGCGAAGCAGTGCCGTTATATGTCTATCAGACAGTTAGCTTACTTGGTGAACGGGTCGCCATCACTGATGGTGTTTACTTCGTTGAAGATTTACTGAATGCAAAAGGGCAAAGCCAGTTGTCTGAAGATGATGTTAAACGCATTAAGCAGCAACTGAAGGGCACACCAATGACCTTTGATACGCGAAATCATGCCTTGCGCTTGAAGTGCTCAGTCAAAGAAGCTGATGCTAATATTACATTAGCAACAAAGGTATTAGAACGCCTACAAAACGCAACTAAATGAATTATTTTTGTAAAGCAATGTCGAAAAGGCGTTGCTTTTTTCTTGAAGATGTAATGAAGTTGTTAAAATCTTTTGCTATACTTGTAAATCGTTAGGGAAAACAGTATATGAATTAATTGAAGATCTAAGGGGAATTAATATCCATGGAATTGAAAAAGCACTACAAGATGTATAAGTCAGGTAAGCAATTGGTTGTTGCAGCAGTTGCTGCTGTAGCCGCTGGTGTTATGTTCGCCGGTAACCAATCAGCATCTGCTGACTCATGGCAAGCAAAGTCAGTTGACCAAGTTGCTGCTGAATTGCAACAAGCTGGCAACGTTTCAAACTACACGATCCAAAACGGTGACACTGTTTGGGCTTTGGCAACGACATTGAACATGTCAGTTGAAGACTTCTCAGCACAATATGGTATTGCTAACCCAGAATTGATCATCGCTGGTCAAGCTGTTAACGGCCAAATTGTTGTTGTGCCTGTTTCATCAGAAGCAACGGCTGTTTCAGACGCTGATGCTGCTGCATCACAAGCTGACGAACAATCAGCTGCCGCTGCATCACAAGCCGCTGCTGATTCAGCGTACGCCGCTTCAGTAGCTACAGCCTCAGAAGCAGCCGCATCACAAGCTGCAGCCGATTCAGCATACGCTGCCTCAGTTGCTGCTGCACAAGAAGCACAAGCAGAATCAGCTGCCGCAGCTTCAGTAGCCGCTGCACAAGATGCACAAGCGCAAACGACGGCTGCTTCATCAGACGTTGCACAATCAGCAGCTCCTGCACAACAAGCACCAGCTGTAACGCCTAACACACCAGCACAAACGACGCCATCAGCACCAGTTGCTACTGGTTCATACGCTGAAGCTGTTAACCGCATGAACGCTATCCGTCAAGGCGCTGGTTTGGCACCTGTAACGTTCGATGCTGGTTTGGCATCAACGGCACAAATGCGTGCTAACCAAATGGCTGGCTCAGTTGACGGTTCACACTGGTCACAATCATACGGTCCTGAAGTTGTTGCTATCCAATTCGGATCAGGCGCAGCTGCAATCGACGCATGGTACAACGAGACCAACATGGCCGCCGCACCAGCTCACCGTAACTGGATCTTGAACTCATCAATTTCACGTGTTGGGTTCGGATACGATGCCGCAACTGGAACGTTCGTTGGTATCGCAGGTTAATCATTAATAATAAATTGAGGTCGTAAAGGATGTTATTTCCTTTGCGACCTCTTTTTGTTATATTTCCAAACAAAAAAGCCATCCACAAAATGTGAATGACTTCAAAAATGCGATTATGCCCAATCTCCATTATGGAAGACCGGAACGACTTGTCCGTCGTAGGTAATACCATCAATGTCCATGTCAGCTGATCCCATCATGAAATCAACGTGAACAAGTGAATCGTTTTGTCCCTTAGCCTTACGAGCCTCGACGTCCATTTGTGTACCACCCTTCAAGTTGAATGGGTAAGCAGCACCAAGCGCCAAGTGATCTGACGCGTTCTCATCAATCAAGGTGTTGTAGAAAACAATCCCTGATTGTGAGATAGGTGATGGATCTGGTACCAATGATACTTCACCAAGTGATGAAGCACCTTCGTCCGTCTTGATCAATTGTTGCAACACAGCTTCACCAGTTGAGGCGTGGGCTTCAACAACGTGACCGTTCTCAAACGTCAACTTGATGTCGTTAATCAACACACCCGCGTATGACAAAGGCTTCGTTGACGTAACTGTACCGTGAATGTTTCGGTAGTCAGGGGCAGTGAAGACTTCTTCAGTTGGCATGTTGGCCACGAACATGTTACCAGCCTTGTCGATTGAATCAGCAGCTTCCCACAAGTGGTCCTCGGCCAAACCAACCGTCAAATCAGTCACAGCTGACTTGTAGTGGAGCTCCTTGAAGTTCAAGTCGTTCAACCATTGGGCCTTTTCCTTCAACTTGTTAACGTGAGCCATCCAGTCGGCGATAACATCGTTTTCAACACCGACACGTGTAATCTTGAAGATTTCTTCCCACAAACGGTCAGTTGCAGCTTCGCCTGACAATTCAGGGAAGACCTTTTCGGCCCAAGCTTGACCTGAAGCAGCGACAACCAACCATGACACGTCGTTGTTCATCGTTGCCTTGCGAACGGCTTGGTTAGCACGTTGGTAGGCTTGTTGGTAAGCTGACACGCGGTCACCATCAACTGAACCAAGTCCATCTGGATCAGCAGAAATCAATGAAATACGCGTTGTGTGCTTGCCCATCAATTCTTCGGCACGAACTGAAACCCATGCAGGGATGTTCGTTAGAGAATTCTCACTAGCATGCTTCAAGAATTCACGTTGAATGTGAATGTCTTGCCATTCAATCATGACGTTGTTTGCGCCACGGGCATAAGCTGAGTCAACAATCTTGTGCACCAAGGGCACCTGCTCAACATCAGCGTAGATAACAATGTCTTGGCCCTTTTGGACATTAACACCAACTGACGTAATCAAGTCAGCGTACTTTTGTGACAAAACGTCAAAATTTGCGAGAGTCATAAGAATTCCCCGTTTCTATTATTAAGATATTCTCATTTTACACGAAAAATTCGGTTTGCATAGCCGACAAGGGGATTTGTTCATAAATTATCCGCTTTCTTATCTTATGATTAACGTAGTGAAAGTGATTGGGAGAGAAATCATGGGGACACAGAGTTTAGCGGCACGAATTAACGAGATTCGCGCCGAGAAAAATATTACAATCGATGAAATTGCAGCCGCCGGGGTATCACGTTCGCAGTACTATCGGTTTATCCGTGGTGAGGCGTCGCTAACGGCGGTGGAGTTATGGCATATTGAAACGCTATTTTCGATTTCATTTTCTGAATTGATGGATGGCGTTGCTGAAAAGCCGTATCAACTTAATATTGGTGAATTGGCCAAGTTACCGGATGCCGACTTGATTCGTGAACGTGAACGGGTGATGAATGCATACGATGCCCAGCGCTTTCCGTTGGGGATGCAAGTGATGCACGTCATCAACATTATTTTGGCCCGACGTCAGGGAATCGACTATGCAGATGATGTCAAAGCGCTTTACGATGACTTTCGTAAGTTAAAATCTTTTTCGCTGTTCGAAATGCGTGTGACCTCACTAATCGGGATTGATTTAACTCCTAAGCGGTTTTTGACGCTGTATCAGAAGTTCATCGAGAGCGTCCAGGTATTCCGTGACTATATGCCACGGAGCTTGTTTGAGACCAGCTTGATGATTCATATGACTGCAATTCAGTTATTGATTATCAAGCCACGCATACCGAAAGTCGCGAATGTTTGGTTAATTTTAACAGCTATCAAAAATCATCCGGTGCAGGATTCGAATGTCGAATTGTTGGTGCTCAAGCGTTATGCGTATTTGATTGCGACATTTTTGAAGACCAATTCGATGGTCACTGAGGCGATGATGGCGACGTTTTTATTGGCTGCGCGACAAATGGGGGTGGAGACACTGCAAATGAACTTTGTCAGTGTGTCACTGACCGATGCTTGGCGTAAAATTCAGGATAAAATTAGCCAGTTGCACGCACAATCATTAAGCCCAGTTGATGATATTATGTATGATCAATTGTCGTTTAAGCCAATTAGCCAAACGTTTGGCGAGTTGATGCATCAAACGGTGCGCGACAAAGGGATTTCAATTAACCGGTTGGCAGAATTGGGCTTCTCAAAGTCAAAGATGTATCGGTTATACGAGGACTCACAATCTCTAATGGTGAACGATATGCTCGATTTAATGCGTATTGGGGGCTTGGAAACGGGTGATTTGGATCCGTTGCTCACGATGTTGCCAGATAAGGGATTGGACGTCCGTTACAATTTGTACGGGGTGCAACAACATATGCTGGTTGAAACGGCGGAAGAATTACGGCAGAAGTACGAGCAATCCGGCCACATTCGTGATTTGGAAGGGGCATATGAACTGGAAACGATTGTCCGTTTCCAGCATGACACCACATGGATTGCATCCGATGACGCCAAAATGCATGCTAAAGACGTGGCCGATTTGTTGCGTCACATTGATGAGTGGCATGAAAATGAATACCGATTGGTTAAAATTGGCTTGATGGATGTGACAGAACCGGAAGAGCTCGGGGAATGGTTGCGTCGTATTCGACATGACGGAAACGCAGCTAACCACACGCGTGTCTATACCGATCGCTTGATTGACGCGGTGGAATTTGCTATCTTCAGAGCGCTGTTTGAAGGGGACTGGGCACGTGTTAAAACGCTGGTCACCAACGCCATTGATGCGAATCCGAAGCGTGAAGAATCGAGCCGTTATATGGCTTGGCGCTGGCGTATGGCGTCGTATGAAATTTACCGGCGCTTATCCGATAATCCAGTGGATGCGATTCGTGAATTGTATGCTTACTATACAAACTATGAAGTGTTACTCGGGCCGAACACCTTGGTCGACCGCTATATTAGTTTGTTTGATAATTTATGGCGTCAGTACCGGTAAGCATCCGAAGTGTTATTACTTGCAATTAATGCGTACTTTAGATAACTTGATAGTAGTGAATTGAATGCGCCGGCCAATTTGGCGCAAAAAAAGTAAATCATTAAAAGTTACGTCGGCACAATTTTCGTCTTCGCGATAAGACGAAACAGTACCATTTAGTAACCCCTATGGTATACGTGAGATTGGTTTGTGGCGACTTCGTAATGGAGTCGCCTTTTTTTATGGGCTACTTCCCAAATAGCGGATTTTTTGAATAGGTGAATTGTCAATTCAACCGGAACACTTGAGATAAATAATATTCTTTAGCCGATCTCCAGCCGAAAAGCTTTCGAGGTCGGCTATTAATTTGCTCAACCATTTGTTCAATGTATTCGTCTGAAT
>NZ_PVSN01000082.1 GCF_004766315.1 Weissella confusa | reverse complement strand
CCAACACAGCGGGCAATCTCACGAGAGATTGTCGAAGCGCTTCTACCAATTTCTTTTGCAATGCTACGCATTGACAACCCTTCTCTGAGTAAAACTTCTATACGTCCGCGATCAAATGCGGTAAGCTGATGATAATGACTCATAATGTTTCCTCGCGTTCTGTATGTTCTAGACAAACTACATTTTACGCTGGTTCATTATGAGTCAGTTTTTATTTAGCTTAGTGTTGCACTTGAATTGTAAATTCAAGCATAAAGAAAACCCCGAAAGTTAAAGTAACTTTCGGGGTACACCACATAATTGCGGTGTCTTTAATGATTAACGCTTGTGACTGCGCTTTGCCTTACGGATTGCACGTTCGCGATCCTTTTCGGCACGCTTCTTAGCTTCACGCTCACGACGAATTTCAAATGGGTTTTGAATCGTCCATGTTTGTGCAACTTGGAAGGCATTTGAAACCACCCAGTACAATGACAAGGCTGATGGCACATTAATGGCAAAAATGAAGATCATGATTGGCATAATGTACGTCATTGACGTTGTCATGCTGTTCTTTTCAGGTTGTCCCATCATCACAAGGTATGATGAAGCAAACGTGAATAGGGCAGCCAAAATTGGCAAAATGAACAAGTGGTCGTGTTGACCAAGTTGGGCCCACAAGAAAGTTCCCGTTTCCAATTGCTTCGTCGTACGAATAGCCGTATACAAAGCAATCAAAATTGGCATTTGAACAATCAAAGGCAAGAAGCTAGCAAATGGATTTACACCAGCTTCCTTATATAGGGCGCTTTGCTCAGCTTGCATTGCAGCCATTGACTCAGTATCACGGTTTGGATACTTGGCTTGGATAGCCTTCAAGGCAGGGGCAACTTCTTGCATCTTACGCATTGATTGTGTTTGATAAACCATCAAAGGCAAAATCAAAAGACGAATCAAAATCGTAAAGGCGATAATTCCCAAACCATAGTTATTACCGAACCAAGCTGACACACCCAAAATTGAGCGTGAGAAGTTGGCGATGATAACACCATGCCAGAAACCAGTTCCTGAAACCGAACCCTTAAACATCACACCGGCAATAATCATGATGATTAAAGCGATAGCTGCGGTAACTGTAGAACGCGTTGAAAATACTTTCTTAGCAGACTGCATCGATTTTCTCCATATAATATGTGGTTTTTTATTTTTCGTCCTGATCGACAAACAAATTTGCCAACTTGAAGACGTGTTCCAAATTCTTCTTGATGATCGCCATGTCTTGGTCATGAGCTGATGGACGGGCAATCACTAGGATATCGACATCTTGGCGCAAGTTTGGCTTAAATTCCAAAACGCTTTGACGAATACGACGCTTAACCCATACACGCTCATGACCACGCAACCCAACCTTCTTAGAAATAGAAATTCCCAAGCGGAAGTGGGTTGGTTGTTCACGCTCCATCGTGTAAACAATAAACATTTTGTTTGCGACCGAGTGATGTTGATCGAAGACTAATTGGAAATCAGCTTCCTTTTTAACACGGTAACTCTTACGCATATGTTTGCTCCAGACTTTTTTGAAGACAATAGAAAACGCGTGATTCAGCCAAAATGGCCGAACCACGCGCGATCGTTATCAGTAATCCTAATAGAAGGCCTGACCTAATTAGGCTGACAATACCTTGCGGCCCTTTTGGCGGCGACGTGCTAGCACCTTACGTCCGTTGCTAGTGCTCATGCGCTTACGGAAGCCGTGTACACGCTCGCGGTGACGCTTCTTAGGTTGGTATGTACGCTTCATGTGAATACACCTCCCATTCGTAGTTAGATTTGGCCTGCGGTTGGCAAGGCCAAACCACAATTCGTATTTCAGTCTATCACGTAACTATCTACTTAGCAAGCTTTCTAAATCACTTTATTTATTTTTAATAACTATTAAGAAAAGCAGCTTACAAATAGTTTATCTAAAATTCACAGATCCGCCGTCAAATTCTAAAGCGCTTAACAAATTCTTTAAAAATTTTAAATTTAAAGCGTGTACGAGTTTTCCAGAACCTAACGGAGCGTTATGTTGATAAAAATCACGAATGTAACAGGCTGTTAGTTTATTTTTCCCCAATATCCACATTTTTTCCACAATCTCCACATGGTTGTATAATTTATCCATTACCCCCTTGTGAATATGTGGAAAACTCCTGAAAACCTTGCCTCGTATGCACTGGCTTTTGCACAAATCCTTGTAAATAACTCAAAATAAGCTAGTTTATCCACAGATTTCCACAGAATCGCCGTTTTTCAAATTCACACCAAGTTGATAACCTAAATTTAGATTTCCACAGGGTGTGAATATCACAAAATGTTATTGAAAATTGCGGTAACCCTTGATACATAGGCAATATTACTTGTGGAAAACTTATCCACAACCTGCTAAAATGGAATTTGTCGAATTGCGTCTTAATTATTTCATTAATTTTGACGAACGTATTGTGGAAAACTTTCCACCCAAAGATTCCGATACCGTTATTTGTTATTTAAGGAGGTCGTCCAAATGGATCCTGTCCAACTTTGGAACGCCATTAAAGAAGAACTGCGTGCTACAATCGCACAAACTTTTTCCTATGCTAACTACGTTGAAACCTTAACGCCAGTTGCAGTAGTGGAAAACGAGAACAACACGCTGACTTTACAACTTGCAACGAATCACGAGCAGGTTGCTGAAGAATGGCAAGATACCAACAGTTCTTATAATCAAGCATTCATTCAAGCAGCAATGATTGCGACTAACAAATTGAATGGCACACCAACATTTGTCATTCCATCTGTTACGTTCCTAAAGCCACAACCAACCTCATTATTTGAGGAAACACCAACTGCGCCAGCTGCTGCACCGCAATCAAATGTTGAGATTTCAGCATCTGACTTCGTTACACAATCTATTTTGAATCCTGAATTCCGATTCGAAACGTTTGTGTCTTCAGACGAGAACGGTGAAGCCTACGCTGTTGCGCAAGCCGTGGCCGACAATCCTGGTACACAATGGAATCCACTTCTTATATATGGAGGAGTAGGTTTGGGGAAGACCCACTTGATGCAAGCCATTGGTAATAAAGTTTTGGAGCGCAATCCAAGTGCCAAGGTAAAGTTCATCACAACTGAGGACTTTATCAATGACTTCACGGATGCGTTGCGTCGTGGTGCGAATGCAACTGAAGCATTCAAACAAGAATACCGTTCAGCTGATCTTCTATTAGTAGACGATATTCAATTCTTAGCTGATAAGGACAAGATTCAGGAAGAGTTCTTCCACACGTTTAATGCGATTACGCGTGAGAATCACCAAATTGTTCTAACATCTGATAAGTTGCCTAAGGAAATTCCTGGTCTTGAGATGCGTTTGGTTACACGCTTTGCTCAAGGTTATTCAGCAAACATTACGAAGCCTGATTTACCAACCCGTGTTGCAATCCTTCGTAATAAGGCTGAACAAGAAAACCTCAACATTCCAAATGATGTGATTGATGAAATCGCAGCGGCCGTTGATACGAATGTCCGTGATTTGGAAGGTGTTTTCAATCAAGTTGCTGGTAAGTTGCGCTTCGCAACAGCACCCGTCACGGTTGAAACGGCGCGTGATATTTTGGAGACCATGAACTTCAAGCGTCAACGCGCGATTACGATTCCAATCATTCAAGAAACGGTGGCTAAGTTCTTTAATGTCACGGTTCAAGACTTGAATGGTAAGAAGCGTAATAAGGAAATTGTGGTGCCGCGTCAAATCGCGATGTACATTGCACGTGAATTGACCCAAGACTCATTGCCACAAATTGGCCGTGCTTTTGGTGGTAAAGATCACACGACAGTTATGCACTCAACTGAAAAAATTGAGAATGCAATTGAAAATGATGCCGTGTTGGCTGGCCAAGTTCAACAAATTCGTGAAGAATTGAGCAATCAACATCAATACCCATTGTGAATAATTCACGAAGTGTTGAAAAGTTTTCCACAGGTTTGTATACATAGACCAATCCTTGGTGTAATGGTCTAGTTTGACCTTTTCCACAGTATGCACACCCCTTATTATTATTATTATCTTTTTGTTTATAAATAAATCAGTCATTAAGGCGACGCATGCGCAGCATGCCGAGCAAAAAAGCTTGAGGAGATTATCATGCAATTTACAATTAATCGAGCTGTTTTCATCAAGGCTATGAATAACGTTAGCCGTGCTATTTCATCTCGTACATCAATGCCAATCCTAACGGGTGTTAAGTTGGTTCTTGATAACAACGGTTTGACGTTGACTGGATCAGATACGGATATCTCAATTGAAACTTTGATTCCAGTTACAGATGATCAAGCATCACTAACAATCCAAGAACCAGGTGCATTGGTTTTGCCAGCTGCCTTCTTCTCAAATATCGTTAAGCGTTTGCCAGGTGAGACATTTACGTTGTCAAACATAACTGGATTCCAAGCAAAGATTACGTCAGAGAATTCAGAGTTTGATATTAATGGTCAAGATGCGAATAACTACCCACACTTGCCAGAAATTGAAGTTCGCAACAATTTGACTTTGCCATCAGAAACGTTGAACGAAGTTATTGGTCAAACAGTTATCGCTGTATCAAAGCAACTAAGCCAACCAATCTTGACTGGTGTGCACTTTATTTTGGCAGGCGGAAATTTGACGGCTGTTGCAACTGATCGTCACCGTTTGGCACAACGTACTGTCGCTTTGAACGAATCAGATGTTGATGCTGATATCATTGTGCCAGGTCCTTCATTGAACCAATTGCAAGCAATGCTTGATGAAGTAGAAACGGTTGATGTCCGCGTGGCTGAAAACCAAGTTATTTTCCAATTGGGAGCAAACACAACGTTCTACTCACGTTTGTTGGAAGGTAACTACCCAGATGCGTCACGTTTGATTCCAACTGAGAAGCGTACGACTTTGACGATCAACGCACGTGACTTGTTGCAAACAATCGAACGTGCCGCTTTGTTGAGTCACGAAGGTCGCTCAAACGTTATCCAATTTACGGTTAGTGATGAGAAGTCATTGATTTCTTCTAACTCACCTGAAGTTGGTCGCGTTGAAGAGCAAATCTTCGCTGCCGAAACTGCCGGTGATGAATTGACGATTTCATTCAACCCTGACTACATGCGCGAAGCATTGAAGTCATTTGGGGATGAACAAATTCAAATTGGCTTTAAGACAGCCTTGGATCCATTTACTTTGGTTCCAACTAACAATGAAACAAACTTCATTCAACTAATTACGCCAGTGCGTACTTACTAAAATGATTTAAAAAGCCGAAAATCGCCGTTTAACGAAAAAACAGCGATTTTCGGCTTTTTTGTTTGATTTTATCTTCAACCGCTCAGACGCCCTCTGAAGCCGGAATTACATTGAATAATGCTAGAAAATAGCGTATAATAGATTTACTTATGGAGACATTTCTCAGCTGAATTTTTTCAGCAGAAAGGACAATGCAATTGGCTACTGAAGTGCATATTCAAACGCCCTTTATTACACTAGGGCAACTATTGAAGGAAGAAAGCATTATCTCAACGGGTGGACAAGCTAAGTGGTACCTACGTGAGAACACGGTGCTTGTTAATCAAGAGCCTGATGATCGTCGCGGTCGCAAGTTGTACCCTGGCGATACCGTGGCGGTGCCATCTGGTGAGCGCTTTGTGATTAACGGGATGGGTGCTGAAGCAGACTAATGGAACTGCTTGAGCTAAAACTGAATAATTTCCGGAATTATCAAGATTTAGAGGTGACATTTTCGCCTGGTGTAAATGTATTCCTGGGACCAAATGCGCAAGGTAAGACAAACTTACTAGAAGCAATTTATGTTTTAGCTTTGGCACGTTCGCACCGAACAACTTCTGATAAAGAGTTGATTGGTTGGGAAGGCAAAGAAGCAATGGTTTCCGGAGTTGTACAACGTCAGTACGGAAAAGTGCCGCTTTCATTAGCTTTCACTAGTAAAGGTAAGAAAGCGCGCATGAATCACTTGGATCAAGCCAAGCTAGGTACTTATATTGGTCAATTAAATGTTATTTTATTCGCGCCAGAAGATTTGGCGTTGGTAAAAGGTGCACCCACTGTGCGACGCAATTTTATTGATCGAGAATTCAGTCAAATGAGTCCAAAGTACCTATATATTGCCAATCAATACAAAGTTGTGTTGAAACAACGTAATCAGTATTTGAAGCAATTGCAATCCAAGCAAGCCAAAGATGTCTTGTATCTGGAAGTTTTAACAGAGCAATTAACTAATTTTGCTAGCGAACTAATCATGCGTCGCCAAGCGCTCATTAAAGAGCTTGGTAAAGCTGCTGCGCCAATTCACGCAGATATTACACAGGGTGGCGAAACACTTTCGATTGCTTATGTGTCACAACTATCTGAAGAAGAGTTGGTTGACGAACAAACGGTTAAGTCAGCTATGATGAAGCGTTTTGAGCGGTTACAATCACGCGAAATCATGATGGGAACCACAATGTTAGGGCCACACCGTGATGATTTACGTTTCGACGTAAACGGTCATGACGTGGCGACGTTTGGTTCACAAGGACAGCAACGCACAACCGCGTTGGCAGTTAAGTTGGCTGAAATTGATTTGATGAAGCAAGAAACCGGTGAATATCCGATTTTGTTGCTTGATGATGTGCTATCAGAATTAGACACAAATCGCCAAACACATTTGTTGACGGCGATACAAAATAAGGTGCAAACCTTTATTACGACGCCGTCACTAAGCGATGTGGCCCGTCAACTAATTAATGAACCAAAGGTCTTTAATGTGCGAGCCGGGCAACTGGTTGAAACAAATGGTTTAGGGGAAGAAGCTAGTGCAGACTAGTGGTATTTAAGGAGGAACTCATGGCTGAAGAAGATGTAACACAAATGCATACTGACGCAGATGATTACGATGCCAGTCAAATCCAGGTTTTGGAAGGATTGGAAGCCGTTCGTAAGCGTCCAGGTATGTATATTGGAACGACGACGAGTCAAGGATTGCACCACTTGGTGTGGGAAATTGTCGACAACGGAATTGATGAAGCGCTAGCAGGTTTTGCTGATCACATTACGGTGGCAATTGAAAAGGACAACTCAATTACGGTTACTGACAACGGTCGTGGAATCCCCGTTGATATCCAAGAGAAGACAGGTAAGCCTGCTTTGGAAACTGTCTTCACTGTCTTGCACGCCGGTGGAAAGTTCGGCGGTGGCGGATACAAGGTTTCTGGCGGATTGCACGGTGTTGGTGCGTCTGTTGTTAACGCTTTGTCTACTGAATTGGACGTTATGGTTGTCCGTGATGGTCAAGGTTACGCAATGGACTTCGAACGTGGCCACGTTAAGACAACGATGCACAGTGCACCAGTTGATAACGCACCTGTTTCACGTGGAACAATTGTGCACTTCTTGCCAGATCCAGATATCTTCCGTGAGACGACGACATACGATTACAAGATTTTGATGAATCGTGTCCGCGAATTGGCCTTTTTGAACAAGGGACTACGTATTTCAATCACTGACAATCGTGCGGATGAACCTGAAACAGAGTCATTCCACTACGAAGGTGGTATTAAGGAATACGTTCGTTTCTTGAACGTGAACAAGGACGTTATTTTTGATGATCCAATTTATGTTGAGGGAATGGAAAATGGTATTGAAGTTGAAGTATCACTTCAATACACGGACGATTACCACAGCAACATGTTGTCATTTACGAACAACATCCACACGTACGAAGGTGGAACTCACGAAACTGGATTTAAGGCTGCTTTGACGCGTGTGATTAATGATTACGCACGTAAGAATGGTCAATTGAAGGAAAACGATGATGCCCTTTCTGGGGATGATGTTCGTGAAGGTTTGACGGCGATTGTGTCAGTTAAGCACCCTAACCCTCAATTTGAGGGACAAACGAAGACGAAGTTGGGTAACTCAGATGCGCGTACGGCCGTTGACCGTATGTTCTCAGAGACATTCAACCGCTTCATGATGGAAAACCCAGCAGTTGCTAAGCAAATTGTTGAAAAGGGTATCTTGGCTGGTAAGGCTCGTATGGCTGCCAAGCGTGCGCGTGAAGCAACACGTAAGAAGTCAGGTTTGGAAATTGCTAATTTGCCAGGTAAGTTGGCTGACAACACGTCAAAGGATCCTGAGATTTCTGAATTGTTCATCGTTGAGGGAGACTCAGCCGGTGGTTCAGCAAAGCAAGGTCGTGAGCGTTTGACGCAAGCTATTTTGCCAATCCGTGGAAAGATTTTGAACGTTGAAAAGGCTTCATTGGACAAGATTTTGGCCAACGAAGAAATCCGTTCACTATTTACGGCCATGGGAACTGGTTTTGGTAACGAATTTGATGTCACAAAGGCTAAGTACCACAAGTTGATTATCATGACCGATGCCGATGTCGACGGTGCGCACATTCGTACGTTGCTATTGACGTTGATCTATCGTTACATGCGTCCATTGTTGGATGCTGGATACATCTACATTGCGCAACCACCTCTATATCAAGTACGCCAAGGTAAGTTTGTTCAATACTTGGATTCTGATGAAGAGTTGGAAGCATTGTTGCCAACGTTGCCTGCGTCACCTAAGCCTGTTATCCAACGATACAAGGGACTTGGTGAAATGGACGCGGAGCAATTGTGGGAAACAACGATGGACCCATCAGTTCGTCGTTTGTTGCGTGTTGAAATGGATGATGCCGTTGATGCTGACCAAGTATTCTCAATGTTGATGGGAGACAAGGTTGAGCCACGACGTGAGTTTATTGAAGAGAACGCACAATACGCTGAATTGGACGTTTAATGTTGTGTTAGCCACAGCGTTGAACAACTAGAAAGGAACAAAAATGGCTGAAGAAGAACAAAATAACAGCCGCATTAAGCCCGCCAAGCTTGGCGAGCAAATGCGAACGTCATTCTTGGACTACGCGATGTCAGTTATCGTGGCTCGTGCTTTGCCTGACGTCCGTGATGGATTGAAGCCGGTTCACCGTCGTATCTTGTACGGAATGAACGAATTGGGTGTGACGCCTGATAAGCAACACAAGAAGTCTGCCCGTATCGTCGGTGACGTTATGGGTAAGTATCACCCCCACGGTGACTCTGCTATTTACGAATCAATGGTTCGTATGGCACAAGATTTTAGTTACCGTTACATGCTAGTTGATGGTCACGGAAACTTCGGTTCTGTCGATGGTGACCCAGCTGCCGCCATGCGTTATACCGAAGCACGTTTGAGCAAGATTGCGACAGAAATGCTTCGTGATATCAACAAGGATACGATTGATTTTGCTGATAACTACGATGGTACGGATCGTGAGCCGGTTGTATTGCCAGCTCGTTTCCCTAACTTGCTAGTTAACGGTGCAAATGGAATCGCCGTTGGTATGGCAACAAACATTCCACCTCACAATTTGGGTGAAGTGATTTCTGCTATCCACATGTTGATGAATAACCCTGATGTGACAACCGCTGAGTTGATGGAAGCCGTCCCAGGACCTGACTTCCCAACTGGTGCGATTGTGATGGGAAAGTCTGGTATTCGTAAGGCGTACGAGACTGGTAAGGGTGTCGTAACGGTTCGTGCGAAGGTTGAAATCGAAACGGAAAAGTCTGGTAAGGAACGCATCATCGTGACTGAGTTGCCATACATGGTCAACAAGGCAAAGTTGATTGAGCGAATTGCTGAACTTGGACGTGAGAAGCGTATCGAAGGTATCACTGCTGTTAACGACGAATCTGACCAAACAGGTTACCGTATTGCAATCGATATCCGTCGTGACGTTTCAGCCTCAGTTGTTTTGAACAACTTGTACAAGAACACGCTGATGCAAACTGGTTTCAGCTTTAACATGCTGGCCGTTCAAGATGGTCGTCCAAAGTTGTTGGGCTTGAAGGCAATGTTGGTTGCTTATCTTGAGCACCAACAAATCGTGGTTCGTCGTCGTACGGAATTCGAATTGCGTAAGGCTGAAGCACGTGCGCACATCTTGGAAGGTTTGCGTATTGCGTTGGATCACATCGATGCTATTATCAGCATTATTCGTGGTTCAGAGACGTCAGAAATCGCGAAGAATCGTTTGATGTCTGATTACTCATTGTCAGATAAGCAAGCGCAAGCCATCTTGGACATGCGTTTGGTTCGTTTGACAGGTTTGGAACGTGGCAAGATTGAAGAAGAGTATCAAGGCTTGATGACAGCAATTGCTGACTACAAGGATATCTTGGCTAAGCCTGAGCGAATCGACGAAATCATTTACACTGAGTTGCTTGAAATTCAAGAAAAGTACGGTGATGAGCGTCGTACTGAATTGCAAATCGGTGACGTGACAAGCATTGAAGATGAAGATTTGATTGAAGAAGAAGACATTATCGTGTCATTGACGAGTGGTGGTTACATCAAGCGCATGGCACAAACTGAATTCCGTGCCCAAAACCGTGGTGGTCGTGGTGTCCAAGGAATGGGTGTTAATGATGATGACTTTATCGATCAATTGATTGGTACATCAACGCACGATACATTGTTGTTCTTCACGAACGCCGGTAAGGTCTACAAGATGAAGGGATACGAAATCCCTGAGTATGGTCGTTCAGCTAAGGGTATTCCAGTGGTTAACTTGCTTGGAATCGAAGCTGGCGAGAGTGTTCAAACAGTTATCAACGTGCGTGGGGATGCTGCTGAAAGCAAGGATTACTTGTTCTTCACAACGCGCCTTGGACGTGTTAAGAAGACACCAGTATCTGACTTCGGTAACATTCGTGCCCATGGTTTGAAGGCGATTACGTTGAATGACAATGATGAATTGATCAACGTTATGATTACTGATGGTACTGAGAACTTGTTGATTGGTACGCATGGTGGTTATGCTGTTTCATTCAATGCGGAAGCCGTTCGTTCAATGGGACGTTCAGCTGCCGGTGTCCGTGGTATTACATTGCGTGACGACGACTTTGTTATCGGTGCTGAAGTCTTGAAGGATGAAGGCCACGTTTTGGTTATCACTGAAAAGGGATACGGAAAGCAAACACCAGTCTCAGAATACCCAATCAAGGGTCGTAGTGGTAAGGGTATCAAGACAGCCCAAATCACTGAAAAGAACGGACCTTTGGCAGGTTTGGCGGTTGTTGACGGATCAGAAGACATCATGTTGACGACTAACAAGGGTGTCATGATTCGATTCACGGTTGATTCAGTTTCTGAAACTGGTCGTGCAACCCAAGGTGTGCGCGTAATCCGTTTGGATGATGACGCTGTGGTAGCAACCTTTGCTAAGGTTGAACACGAAGATGAGTCAGAAGATGCGACGCAAGATGGTGCAGCAACTGCACCGGTTGCTGACCAAGCTGGCACTGATTTGCCTGATGCACCAGCAGCTGGTGAACAACCAGCTGAAGTAGCCGAGCTACTTGCACGTGCTGAAGACGATTCAGATTCACAAGAGTAAAAATAAAGAGACATCATACAACGTCATGTGTGATGTCTCTTTTTGTATATATGCATGTGTCTACTATTTAGGAATTGTTATTTTTGATTTATAGTTATCGGCTATTATTTAGAAGATTTATATAATAAAATAGTAATTATTAATAATTAAATTGTATGATGTTGACGTGTAGTTATAATTCGAATGTATCATCTGTGGGACAAAGAAGTTTGCATAATATCACACTTACATTATGTATAGGAGTATACTTATGGGTGATATATGAGAAAAGTTAACGATAAGTAAGAGGTTTATATGGGTAAGAATCGAGTTCCGGTGGATGCAATTCGTGACGCGATGATTTATTTCATCAAGGAACGAAACATTTCAGTTCCGGTTGTTTTGAAGACGGTTGATATTTCACGTTCACGTTTGTACGACTACTTGCAAGGTAATGGAAAAGTCAGTTCAACAACGTTGGTGAATTTGTTGATGACGATTGGTGTGTCATTTGATGAATTGATGCTCCACATCTATATGAATAATCCTGAATTGTTGGATCCAGCAATTAAGGAACTTGGTTTGGACGCACACTCTGTTACGATGACACCAACGGAAGACACGGTTTATCGTACGCTTTCAATGTATGACGAAACACGTGACGTACGTTTGTTGGTTAACTTGGTACGTGCGATCAACTCTCAAGTGGTTGATGAAGTTGAAAAGTATCGCTTGATTGAAATGGTTCGTCCAACAATCGTTAAGTTGCTCTCATCACGTGAGTTCTATACGGCAAATGACATGTTGATGTTTGCAAACATCATTCGCCACGAACCATACAACGCAGCAAAGCTTGTCGTAAAGCAAATGTCTGATCAAGCACGTCGTATGGCTAGTCTTGAAGGATATGGTTTGATGGAGTTGGATAACTTCTCTTCAGCTGAAGTCCGTAGCGTGGCTTTGCTACACTTCCAATTGTTGATTATGGCATTGGAAAATAAGGATGATGAAACGGTGCGCAACACATTGATGTTTGTGCGCGAATACCGCTTGCCAGCTTTGAGTACATACTTTGGCTTCGTTAAGAAGATGGCGCAAGTTGTTGAATTGTCATTGGCTGATGACGATGAAGCTGCTGAGGCGTTGTGGAATCAAGCAACTGAATCAGCAAAGTTCTTGGTTGATGAACGCTTCTGGCCAATCTATTCATTCATTGCCCGTCGCTCATACAGCGAATTTTCAATTCCTGTGTTGTCATACCGTCAACACATCAATGAAGGTAAATAATTAGATACGAAAAAGCACCGTAACGATTAATTTCGTTGCGGTGCTTTTGTCTGCTTTATGAAAGTTTTAGAACCATGTTGCGGTGCTCAATGCCAGCATCTAGGAAAATATCGCCTTCAGCCTCGAAACCGAGCTTTTCGTAGAAACCAAGCGCTGAAACTTGGGCACCCAAATCAAGGGTGTGAACACCAGCTTCTTTGGCATCCGCAATAATTTCTTGCATAATTTTCGCAGCGTAACCGTGACCGCGGGCATCAGATAGGGTCGCGACACGTTGAATGTGCCAGTTAGAACCATCTTGGTTCACTAAGACACGTGCTGTGGTTACTGCGTGACTTTCGGTAAAGCCAACGTAGTGGGTTGTAGAATCATCTAAGTCGTCAATCTCTAGTTCGAGCGGTACACCTTGCTCGCCGACGAAAACGGTTTGACGGATAGCAAGCGCTTCGCGACTAAGTGCACCAGCACCGTATTCTTTACTTACAATGAGTTCATTTGACATGGACTGATCACTTCTGGGTAAATTCGTGCAACAATACTCAAACTATTTTAGCGCAAATTACGTTAAACAGAAGACTATAAGGTATGAACTTAAAAATTACGCTATAATAGGGCAGATGCAGTCTAAATTTGGCTGATTGAAACTTAAAATCTAACGATAAAAAGAAAAGAGTGAAGTATATGAGGCATTATGGCCGTTTCAGCTGGTTAAATACCCGCTTGGGGTTTGTATTGCTGCTGGTGGCATTGGTCTGGGCTAAAACACAGTTAGCCAATATCATGGATTTCCACTTGTATTCGGGAGCGTCGCCGGTTCAATACGTGACGATGTTACTAAATCCGTTAACCGTATCAACATTGTTGATTGGGTTAGCGTTTTACTTCCGATCAGCAAAACTATTTTATCCAGTTGCGACGATTTTATATGTAGTCAACGTGCTGATGATTCAGTTGAACGTGATTTACTATCGTGAGTTCACGGACTTTATGTCGGTGGCGACGATGTTGGGTTACAACAAGGTTAACCAAGGATTGGGTGCGTCAGGATTTGCGTTAACGAATATCCATGATATTTTCTTCTGGATTGATGTGCCGATTATTATTGGGTTGTTCATCTTTAGAAAGATGCGCATTCAAAAAGAAGGCACGACGAAGTTCATGAGCTTTGCGATGACAACCTTTTCGATTTTCGCCTTCATGGTGACGTTGACGCTTGGTGAAGCTGATCGTCCACAATTGATTACGCGTCAATTCGACAGCAGCATGATGGTTAAGTATCTTGGTATTGATGCTTATACCGTATTTGATGCGATTAAGACACACGGTGTTTCCGAAATGCGTAAGTCAGCTAAGAAGTCTGATATTGATAATGTGCTGAGTTACGTAAAGGGCCACTTTGCAGATTCGAATCCACAGTATGCTGGTATTGCAAAGGGCAAGAACGTGTTTGTCATTCACTTGGAGTCATTCCAACAATTCTCATTGAATCTAAAAATCAATGGGCAGGAAGTGACGCCAAACTTGAACGCGATTTACAATTCGAACTCAACGATTGCGTTTGATAATTTCTTTAACCAAGTTGGTCAAGGAAAGACATCAGATGCGGAAAACATGTTGGAGACCTCGACATTTGGATTGCCACAAGGATCATTGTTTGCAACGCAAGGTAATGACCAAACGTTCCAAGCCATGCCAGCTATCCTACGTCAAACGCAGGGTTACTCATCAGCTGTATTCCACGGTAACAATGCTAGTTTCTGGAACCGTAGTAATGTTTATAAGAACATGGGTTACCAATATTTCTTTGATGCTAGTTACTATGACACGTCTGGTGATAAGGCGATGGGTTATGGTTTGAAGGATAAGTTGTTGTTCTATGATTCAATTCCATACTTGGAGCACATGCAACAACCGTTCTATGCAAAGTACATTACCGTTACGAATCACTTCCCATACAGTCTTGATGAACAAGATAAGGATCCGAACTTCGTGACAACGACAACCGATTCTGACGTGGTCAATGGTTACTTTGAAACGAACCACTATCTTGACCAATCAATTGGTGAGTTCTATGACTACTTGAAGAAGTCAGGGTTATACGACAAGTCAATTATTGTTTTGTACGGTGATCACTACGGTATCTCAAACTCTGAAAACAAGTCATTGGCGTCTGTGCTAGGTAAGAGCGCTGATAATTGGACTGATTTTGATAATACACAAATGCAACGTGTGCCATTCATGATTAATATTCCAGGATACACAGGCGGTGGGGTTAACCACACATACGGTGGTGAAATTGACGTCATGCCAACGTTGCTACACTTGTTGGGTGTTGATACTAAGAATGATGTCCAACTTGGACAGGATTTGTTGAGTACAAAGCGTGATCAGGTCGTTGCTTTCCGTGATAAGGACTTTATCACGCCAAAGTACACGGTGATTGGCGACACGATTTATGACAATTCAACGGGATTAGTTATTAGTAAGCCTTCAAAGCAAGTTCAAAAGGAAGTTGCAGCGGCGCGCAAGAAGGTTAATAAGCAGTTGTCGATTTCTGACGACATTAACCAGAAAGACTTGCTGCGTTTCTACACACCAAAGGGATTCTCTAAGGTAGATGCTTCTAAGTACAACTATGCAAATGGGTTGGGAAAGCTTGAAAACCTCGAAAACCAAAAGGGTGTTGGCTCAACTAGTCTTTGGACAGAAAATGATAATAAGACGACGCAGTCACTCTATTCGACGGACGCGCCCGAAAAGGATGAGCCTAGGTCAGATACGTCTCGTATCAAGCAGGTTAACCCGGACGGTGGCGATTCGACTGATGGTGGGGATGACACGCCGAACCCATAATTGAATAACTAAAACGTATCGGACATCCAGTTAATTACTGGGTGTCTTTTTTTGCGAGTAAACTGGCCTACGTGCCTTGACATTTATGTTAAATAACCTGACAATAATAAACGGCAAAATGAGAGGAGGACGAGACGATGACATTTGTATCAAAGCAACAATTTCATAAGAACTTTTTGAAGTCTGAAGTGTTCCAGTTTCGCATTGGTGAGTTGGCAACGATGACAGGTGTTTCGACTCGTCAACTTCGTTATTGGGAGAGCAAGGGCATCATCTCGTCACTTAGTCGTGATGGGGAGCAAGATGCGCGTGTTTATAACTACAAAACATATGTCGCCGTGGCCACAATCAAGAATTTCTTGGATGAAGGTTACACGTTGAAGGCTGCCGTGAAGAAGAAGGAAGAGCTTGAGCAATCATGGAAGGTTTTGCATGATGTTATGAGTCGAGCTGTGCAAGGGACTGCTGAAATCGATGGTATTCCGGCAGTTGATTTGGGATTCTTCGATGCAGAACAAACCCAACGCTTGTTTGCGACGGTAGATGGTCAAAACGTGGTGAAGTACCGCGTACAAACGATTGAAGAATAATGGAAACGGTTTTGGTGACGACGCCAAAACCGTTTTTTACTTTAAACAAGGAAAATAACTGTTAAACTATAAGAGATATTAGAAAAGGAACGTTTAGATAATGGCGGATTGGCACGGCTTTTATAAGTTGTCTTGGCGAGAACGACTAGACAAAACGATTGAAAATAAGCAATTGACTGCTGAGCAAGTGGCGTTAATTGAAGCGCAATACGATGCAGTTGGTGAACAACAGGTTGAAAATTATCTTTATAACTTTGGGGTTCCGACCGGCTTGCTACCAGATTTGCCAGTTGATGGCCGATTGGTAACGGTGCCAATGAGTACTGAGGAACCAAGCGTCATTGCGGCTGCAAGTAATGGTGCCCGCATGATGCGTGCTGGTGAAGGTGTTAAAACGACGATTCAAAGTCGCTTGCTACGCGGTCAGGTTATTTTGACGGATGTGGCAAACGTGGATGCGTTGCAAGAATATGTGGCAAACCACAACCAAGCCTTGTTGCAAGCAGCTAATGATGCGCACCCTTCGATGGCTAAGCGTGGTGGCGGTGCTAAGGCGCTGACTGTAGAAGTTTTAGATGATCAAACAGCTATTGTGAATGTGCTGGTTGATCCTAAGGCGGCCATGGGGGCGAATGTTGTTAATACGATGTCTGAGGCTGTTGCCAAGGAATTGACGATTGCTGGTTATCAGGTGTTGATGGCGATTTTGTCAAACTACGCGACAGAGGCTTTGGTTAAGGCTCGTGTGGCCGTGCCAGTAGAGGCATTGGCAACAAAGCAGGGGATGGCTGGAGCGGAAGTTGCCCGTAGAATCGCAGCTGCAAGCCACATTGAACAGTTGTCGACGTACCGTGCAGTAACATCAAATAAAGGATTGCTTAATGGTATTGAAGCGGCTGTATTAGCAAGTGGCAATGACACACGTGCAGTTAATGCAGCATTGCACGCCTATGCAGCCAACGACGGCCAATATCGTGGCCTAACCAGCTGGACAGTGCAAGACGATATGTTGTTGGGTGAAACAACATTGCCATTGATGCTTGGTGTGGTTGGTGGATCAATTGGGATTGTGCCAGCGGTTAAGCTAAATCATGCCTTGATGGACAATCCAACGGTCAATGAATTAACAAGCATCGTCGCAGCGGTAGGGTTAGCACAAAACCTATCAGCACTACGCGCCCTTGTCACAACCGGTATTCAAGATGGTCACATGGCCTTGCAAGCTAAGTCATTAGCCTTGCAAGTCGGTGCCACGACCGAAGAAGTGCCAGCACTAACAGCACGTTTACAACAACTCGGCCGATTTAACGAAACGGTTGCCCGTGAAGCGTTGGCGACATTACGTCAAAGTAAATAAAGAATAAGAAAGAGATTATTATGCAATTTTCAGAAGATACAGTTAAGCTCCTAAACCAAGTTAATCAAGTTTATCCAGGTTCAGTGGTCCTTCGCGGTTCAGGTGAAGCAACGGGGAAGTTGACACACGACCAAGTTTCAACGGATATGTTGGGAACGCGTTTGATGGTTGAGGTAACTGATGCAACCGCACCTGATTTCTCAGCAACACAAGAATTGTTGAACATGATGTTGACGTTGAGCGGTTACCCACAAGTTTATTTCCAATTGAAGTCAGAAGACATTAATATGACGGATCAATTGATGGTTATGTCAACGTATCTTTACCAACCAGCCTTGCGTGCCATTACCTATAAGGAACAAGCCAAGCACGGTTTGGTGACAGCGGCAGTCGTAAAGGCGTTTGCAAATGGGGTTATGTCAACGTTGACGCCCGAAGCAAAGAACGATCGTTCAGAAGCAGCGCTACGTTTGTTGACGTTGTTGGATGCACGCGTCTTCATGAACGCTGTGCCAACTGACATTGATACAGCTATTTACACTGATAGCTTTGCAGATGCATTCCCAGAGGCATGGGAAGCTGCGGGTCACATTTTTGCAACGATGAAGGTTGATGACATCAAGGATCCATTCACGGTTCACCGTGCAGTAATCGCAGCCTTTAAGGGCTTTGATGCGCAAATGATTGCTTGGAACTTGCCTGAATTGAAGGCGCTTGAGTTCGCGACGTTGACGCCAGTACTATCAGAACGACAATTGCGTTTGCCATTGGCTCAAGTATTCGATATTAAGCACACAGAGATGACAGACCGTAACACGGAAAAGTCAGCCTATGTTGGTTTGAGCAAGTCAGAAGGTCAAAACAGTTTTGTTATTTCAGCACCCGATGAGAACCAACCTGAGTTCTTTAAGGCGTTGTATCAAACGCCAGTCCGTGAAGTGCTAGAACAAATCGGACAACCTTTCGTTGTGCGTCAGTAATTAATATAGATCGGAGTGTCATAGAATGAGTGTTAATCCAGAAATTCAAAACTTATTTGATCATGCAAAGCGGATTGTCTTTCTAACGGGTGCTGGTGTTTCAACTGCGTCGGGTATCCCAGATTACCGCTCAAAAGGTGGCATTTATGATGATAGTGGCGTAGTTGAACGTCCAGAATATTTATTAAGTACTGATGCGTTGGCTAATGAACCTGAAAAGATGTATCGGTTCATGATGGACAATATGTATTTTCCAGATGCTGAGCCGAATGTGATTCATGACAAAATGGCGGCGCTAACCAAGCAAGGCCGTGCCAAGATTATTACGCAAAATGTTGATGGTCTTCATAAGAAGGCAGGTAGTGAAGCGACAATTGAATTTCATGGCTCGCTTTATGATATTTATGCGGTAACTGATGGCAAGAAAGCAACGCTGGCTGAGTACATGACGAATATGCGTCGATCAGACGGTGCATTGTTGCGACCAGGGATTACGTTATATGGTGAAATTCCATTTAATGTGGAAGAAGCAGCCACGTGGGTTAACCAGGCAGACTTAATTGTCATTGTTGGCACTAGCTTTGTGGTTTACCCATTCGCTGGGTTATTACAGTACGCAAAGGCAGGTGTTCCAGTGTTGGCAATTAACTTGGAGCGGATTCCAGCACCGGATTGGGTGCAACAGATTATTGGGGATGCCACGGTATTCTTTGATGAATTGCACATTTAAAAGCAAGTAAAATCGCAGTCAGAATGGGTTTCTGACTGCGATTTTTATTTTATATGAACAAAGTTTGAAGAAAGTGTTGACGAATCGCATAAACATATGTAATATAGATTAAGTTGTTTCAGGGAAACAGCAAAACATATTTAACTTGAATAGCTAATTGATATTCAAACTTCTTTGAAAGAAGTTGTTGACATTCGCTTGAAAGGTTGTTATGATATATAAGTTGTCTGGTGAGGCAACGACGTAGGTCATTGAAAACTGAATATCGTTTCGATGAAACAAATGTGTAGGGTCATCAAGCTAGTTCTTGATGCAAAAACATTTGCGAAGTCAATTCGCTAGTAAATTCGTTTAACTTCTGTTAAACAACAAAAATTGAGTTATACTCAAACTTTAAATTGAGAGTTTGATCCTGGCTCAGGATGAACGCTGGCGGCGTGCCTAATACATGCAAGTCGAACGCTTTGTGGTTC
>NZ_PVSN01000052.1 GCF_004766315.1 Weissella confusa | reverse complement strand
TTCATTGAACAAGCGTCAACACGTTTACGCCCACGAATTCAAGGGTAAGCGTTACGACATCGGTTCAAAGATTGGTTTCTTGACGACTAACATTGAATACGGTTTGAACCACCCACAAACTGGCGAAGCATTGAAGCAATACATCAAGGATTTGGCAGCTACGTTATAGTAGTTGGCACCGTGAATTTATCACAGGAAGTTTGATCGATAACATGCAGATTATCAAAAATTATTTATACAATGTAGGATATCAACTACTGACTGTTATAGCACCGCTGTTGACTATGACGTATCTAGCGCACGTTCTTGGGACTAAAGGATTTGGTATTCAGGCATGGACAAATTCTATTGTGACGTATTTTTTATTGCTCGCTACACTTGGAATCAATTTATATGGTCAGAGAGAAATAGCTTATGTCCGGGATGATGTGATAGAACGCGATAGAAAATTTTGGGAAATTCAGATACTTCACTTCATTGTAGGTACAATTACATTACTCATTTACTTTGTTTTTATCTATCTTATGTCGAAGACCGGAATCAATGAATTCAAATCATACTACTCCCAACTAGTGTTGCAAAGTTGGGTCATTGTTGCGGTTGTTTTAGATATTTCTTGGTATTTCATGGGTTTAGAGGATTTTAAGAAGACGGTAGTACGAAATTCTTTAATTAAAATTGTAGTTGTCGTATTGATATTTACGATTGTTAAAACTAAACAAGATGTAAATAAATATATTTTGTTGTTGGCGTTGACTCAAGTTATCGGGAATATTACGATGTGGTTCTATTTGCCGGGGAATGTCCGAAGGCCTAAGCTAGCAGAGCTACGTGTCTGGAAACATGCGGCTCCTACCATTTCCTTGTTTATTCCAACGGTAGCAACGCAGATTTATTTACAGCTGAACAAAACAATGCTTCCTATGTTAGCCCATGGATCAGCTGCGTTGTCGGGATTTTACGATAATGCTGATAAAATCGTCAGAGTATCCCTTGCACTTGTTACTGCGATGGGAACGGTTATGTTACCTCGTGTTGCGAATCAATATGCTAATAAAGATTATTCGGGTGTGAATACAGCCATTTATAATTCAATGGATTTTGTCACAGCCTTAGCAGTGCCACTGATGTTTGGCATGGCTGCGATTTCTCAAAAATTAATCGTTTGGTATTTAGGGACACCGTTTTTGCCTACAGGTAGTACGATAATGATTCTGTCTCCAATTATCTTATTTATTGCTTGGAGCAATGTGATTGGGACTCAATATTTAATGCCTACTAATCGAGTGCATGATTTTACTGTATCTGTCACTCTTGGTGCGGTTGCGAATATTTTGTTGAATTTTATATTTATTCCGCTTTGGGGATTATACGGTGCTGCATATGCGACGGCGTTGTCAGAATTAGTAGTTACGATTTATCAGGTTATCGTGGTTAGGAAGCAATTGAGTCTTGCTCGCCTATTTGATGGGCTTTGGAAGTACTTTCTTGCGGGAATTGTGATGTTTATCGTTGTGTGGATTGTTCAGTTGAAATTGCCGGCCACTCCAATTTGGACAATTGTAGAAATAGCGGTGGGGATTGTTGCTTATGTTGCTCTAATTTTCATGCTTAAAACAACATTTTCAAAACTCATAATTCGATTTGTTTTTAAAAAGATAGACTAAGCGAGCAACGGTGTTGAGAAATATCTAAAAGAAAAGGCCAACAGGCAAACTTAAAATTGAGTTTGTCTGTTGGCCTTTTTTGCGATTATATTGCTAACGCTAAGTTATTTTATTTTTTAATAATTGATTCAAGCGCCTTTAAAGGAGCTTGAATCAATTTGTTTTTATACTTTCTGCCTGGATAAATAAACTTGGCATTAATATCAGAAGTGTAATATTTTTCGATCCAGATATCTAAGTCGACAAATGCTTTTAAAGCGGCAAAATTTTGCGCTCGATATCGTTTAGGAATAGCGTTATTAAAAACGTCTCTACCGAAAGCTAGTAAAAGGTCAGACGAGGAAGGGGATAGACTTCGCTTTACTAAATCGAATGATTTTTTGAGATTTGCTATATTGGCAAAATTAGTACCCGCAGAACCGACATTATCTGGATCTAGAACGGAAGTTGTATTTATAAAATAAAAATGTGAGTATTTCCCTTTTAAGTGGTTCAGTAGGACGTTTATAGTTTCTTCGATTTTAAAATCGACATATCTTGGCTGTTTTAAAATAATGACGATGCCTTAGAGGTAGATTCTTTAGGAACGGACGTAATAATAATTTCTCGTAAAAATCGGTTAACTTCTCCGTCTGTAGTGTCTTTTATTTCGACAGTTTGTGCGTTTGTTTCTGTTTTTGGCATGACTTTTAGTTTCCTAAACTTAAATGTTACTCGGTGGCATTTAACGCATTTTCAATTTCATTGTGAACACGCTGGAATTCGGCATCCGATATGATTTGATATGAAACGCCATTATCCATTTCACCTGTACCCTTGATTTGATCACGGTTAATGGTTTGAGCAGAATCACGATACTTAGTGGCTAAGTTACGTAATGAAGTAAGTGAAATGTTTGAACGAACATTGTCAGATACGGCATTTAAGAAATCGTTTGATAGAACGCTAGAAGGATCATCTTTCAGCTTATTAATTACTGATTCAATCACGAGTTGTTGGCGAATTTGGCGACCGTAGTCTCCTTGTGGATCGTCGTAACGCATGCGTGAGAATTGCAATGCTTGTGCACCATCCATGTGGTACGTTTGACCTTCTGTGAATGAATAACCTTCATAGTCAAATGTTAATGGTGACTTTACATCGACACCACCAACGGCGTTAACAAGCTGCTTCAAACCATTCATGTTAACCAATAGGTAACCATCTAGCTTGATGTTAAGCAATTTATCAACTGCGTTTACTGCGGCTTCAGCATTACCATATGCGTACGCCGCATTAAGCTTCGCATCAACACCGTCGATTTGAATTTTCGTGTCACGTTCGATTGAGATCATTGTTGTGGTTTTTGAAGTTGGGTTAACAACCATAACCATCATTGTATCGGTACGCCCCTTGAAGTCTCGGCCTAGAGCACCAGTGTCCGTACCGAGGAGTAGGTAAGCGACTGACTTCACAGCTTTGGTCTTCGTGTCTGAAGCTTTACTTAATGTGCTGTCCATTGAGTGAATTGTCAAGGGCAGTTTAAAAATGTAGGTTTTCGGCAGAAAGAAATGTAGGTTTTCGGCAGTTACTTGAGGCCACGTAATCGGTAAGATTTACCAGTGATCTTCACTACGTGAACATGATGAACCAAGCGATCGAGAATGGCTGCTGTCACAGTTGGGTTCTGGAAAATATCAACCCAAGCGGATAGATCACTATTGCTGGTAATGATCGTTGAATGCTTTTCATAGCGGGCATTGACTAGCTGAAATAAGAGGTTAGCTTCTTGGTGACCAATTGGCAAATACCCAATTTCATCAATAATTAATAGGTCATAGCGCGAATAGCGGCTTAGAGATCGATCAAGCAGTCCTTTTTCGTAAGCTGCTCTCAATCTAATCAACAGCTCATGACAATTAATAAAGAGAACCCGACAGCCCTGTTTACAGGCCTCAATCCCAATACTAATTGCCAAGTGGGTTTTACCGACTCCCGGATTGCCAATAAAGATTAAGTTTTCAGACTTTTCCATAAAAGCCAGATTCTGGAATTCCAGAACCTCTTGGCGATTAATACTGGGTTGAAAGCTAAAATCAAATGTATCTAGGGATTTTGTATTGGGGAACCGAGCACGGCCAATGGCCCGTGCAATCTGACCTTCGTGTCGATTCTGGAGTTCCGAATTAGTTAAATCAATTAGCGCCTCAGTTAATGACAGATTATCAGTGTGAATTTGATCAAGGTAATTCGGCAAGTATTCACGGATTTTGTTTAACCCTAAGCGCTCAAGATTATTTAAAAGAATTTGATTATTAGTGGTCATGGTAGCCTCCTATAAGTTGTCGTAATCAGTCATATGTTCACGAATGTAAGCTGAAATGTCTTCATCTGTCCGCCCTTTAAGCAAATCAGATTTGAGGATATTGAACTGATCTTGGGGGTCATAATTCAGCGAATTGGTAGTTATGGAGTGCGTACGAATTTCTTCTCCGTTATAATAAATGTGGATGCGCTGCTCATCATTGGAGATTTCAACAGCAACCGTACAACCAATGTATCGCGGATCTACTGAGTACTTACATTTGCGGAAATTGATCATGGCCTCCTTCGAAACGACACGGGTAATGTTTTCTTCGAAGTATGGTTCAAGGAGATTAACTGGAACGCGATGAAGGTACTCTTTTTCTTCGTCTAACCATTTCAGGTACGGGACTTCGTCCGTGGCCTGCGAAGTTTCATGATTTAGATCATCTCGGAGCATATGAACTAGTTCGATTAGCTCAGTTCCATCAGTAAATTCAGTATTGTATGGCCGTAAACGTTCAACCGTGCGAGCAAGGGCTTCAACTGCACCTTTAGTTTGTGGTCTGAATGGTCGACAAGCAATTGGTGTGAAACCGGCATCTTTACAGAATTCGTGGAACCGTTCGTTAAAGACAGCGTGGCCAAACTGGGATTTTGTATGATCCACAACGGTTTTCATATTATCAAACCAGATTTCCGTCGGAATACCTCCGGTATGAAGGAAAGCGTCGTGTAAGCAAGAAAAGAGGGTATCTTGGCTCCGATCAAAGGTTAGTGTCATATATTTGAGTTTTGAATAAGGCAATACATACAAGAAAATATTGAATTTAAACAGCTCACCCTCGCTGCTCACTAGGGCCATTTCTTCTTTCCAGTCAACTTGAGCAGAGAGACCAGGGGAATGTTCAATCCGAATGGTAGCTTTCTTAACTCGTTCTCGGCGGGTTTGGCGACAATAATCTTTCACGAGGGTATAGCTGCCGGTAAAGCCCTTCTTCTGGATAAATTTAAAAATTGAAGCAGCCGAACAATTTAGTTCAAGCTTTGAATCGATGGTTTGCTTGAATGGATCCAGTAAACTTGGCCGTTTCGGTCGACCACTTGGTCGGCCCTTAAGTCCAGCTTTGACTTCCTCATAGGCTTTCTTAACGGTTCGATAATCAACATTATATTGCCGGGCAATCTCGGCGAAGTTAGGCTTAATATTTTCAGTCACGTAAATCGTCACTCCTTCTCTTAAATCACGCCTCACATCAAATTCCTCCTACACTCTGATGTGATTCATGATACAAAAAATGTAGGAAAACCAACAGTTCTAACCTGCCGTTTTCCTACATTTTACGGGTGCCTTTTACAAGTGAATCTTCGAAGTCGTGTTGTGTAGCGCGAATGCAGCGACGCCACCACCAATCACAATCAGGGTAACAGCGATACCCAAAATCCAAAGTAACACCTTTTTAATCATGGAAAAACTCCTTAAAATGTATTCAAAACATGAATAATTATATAACATTCCATGAATAATTAGGGTATAGTTAAAGAAAGAGAAAAGGTTTAAGGAGACGAATATGATTGACATTCACAGTCACTTATTACCAGGCATTGACGATGGTTCAGAGAACCTTGACGTTTCGTTGCAAATGGCACGTGATGCGGTTGCAGATGGCGTGACGCATGCACTTATGACACCGCACCACATGAACGGACGTTATGTGAATCATGCATCAGACGTGATTAAGTTAACGGCTGATTTTCAAACTGAATTGAACAATGCGAATATTCCATTGACGGTTTTCCCATCGCAAGAGGTTCGCATCAATGGTGGCTTGTTGTCAGCGTTGGATGACGGTGACATTCTCACAACGGATGAGCAGGGAACCTACATCTTAATCGAATTCCCATCAGATGATGTACCAGCATTTACGATGGATATGTTGTTCCAAATCCAACAACGCGGTTTGGTGCCAATCATTGTGCACCCAGAACGTAATACACGTCTAATGAAGGAACCACAATTGTTGTATGATATGGTGTCACGTGGGGCATATGCACAAGTGACCGCTAGTTCATATGTTGGTACATTTGGTAAAGCAGTGACGGCCTTTAGTGAAGATATTATCGCTAATGGGTTGGCACACTTGTTTGCATCAGATGCACACCATATTCCAGGTCGCAAATATGAAATGACAGCTGCATTTGACAAACTAAAAACAGCATATGTTTCTGACCTAGCAAAGCGATTTGACGATAACGCCAAGGCTTTGGTCAACGGTGAGCGTTTATCTCGTCAGCACCAAACGCCAATCAAGAAAAAGCGCTTCTTTTCAGCGTATTAAAAAAGTTCTCTTCCAAACAAAGTGAAAGATCACCAATGTTTGGAAGAGAACTTTTTAGTTTTAATCGTTATCACGAAATTTATCATCGTGAATTTTAGTGCGCTTGCCACTTTGTAATAAGGCCATGGCCACGATGGCGCATGTGCCACCAAGCATGAAGGCCAATAATAGACCAATGAAGTACATGAGAAACTCCTTTCCCCTGAATTTCAGTGTATGTGATGATGGGGAAACAATCAAGGGCTAAATGTTGAATGCGTTTTGAAGAATGTTAGCCTTAGTTTATCAATATTGTAGATGAATTTTGTTCATAAAGTGTTCATTTTTTCTGGTTACTATTAGTACATAAGTTAAGGCGAGGAGAAATAGTAATATGTTAATGTTGTGCGTGTTTGTTGCTGGTATTGTAAGTGGCATTTTCGGCATGGCCTTGCTTAAGGCGGCTGGTCGTGAAACGCCAAGGTTTAGTGCTGAATAATAAAAGATATATAACACCTAGGAACAAGCGATAACCGCTTGTTCCTTTTATTTTGGCCGAAATTCAGATAAATAGTGCAAAAACATTCGTGAATAATGTACAATAATAAACGTAATTAAAGTTTTGTTCGTATTTTAAGACGATTTAATAAGGGGATAAACATGATTGATCGCTATGCACGACCTGAAATGCGCCATATTTGGTCATTGGAGAACCAATACCAATCTTGGCTAGATGTAGAAATTGCTGTCACAGCCGGCTGGGTAGCTGAGGGGCACGTACCGGCGGAAGATTTAGCAGCAATCCGTGCAAATGCAAAATTCGATGTTGATCGCATTGCAGAGATTGAAGAGACGACGCGTCACGACATGGTTGCCTTTACGCGCAATGTGTCAGAGTCATTGGGGGATGAGCGTAAGTGGATTCACTATGGTTTGACGTCAACTGACGTCGTAGACACTGCCCAAGCATTACGGCTACGCCAAGCAAACAACGTTATTAAGGCCGATTTGGCAGCCTACAAGGATGTTTTGGCAACGTTGGCCCGTAAGTACAAGCACACCGTGATGATGGGCCGTACACACGGTGTTCACGCGGAACCAACGACGTTTGGGCTGAAGATGGCGCGCTTTTACCAAGCAGCTGTCCGCGACCTTGAGCGTTTTGAACGCGTCGCAGCAGCCGTTGAAACAGGAAAGTTATCAGGTGCAGTTGGTACATTCGCCAATGTGCCACCAACTGTTGAAGAGGCAGCCATGGCTGAACTTGGCCTAACGCCACAAGCAATTGGCTCACAAGTGTTGCCACGTGACTTGCACGCTGACTACGTGACGACGATTGCGGTTATCGGAACGACGTTGGAAGAAGTTGCCACTGAGATTCGCGGTTTGCAACGTTCAGAAATTCATGAGGTTGAAGAAGGCTTTAAGGGTGGTCAAAAGGGATCATCAGCAATGCCACACAAGCGTAACCCAATTGGTTCAGAGAACATCGTTGGCTTGTCACGCGTTTTGCGTGGTTATGCAGTTACTTCTATGGAAGATGTTGCTTTGTGGCATGAGCGTGATATCTCACACTCAAGTGCTGAACGTATTATTTTGCCTGATGCAACGACGGTTTTGGATTACATGTTGCACCGTTTGACGGCAATTTTGGAGAACTTGCAAGTCTTCCCAGAAACAATGTTGGCTAACATGAAGCGTACGTATGGCTTGATTTACTCACAACGTTTGCTCTTGAAGTTAGTGGATGCCGGAATGTCTCGTGAAGCAGCTTACGATACGGTTCAACCGTTGACGGCACGTTCATGGGATGAGCAACTCCAATTCCGTGATTTGGTAGATGCTGACGCAACAATCACGGAAAAGCTAACGAGGGCTGAGATTGACGACGCCTTTGACTACAATTGGCACTTGAAGCACGTCGATGATATCTTTAAGCGTGTCGGACTAGCTGACTAAGCTTGCCCGTTTGGCAGATGGCATGAATGAACTTCCTTGTTATGATTAAATCAATCAAACAAAGGGGGACGATTTATATGACAATGTCAGATCACGTTAAGGGAAAGTACGACGAAGCAGCTGGGAAGACAAAGGAAGTAGTTGGATCAGCGACTGGAAACGAGCGCGTTGAAGCTGAAGGCAAGACGCAAAAACTTGCTGGTAAGGCCCGTGATGCAATGGGTGATATCAAGGAAAAGGCTGCCGACGCAGTTGAAGACTTGAAGGACAAGATGCACAAGGATTCTGATAAGTAGACTAATCAAACAGGGATGATGGCAGCGAACATCATCCCTGTTTTTTGTATACAAAAAGTAAGTTGTTGCATAAATTTACTATTTTTATGAATTAAATGAATAAGATATAACTTGTTAAAATGCCTGAATTTAGGCATTTTCGACAAATGAAGCCTAGATAGTAAATGGGGTATACGCATATTTATTGCGAAAGTGTGTTGACATTTTGCTTAAAACAAAATATGATTTGAATATCGAATAGTTTGATGTTCGAAATACTTTTTGGAAGGAGTGAGACTATGGCAGTTTTAACGACGACTGAAATCATGGATTTGATTCCCAACCGTTATCCAATTCTTTATATGGATTACGTGGACGAGATGACACCAGGAGAATCATTGATCGCAACGAAGAACGTAACAATCAATGAACAATTCTTCCAAGGTCACTTCCCAGGGAACCCAGTTATGCCTGGTGTGTTGATTATTGAATCACTTGCACAAGCGGCATCAATCTTGATTTTGTCATCACCACAATTTGTTGGTAAGACGGCTTATATGACGGGTATTGATAATGCCAAGTTCAAGCGCATGGTAAAGCCAGGCGACGTCTTGAAGTTACACGTAGAATTCGGTAATCTGAGAGAGAACATGGGAACAGTAAACGTCAAAGCTATGGTTGATGGCAAGTTAGCAACTAGCGCCGAATTGATGTTTGTTGTTTCACCTGACGAGAAAAAGGCGGCTGACGCCAAGAGTGAGACGGAGAAGTAAGTATGGCAGCTAGTGAAGAAGCATCGTTCGAACAGATTAATGAGGCCCTAGTTAACGTTTTTAACAACGTTGTCTGGATTGAGGAAGCCTCATTGCGTGAATCAAAGTTTAATGACATCACGATTAAGGATATGCACACGATTGCAGCCATCTCGATGTATGAGACACGTACAGCGTCACAAGTCGCCGAAATGGTGCACTTGACGCCTAGTGCGATGACGAGCGTAATCGATAAGCTAGTGAAGAAGGGATATGTTGAACGTCGTCGCGATGACGAAGATCGACGTGTTGTCCATCTTGTACTAACGCACTCGGGACGTACGGTTTTCCGTGCACACGAGGCTTTCCACCGCGGTATGGCCCACTCATTGTTTGACTCTCTATCCGACGATGAAGCGGCTGCCGTACGTAAAGCAGTGATTAATTTGCAAGAATATCTTCACGAGTTGATCCAGTTCTAAGAGAGGGCGACATGGAAAAATTTACCATCGTCCAGTCAGCGCGAGCAATCCCATCACGAGTCGTTACGAATGATGATTTAGCATCATTTATGGACACGTCTGATGAATGGATTAGTTCACGTACTGGAATTCGGCAACGTCACATCGTCGACACTGAAGATACCAGTGATTTGGCCGTGGCGGTAGCAGAAAAACTCCTCCATCAAGCTGGTTTGACCGCGGATCAACTAGATTTTATCTTAGTTGGTACGATGTCACCGGATACATTGTCACCGAGTGTTGCACAAATTGTGCAGGGGAAAATCGGTGCGCACAATGCTTTCGCTTGGGACCTAAGCGCTGCTTGTTCAGGTTTCGTTTATACGTTGAGTATGGCAAGTTCATTGCTCACAACGCGTTATGAACGAGGCTTAGTTATCGGGGCGGAAGTGTTGAGCAAACTTGTGAACTGGGAAGACCGTTCAACGGCCGTACTCTTCGGAGATGGCGCAGCGGGCGTCTTGCTAGAACGCACAACAGCAGCAACTGGTTTGCTAGCTGAATCATTGAAAACGTTTGGTGAACGTTCACAATTCCTAACGGCTGGGCAACAACAAAATGCAAATCACTTTGCAGGCATGTTGAAGACAGCTGATCCATATTTCAAAATGGGTGGACGTGAGGTTTATAGCTTTGCAACTCGCGAAGTACCAAATGTCTTAAATGAAGCGTTGGCTAAAGCTGACTTAACACCTGATGATATTGATGTTTACCTATTGCACCAAGCAAACGGACGCATTATCAGCAGTATTGCGAAGCGCTTTGGCCAACCAATTGAAAAGTTCCCAATGAACATGGCTTCATATGGAAACACAAGTGCTGCAAGTATCGGTATCTTGCTTGACGAACTTCGTGAAGCAGGGACGGTGCACGCAGGACAAACAATCGCAATCGCCGGATTTGGTGGTGGATTGACGGTTGGCGCCTTGATTATCAAGGTCTAATTTATTTTTCTAAAATTGTATATGGCGTATACATTTTAATTTTCAAACTACTTTTAAATTATAAAGAAAACAGAGGATATTAACATGACTGAAGCAGAAATTTTGAACAAGGTAACTGAAATCTTGGTAGACCAATTTGATTTGGAAGAGGGCGAAGTTAAGCCTGAAACGAACTTGACTGAAGACATCGACGCAGATTCATTGGATTTGTTTGAAGTGTTGAACCGTATCGAAGACGACTTCGACATCAAATTGGCTGTTGCTGAAGAAATTCAAACTGTTCAAGACTTGGTAAACAAGGTTTCTGAGCAAGTAAACGCCTAATCACACAAACCCAAAGAGAAAGGGAACCGCAAAATGAGCGTCAAGCTAAGTAATCCATTATTTGAAAAGTTAGGCATGAAGTACCCTATCATCCAAGGTGGTATGGCCTGGGCAGGGACTGGTCATCTTGCAGGTGCTGTCTCTGAGGCAGGTGGTTTAGGTATCATCGGAACGGGTTATTGGAAGGCTGATAAGGTACGTGAAGAAATTCGTCGTGCCCGTGAAGTTACTGATAAGCCATTCGGTGTCAACGTGATGTTGTTGTCACGTCACATTCGCGAAGTCTTCGATGTCATCATCGAAGAAGGTGTTAAGGTTGTCGCAACCGGTGCTGGTGATCCGTCACCATTTATCGAAGAATTGCACAGCCACGACATCTTGGTAATTCCAGTTGTGCCATCAGTTGGACTTGCTAAGATGATGGAAAAGAAGGGTGTTGATGCGGTTGTCGCTGAAGGTATGGAGTCAGGTGGTCACATTGGTATGTTGACGACGATGACATTGGTACCACAAGTGGTTGACGCATTGAAGATTCCAGTTATCGCAGCTGGTGGTATTGCAGATGGTCGCGGCGTTGCTGCGGCCTTCATGCTAGGTGCCTCAGGTGTACAAATGGGAACGCGTTTCTTGGCTTCAGAAGAAGCTGAAGTACACGAAAACTTTAAGAATTCTGTTGTGAAGGCAAAGGACATTGATACGATCGCTACCGGTGAATTGCTTGGTAATCGCGCTCGTGTTTTGAAGACGAAGATGTCAAAGAACTTTGTTAAGCAAGAACGTATTGAAATCACAAAGCCTAAGCCAGATGCAGATGCGATTGAAGAACTTGAAAATGGTTCACTTCGCCGAGCTGTGCTTGATGGTGATAAGGAAAACGGTGCCTTCATGGCTGGTCAAATTTCAGGAATGATTACTGATATTAAGCCAGTGGCACAAATTATAGAAGATGTTTGGTCACAAGCTGAAGACTTGTTGAACTAACCAAACAACAGGGGAGAGAACATGAAACTAGGACTATTGATGAGTGGTCAAGGTGCGCAACAAGTTGGCATGGGAGCTGACTTGTATGCAAACTTACCTGAATATCAAGAAACAATTGACCGTGCGAGTGAGTTACTTGGCTACGATGTTATGGCCACTATTGTAAATAGTGAAGACAACATCAAGCAAACGAAGTACACACAACCTGCTATTTTGGCAATGAGTATGGGTATCTACAATGCTTTGTCAGACGTTATGCCAAAGCCAGCCGCTGCATTGGGCCTAAGCTTGGGCGAATACAGTGCATTGACTGCTGCTGGTGCAATGACGTTTGAACAAGCGATGTGCATTATCAAGGATCGCGGTGCATACATGCAAGCGGCTGGTGATGCAAACCCAGGTAAGATGGTTGCCGTTATGACGGATGAACAAGATATGGTAGTTGCAATGCTTGAAAAGCTACAAGCAGCTGGCAAGCGCGTTTATCCAGCGAAATTCAACACATTTAACCAATTGGTCATCGGTGGTATTGAAGCAGACGTTAATGATGCCATGGCAGAACTAACTGAAGCTGGTGTCTCACGCATGGTTGAATTGCCAGTTTCAGGGGCTTTCCACACACCATTGTTGCAAACGGCTGCTGATCAATTGGCAGTTCGCCTAACTGACGAAACGTTTAACACACCTGAATTCGCTGTTTACTCAAACACGACGGGTCAAAAGTTCGTGGATGTGAAGGCAACCTTGTTGCAACAAATCACGTCACCAACGTACTTTGCTCAAGCGTTGCAAGCGATGGTTGATGATGGTGTTGATACGTTGATTGAGTTTGGTCCAAGCGACACCTTGATGAAGTTTGCCAAGAAGATTGTTGGTAAGGACGTTAAGCGCTACTGCGTGAAGGACCTTGCTTCATTTAATGAAGTTCGCGACATGTTGATTGCAGAACAGGAGACAGTACAATAATGGATCTTGCAGGAAAGAATGTGTTGATCACGGGATCAACACGTGGTATCGGATTGGCAATTGCCAAGGCTTTCGATGAAGCTGGCGCACGTGTGATTTTGCACGGACGCTCAGCTGTAAAGCCTGAAGTAATGGCTGAATTCAGTGAAGATACATTGGCAATTACGGCTGATATCGCTGATGAAAACAGTGTTAACGATGCGTTGACTGGTTTGCTTGAAGAAGTAGACGGTATCGACATTTTGATTAACAACGCTGGAATCGTTGACGACAAGTTGGCTATGGGGATGAAGCCTAGCGAATTCGCCAATGTTGTGAACACAAACTTGAACGGTACGTTTAACGTGACGCAACCACTCTTTAAGAAGATGTTGCGCGCCCGTTCAGGAAACATCATTAACATCGCGTCAGTGGTGGGATTGATGGGTAATGTTGGACAAGCTAACTATGCTGCGTCAAAGGCCGGAATCGTCGGCTTGACGAAGACGTTGGCAAAGGAAGGTGCAATGCGTGGCATTCGTGTTAACGCAATTGCGCCCGGCATGATCGTTTCTGACATGACGGATGCTTTGTCTGACAAGGTTAAGGAACAAGTCCTAGAGGCTGTGCCTTTGAAGCGTTTTGGAAACGCGGCTGAAATCGCACAAACTGCCTTGTTCTTGGCTCAAAACGATTACATCACTGGCCAAACAATTACGGTCGATGGTGGATTGTACATCTAAGGAAACCAGATACGACTTGATGCACTTATTCTTTCGTAACTTATTTTAATAAGTCGTATCTAACGCTTTAGGAAAGTAGAGGAGAACAACATGACACGAGTTGTCGTAACAGGTTTGGGTGCAGTTACGCCCGTTGGTAATACAGCAAATGACTTTTTGGATGGAATCTTTAACAGTCAAGTTGGTATTGCCCCAATTACAAAATTTGATGCCTCGGAAACGGGTGTCACGGTTGCTGGTGAAGTGAAGGGCTTCGATCCTGCAGAACGCGTTGGAAAGCGCGAAGCTCGCAAGATGGATTTGTTCTCACAATATGCCGTTCACGCAGCTGGTGAAGCTTTGGAAAACGCTGGTTTGGCAGATGGTGTTGATAACCCGGATCGTTTCGGCGTTATCATGGGTAACGGAATCGGTGGTTTGACGACGATCGAAGAACAAGTTATCAAGATGCACGACAAGGGACCACAACGTGTGAGCCCAATGTTCGTGCCAAACGCTATCCCAAACATGGTGTCAGGTAACGTGTCAATGCGTTACGGTGCCAAGGGAATTAACTACACATTGTCAACGGCGTGCGCCAGTGCGACGAACGCGATTGGTGAAGCCTTCTGGCGTATCCAATCAGGCAAGTACGATGTGATGGTTACGGGTGGTTCAGAAGCAACGGTTAACGAAATGGGAATCTCAGGATTTGCTGCGTTGACTGCTTTGTCAACTGAGCCGAACCCACTTGAAGCTTCAAAGCCATTTGATGTTAACCGTCACGGTTTCGTCATGGGTGAAGGTTCAGGAATTTTGGTTTTGGAATCTTTGGAACACGCACAAGCTCGCGGTGCCAAGATTATCGCCGAAGTGGTTGGTTACGGGGCTAACTCAGATGCCTACCACTTGACGAGTCCAACACCTGACGGATCAGGACCTGCTGGTTCAGTGAAGTTGGCTTTGCAAGACGCTGGTATTGAAGCTAGCGACATTGACTATGTCAACGCACACGGAACAGCGACTGGTGCTAACGATGCTGCTGAATCAAAGGCAATGGAGTTGGTATTCGGTCAAAACGGTGTCCTTGTTTCATCAACTAAGGGTATGACGGGTCACTTGTTGGGAGCCGCTGGTGCTATTGAAGCAATCGCTGCAATTGGTGCTTTGGTTCGTGAGCAATTGCCAGTTAACGTTGGTGTGACGGAACAAGATCCTGAAACTGCTGGGGTAACGTTGGTTAATGATGACAACAAGTTTGTTGCCCCTAACTACGTTTTGTCAGCTAACTACGGATTTGGTGGCCACAACGCCGCTATCATTTTCAAGAAGTGGAGTGAGAATTAATGGGTTTGCAATTAGATGACATTCGAGCTTTGATGCAAGATTTGGAAAACAGTTCATTGCGTGAGTTTTCATTGCAATCAGATGATTTCAGCTTGCACTTGAGCAAGAACGAAATCGCACAACCTGTTGTCACGACGCCTGCACAGCCAGCTGTTGCGAGTGTCGCGACAGCAGAGGCGCCTGTAGCAGCTGCTGAGCATCATCCATTGGATAAGGAAGAAAAGCAAGGCGTAACAATCGACGCACCGTTGGTTGGTACGGTTTACTTGAAGCCAAATCCAGATGCAGCACCATTTAAGCAAGTGGGTGATCACGTTGCCGTTGGTGAGCAAGTTGCGATTGTTGAAGCAATGAAGTTGATGACGCCAGTAAAGAGTGAAGTTGCTGGTATCATTACTGAAATTTTGGTTGAGGAAGAAGATGTTGTTGACTACGGTCACGCACTATTCCGTGTCGAATTGGATGCCTAAGGAGGTCTCGACATGTCAGTATTAAACACACAAGAAATTCAAGAGATCTTGCCACACCGTTACCCAATGTTGATGTTGGATACGGTTGAGGAATTGGTGCCTGGTGAGAAGACGGTTGCGATTAAGAACATCACAATCAACGAAGAGGTCTTCCAAGGCCACTTCACTGGTAACCCAACGTTCCCAGGCGCTTTGACGATTGAGGCGCTTGCCCAAGCTGGTGCAGTTGCGTTGTTGTCAATGCCTGAGTTTAAGGGTAAGACAGCTTACTTTGGCGGTATCAAGAAGGCTCGCTTCCGTAAGATGGTAAAGCCTGGTGATCAAATGCGTCTTGAAGTGACGCTAGATCGTTTGCGCGGACCAATCGGTGAAGGTAAGGGTATTGCTTACGTTAACGGTAAGAAGGCTACAACAGCTGATTTGACGTTTATTATTGGAGACTAAAATGTTCAAGAAAGTGTTAGTCGCGAACCGCGGTGAAATCGCCGTTCGTGTCATCCGTACACTGAAGGAAATGGGCATTCAATCTGTCGCAATTTACTCTTCAGCTGATGCGGATAGCCTCCATGTGAAGTTGGCTGATGAAGCGATTTCAGTTGGAGGACCAAAGTCAAAAGATAGTTACCTAAACATGAAGAATATCTTGAGTGCCGCGTTGTTGACGGGTGCTGAAGCGATTCACCCAGGTTATGGTTTCTTATCTGAAAATGAGTTGTTCGTTGAAATGGCAGAAGCGGTTGGTTTGAAGTGGATTGGTCCGAGCCCTAAGGTGATTGAACTGATGGGTAACAAGGCCAACGCCCGTGAATCAATGCGAGCTGCTGGTGTACCAGTTATTCCTGGTTCTGAAGGCTTCATTCGTGATGCTACAGAAGCCAAGGCAGTGGCTGATCGCGTGGGTTATCCACTATTGCTAAAGGCTGCGGCTGGTGGTGGTGGTAAGGGAATGCGTTTTGTATACTCAGCTGATGAGTTGGCAGACAAGTTCGATGATGCCCAACGTGAAGCAAAGGCTGCGTTTGGGGATGAACACATGTACGTTGAAAAGGTTATGGAGAACGTGCGTCACATTGAGATGCAAGTGATGCGTGATCGTTTCGGCAATGTGTTGTACTTCCCTGAGCGTAACTGCTCATTGCAACGTAACAATCAAAAGGTAATGGAAGAAAGTCCTGCGCTTGGTGTCACACAAGAAATGCGTGACAACCTTGGTGAAATCGCAACGAAGGCGGTTAACGCTTTGCAGTACGAGAACACTGGAACGTTGGAATTCTTGCAAGACCACGACGGCAATTTCTACTTTATGGAAATGAACACGCGTATTCAGGTTGAGCACCCAGTTACTGAAATGGTGACCGGTGTTGACTTGATTCGTATGCAAATTGAAGTGGCCGCTGGTGAGCCATTGTCTGTGTCACAAGCAGATATTGCCTTGAAGGGACATGCTTTGGAAGTTCGTTTGAACGCGGAACAACCAGCAAAGAACTTTGCACCAAGTGCCGGTACAATTGATTTTGCCTTTTTGCCAACTGGTGGACCTGGTATTCGTATCGATTCTGCCATTTATGCGGGTGATAAGATTCAACCATTCTATGATTCAATGATTGGTAAGTTGTTGGTACATGCTGACAACCGCGGTGATGCAGTCACAAAGATGGATCGCATCTTGGATGAATTGGTTGTTCACGGGGTCAGCACGAACGCTGAATTCCAAAAGGCGTTGTTGCATGATCCAACGGTTGCCCGTGGGATGTTCGACACACGTTACTTGGAGAAGGAGTTCTTGCCACGATGGCAAGCCAGTCTGCCTAAGGCGGATTAAGGAGAAGAGGCATGGATTTATTTAATAACACCACGGTTTCAACTCCCAAGATTAAGCGAGATGCGAACCTAAATGATCGTATTCCAGATGGCTTGTTCTTGGCGTGCCCATACTGTGGCGCACAACTCTATTCAAAGCAATTGGGTGATCACCGTGTCTGCCCAAATTGTGGTTACGGTTTCCGTTTGCAAGCCCGTGAACGCATGGCCTTGATGATAAATGATTTTGAAGAACTAGATGCTGATTTGAAGTTGGCAGATTCAGACTTCCCAGGGTATGCGGCGAAGTTGGAACGTGCCCAACAACAAACGGAATTGGGTGACTCGGTCTTGACGGGAGTAGCGACCCTTGAAGACCAGCGCGTTGCTATCGGTATCATGGATTCTTACTTTATCATGGGATCATTGGGATCAATCACAGGTGAAAAAATCACGCGCTTATTTGAGCACGCAACGGCAGCTAAGTTGCCAGTCATCTTGTTTACTGCATCTGGTGGTGCACGTATGCAAGAAGGTATTCACTCATTGATGCAAATGGCAAAGGTGTCAGGCGCAGTTGCGGCTCACCAAGATGCTGGCTTGCCATACATTGTGGTTCTGACAGATCCAACAATGGGTGGCGTAACTGCATCGTTCGCCATGCAAGGTGACATTACATTAGCTGAGCCACACGCATTGGTTGGTTTTGCTGGTAAGCGTGTCATCGAGCAAACGATTCACGAAAAGTTGCCTAAGGAGTTCCAACGTGCCGAGACAGTCATGGAAAATGGCTTTATCGATGCGATTGTGCAACGTCCGCAGATGGCAACAATTCTTGCACAACTTGTGCGTTTTCACCAAACAACGGAGGTTAAGTAAATGGCAGCCCTTTTTCGTCGTGAATTAACCCCTGTTCAGGTGGTGAAAAAGTCGCGTGAGGATCGATTCTCAGCACGCGAAATTATTGACGGTATCTTCACTGATTTCTTTGAATTGCATGGTGACCGGTTTGCTGGTGATGACGCAAGTGTCATCGGTGGCCTAGCAAACCTTGATGGTAAGCCAGTTACGGTTATTGCCATCGACAAGGGAACCGACATCAAAGATAAGTTGGCAAAGCGTAACGGGTCTCCTGAGCCATACGGTTATCGTAAGGCTACCCGTTTGATGGACCAAGCGGCTAAGTTTGGTCGCCCTATCATCACTTTTATTAACACGCCAGGCGCTTTTCCTGGTAAGTCAGCTGAAGACCAAGGACAAGGTGAGGCAATCGCCCAAAGTATTCTGCAAAGTATGACGTACCCAGTACCAATGATTGCCATTGTGTACGGTGAAGGTGGGTCAGGGGGCGCGTTGGCCCTAGCGACATCTGACCAAGTTTGGATGTTCCAAAATTCAACGTATTCGATTCTCTCTCCAGAAGGATTTGCAGCTATTTTGTGGAAGGATGCTAAGCGTAGTGCAGAAGCAGCAGAATTTATGGGATTGACGCCTAATGATCTCTTAGCGAACGAGATTATTGACTATATCGTCCCAGAGAGTCGCTCACATGCACGTGTCTTCAATTTGGTTCGTGCCAAGTTACAAGATGAGATTTCGAAGTTGCAATCACTTGCACCTGATGAACTTGTTAAGCAACGTCGCGCACGTTTCCGAGCATTTTAAACATTTGCAATTATTCAATATCGAACGCCAGATAGTTACTATCTGGCGTTTTTTTGATATGTCTTAAAAAGTGTATTGGTAAATAATTTTTGAACTGTCGTCGGGTAATATTTCTTCAAAAACAATGCTTTTGACGCTTAAAGCAAACGGCTACCAAGTATCTGATAAATTAAAGACAATTTGTCTTATTTCATCAGCGCTTAGGTCTCTACCGATAGTCACATGTGGTGTGTAAGGGATGTCTAGACGTTGTTTATCGGCGAATTCGGGGATCTCATATAACTTGTCATGTAAGGCTTTAATGGCGGAGTTATCGCTTTTTAAAATAGCGAGTATGTTGTGATACTCTAAATCACCTTCAAAATGGGAAACGATGGGTGTGAAATTTTCTAGGTAAGTTCCATATTTGTTGATTTCAGAAATAATCGCATCGATAGTGTCGGACGTAATATGTTGCGGAAAAACCAGTGTTACGTGCGGAGGAACTTTGCTATATAGAGGATCGAATTGCTTCCTCAATTGATTCAGAGCTTGGTCGTCATGAAAGGTAAGCATAATTGAAATATTCATCTGGTATTCTCCTTTTTAGAGTTAGAATTAAATGATAATTTAATTAGCTATTAACCCGGATTATTCATGCACTAAATTTTTAACCACAGCTAAATCAGTAAAATACGATAAATCACCTTGAAACTGCCAGTACCTTGGCACGGTTTCAGGGTGTTTTTTTCGATTGGGCGTTTTTTGAG
>NZ_PVSN01000040.1 GCF_004766315.1 Weissella confusa | reverse complement strand
ACGGTTCCAGTTAAAGCATCGGTCATGATAAGCGGATGGTAACCGACGTTCAAGTAGTGATAATTAAAACCAATTTTTTCTTGATGACCAAAGGTCTCAAAGTAGGTTGAATCCAAATCTAGCACCAGTTCAGTATTGGCTGATCTTTCATCAATTAAAGAGACAATACGACGATTTAATTCTTGTAGCTCATCAATGTCTTCGTTCGTGAGATGTGATAGAAATCTGGAAATAGTTGGTTGAGATGCCATGTTTTGCGCATAAACAAGTCGATGTTCGATATCTTGGGTCAAGTAATCTGCAACGTCATCGTTGCGATAACCTTCGATAACTTGAATGAGCATTTGCAATAACAATTCTACCTTAGCATAGCGTGGATTTTTGCGATTATCGTTGAATTCAACGTTATTAAAGAGCCTGGAAATTACAGGCGAATTCATAAAAATACTAAGCAGCACGTTGCCACCATCCGAGGTAATTGGTGCCCCATTGTCTGAAACTGCAACTAAATGGTTGCTAGGTAATACTTTTTGAGTCATAATTTTAGACGCTCCAATTTTTGAGTATTTGGTTTGTTTTCCACTAACAAAATATCATAAAAAAGAGCTCCTATGGTTTTCACCCAACGGGTGAAAGCGCAAAACCCGCTGAAACGGTATTAACTTGCTGTTTCAGCGGTTTTTTGTTTGTCTTGATGAATAATCCGGGTTAAAGTATTTGATTTACCAACGCATTTTGAAAAGCGCCGGGTGCATATCATGTTTGACGGTGTGGAACAGGCAATGTATTTGTGGGTGAATGGATACTTTGTGGGTTATTCAGAAGACAGTTTTAGTCGAGCTGAGTTTGATATCACTGAGCAACTGCATGCCGGGCAAAACATGATTGCGGTGGCTGTATATAAAATGAGTACCGCAGCGTTTATTGAAGATCAGGATATGTTCCGTTTCTCGGGTATTTTTAGAAGTGTACGTTTACGCGCATTGCCTGAGATTGACGTGACGGATGTTGATATCAAGCCAATGGTGCATGGTCAGAATGGTATGGTTGATGTCACGTTGCAGCTATCATCAAAAACACCAGTGACGGGTAACGTTCAGATTGCGATTTTAGACCATAATCAGCAATCGCTATTAGAAACGCAGATTAGTGCTGATGAGCAGGTGCGTCTGGCAGACTTGATTGTGCCAGACATAGCATTGTGGTCTCACCAACAGCCAAACTTGTATCATTTGCAAGTGACGGTGACCAATGCAGCCGGTGACGAGGTTGCCTTTGTGAATTATCCATTTGGCTTTCGAACGATTGCGATAGGCGCTGATAATCAGTTGCAACTGAATGGCCAACGTTTGTACCTAAATGGGGTAAACCGCCATGAATGGTCACCTGAAACAGGGCGTGCGCTTAACGAAGGAGATATGCGCCAGGATATGCGTGTCATTCAGGAAAATCATATCAATGCGGTCCGAGCATCGCATTACCCAAACCAAGTGCCATGGTATTTCATGGCTGACGAAGCGGGTATTTACTTGATGGCGGAAACGAATTTGGAATCCCACGGTACCTGGCAGAAGATGGGACAAGTGGAACCATCTGTTAATGTCCTCGCGTCACATGCAGCTTGGCATGATGTTGTGATGGATCGCGCCCAGAGTAACTATGGGCAATTTAAGAATCACGCATCGATTCTATTTTGGTCACTCGGAAATGAGTCATACGCGGGGGACAACATTGCCGATATGAATGCGTACTTTAAGCAGGTTGATCCAACGCGCTTAACGCACTATGAAGGGGTCTTCCATAACCGAGCCTATGACGACCAAATTTCTGACGTGGAAAGTCGCATGTACGCGTCACCGGCTGATATTAGGACGTATTTGACTGAACACCCTAAGAAGCCTTATCTGAACTGTGAGTTCATGCATAGCATGGGTAATTCGGTTGGCGGCTTTGACGAATATATGGCCTTGTACGATGAGTTCCCTGCCTATGGTGGTGGTTTCATTTGGGATTTCAAATATCAAGCGTTGTGGCAGGAGGATTCAATTACAGGACAACGATTCTTAGCCTATGGTGGTGATTTTAATGACCGTCATTCTGATTATGAATTTTCGGGTAACGGCATTGTCTTCGCCGACCGTCAGTTGAAGCCAGCGATGCAAGAGGTGAAATATTTCTATGAGCGATATGAAAACAAATAAATTAAAGCTTGTGTTTGGTGACGGTGTTCTTGGTGTGCATACTGCCGACACGCATTACCTATTTAGTTATGAAAAAGGTGGCTTGGAATCATTACGCGTAAAAGATGTTGAGTGGTTGTACCGTGTACCAAAGCCAGCCTTCTGGCGTGCAACGACGGATAATGACCGTGGTAATGGTTTTTCAACCAAGAGTGCACAATGGTTTGGCGCTGACTAGTTCAGTGCAGTAGTCGATTTCAACGTTGTGGTTGACGGGACCGAGATTGCCAAACCTGTGTCACCTGAGAATAATCGGTATGACAATCAGCAAGCAGCCGACCAAGTAAAGCTTACATTCGTATATCAGACGGCAACTAGTCCACAAGCAACCGTATTAGTGAGTTATGAGGTGACTGCTAGTGGTGAATTAACGATTACCGCAACCTATTTGGGCCAACTGGGATTGCCGGAGTTGCCAGCTTTCGGGTTGCGACTCGTGATGCCAGAGCCGGTTGCTGGTTTCACATATCAGGGGTTGTCTGGTGAAACGTATCCTGATCGTTGGCAAGGTGGTGAACCTGGTATTCATCAAATTGAAGGGCTGCCGGGTACACCATATTTGGTGCCACAAGAGATGGGGATGCATATTAAGACAGATTGGATGACATTCGCCCACAATACTGGTTCTCATTTGCGTGTTGATAAGACAGATGAACAATTTGCCTTTTCAGCATTACCATACACGGCCGTTGAATTGGAATCGGCAACGCATCAAAATGAACTGCCACCGGCTCGCCGAACGATATTGACGGTTTACGGCGCAGTGCGCGGCGTTGGCGGCATTGATAGTTGGGGTAGTGATGTACAACCGACATATCGATTGCCAAGTGATCAGGATTACACGGTTAGTGTGACGATTTCAGCTAATTAAAGAAAAGGCGTACCAACTGGTACGCCTTTTGCTTATGCATTGTTTTTTCTGTTTTTGAATGTTTGAAAAGTGGGCATGCCAATACCAACCACGATTAGGATGAATAAAATGCCGAACATGGCGACAGGACTCTTTTCGCGTAAGAGTTCACCGAGTGAGGTGACTCGGACTAGAATACCCAGGACTGTCAGTACGAGAATGTATACGCCGAAAATCCAAGACTCTTGGCCAAACTTTCCCAGTACGAAGAGCAACAATAATATTGTGCCAATGCTGGTGATGAAAATTAAGTCATAAGGTTGTTGCACAGTTATCGTAAACCGCTGGGCAAAAGTTTGATTAACCCAGATTAATGCAGCGATGGTACCAATCCAAATGACACCAATCCCAATGTAGTATCGCCACGACTTACGAGCATACACACTATTACTGATGAGTCGGAAGACCGTCATAATCAAAAGACTAGTGATACCGGCGTTTAAAATTGCGTTGATGAGATTGATTTTTAGGATAGGGTCGAGAAAATCACCGACCACCATGTAGGCGTTTATTAGCAAAAAGATTAATAAGAACAGCCCGATTAATGACCAAGGTGATTCAGCATCAAACGTTGCAATCAAGTCGTTGCCGGCATCTTTTGGTGTTTTTCCGAAAAATGCGCTGGCAGACTCTCCGTTTTCTTGCGCGACAAGAATATCGGATACAATCTCATACAGTGATGCATTCACTTGTTCCTCGTTCTTAAAGAGTGTGCGACTTCGAACGTAGACGATTAAATCTTCCACGTATGCTTGATTGTCTGGCGATAGTTGGTTGGTTAGTTGATTGATTTTATGAATGTATGCGTCGTTTGCTTTTGTCATTGTGATTATCTCCCCCTGATATAGTCGTCATGACGGTTACTTAATAATGTTATTAACTATGCTGGTTAAGGCTGACCAGTCTTGATCAAACTTGGTTAAAAATTCCTCGCCAGTGGGTGAAATGAAAAGGTATTTGCGATTGGGTCCATCGGGCGATGGTAGTTGTTTGCTTGTTAGTTGACCAGCTTTTTCCATCTTTTGAACGATCGGATAGACGGTACCCCCGGTAATATCAGTAAAGCCCAGTTCGCGCAAACGTGTCACCAATTCATATCCGTAAATAGGACCTTCAGCGATTACGTGTAGCACGACACCACTTAAAATGCCTTTCAACATTTGTGAATTGTTCATCTGTTTTCTCCACTTACTATTATGTTTTACATACTAGTTGTTTGTGAGTACCTTGTAAAGCCTACTAGTGAAAATAATGGTATTTATGTTTTTGAGACACGTTAATTTTCATAGACTTTGTAAGTGCAACCGTCAGTTGCTTGGAGATATACCGGCATTCTTGTAAAGTTTAAGGGGTAGGAATGAGGAGGATACAACATGAAGATTGGTGAAAATATTCAATTGCACCGTGAGCAACACGGTATGTCACAACAGGAACTAGCGGATAAGTTGGGCGTTACTCGGCAATCGATTTCAAAGTGGGAGAATGACACAGCACTGCCAAGTTTCAAGAGCGTATTGATGATTGGGGATGTGTTTAATCTTTCATTGGATGAATTAGTGCGTGGGGATGATCGGTTAATTGAGGAGTATCAAAAGGATAAGGGATTCAAACTTTCGCCGACAGAAAAAGTTGTTTTTTCAATTATCGGCATCAGCATACTGGCATTTGTATTGGTTAGTGCGTGGCCCGGCCTTTTTCGAGGAGATTGGCAGCAGGGGCTATTTGAATTTTCACAACTAGTCGCATTTGTCGCGTTGATGAAGAATGTGCCTTGGCGAGATGTTAATAAGTTATTACGTAATCGAAAGTTGTTTTGGCTATTGCTAGTATGGGTTCTTCTGGCTGCAACGCCATACACTGTATCCGCCACGCAGTCTACTATTGCGGGATATATCCAAGGTACTCGTGAATATCAGTCACGTTAAATTGCGTGACCAGTAGTCAAATGTTACCATTAACGTACAATCTGAAAGTGAGAACAAGCATGAATAATGACGTTGAAGTAATGTTGTATGTAAGTGACGTGAACCGTGAAGCTGATTTTTGGGTATCATTGGGGTTTGTTGAGCGTGATCGTCAAGATATGGGCGAGACTGAAATGGTGCAAGTAGCACCTTCAGAAGATGGCGCATTTGCCTTGAATATTTTCGACCGTGAGTTCATCAAGGAGAACTCACCTGAAGTTGTTGATAACGTTCCTTCAATTATGTTCCACTCGGATGACGTTGAAGCGTTGTACAACAAGATGACAGAATTGAATGTCGAAAAGGGTGAACTAGTTGAGATGGGGCTACAAAAGGTCTTCAACTTCGCGAACCCGGACGGTCTATACTTCGGTGTTTCAGGTATCTAATAGGAGACAAAGTCAGCGTATTTGCTGGCTTTTTTCTTTTTTACCGGAAATTCCGCTGGTTGCGAAGCTGTTTTCCAAAGTGCAACCTATAGTTGCTAGTAATTTAATAGTTTTTCCGGTAGATTTTACTGTAGTAAATGAGCGGAGGAACTATCATGAAATTTGGTGAGAACATTCAATTGCAACGTGAAAATCACAATATGTCACAACAAGAACTTGCAGATATTCTGGGGGTTACGCGGCAATCTGTTTCAAAGTGGGAAAACGATACTTCCTTGCCGAGTTTTAAGAACGTGCTGGCAATTGGAGCGTTGTATGATGTTTCATTGGATGAACTGATTCGTGGGGATGAACGGTTGGTTGAAAAATTTGAGGATCGTAGTGCTGGTCATTATACGCCGGTTGAAATCATCCTATTTGCCCTGATTGTAGCCAGTGTGGTGGTATTCATCTTAAGGAATTTCGATGCCAAATTAGCGAATTGGCCTTACTTGGTAAACATGGCGTTCTATACTATACAATTGATTGCTTTTATAACTGTGCTTATCATGGCACCGTGGCGACGCATTAATGAGTTACTCCGTCAGAATAAGTGGTTCTTTTTTGTGGTACTGGTTTGGGTATTGTTAGTATTTACGCCAGATATGGTCGATTTCTTTAGAGGGTTTTTAGATGGCTTTTTTGGAAGTGTGAAGCAGTATTGATGCACAAAAAATAAAGGACTTGGTATTTTACCAAGTCCTTTATTTTATAGGTTCGCGTGTTGTGCGTCAGTCATTTCAGTGGCAATTTTGGCCATTTCATCAACTGATTCGTGCATCCCCGTTGCAATCCAGCGGATGGCCAAAGCCAACATACCAGAAGCGGTAAAGTCAGACACATAGTCAATTGACATTGAGTGACTAGCTTGGCTACGGAACAATTCCGCGTACAAGCCATGCATGATATCACGCAAAGGTGGATAGAATTGTTCGCGAAGGCCGGCATTTAGCAAAACTGCAATTGCCATACCATTAGCTTGCACGAATCCAAAGAATTCGCGTGCAATGATTTCGCTTTCCAACGGTAGGGCAGCGGCTTCCTTCGCAAAGTCATCTGTAAGTTGTTCTACAATCGTCTTGATGACTGCTTCCTTTGTGCCAAAGTGGCGATAGAAAGCCATCCGTGACACGCCTGCCATGCGGGTAATTTCAGTAACCGCAAGTTGGTCATAGGACTGGCTTTGCAACAAAGTCAGCGTTGCATCAATAATTTGATCGTCAGTCTGCTGACGAATACTCTCCGTTAACATGTTCTTCATGCTTCTAATATACCGAGTAAAACGCACAGCTGTCAGTGATAACCGGCAATCGCAAGGTGACCTTTACTCGCTTTACTAATCCTTTGAAAATGCCATGAAAACTAAAAAAACAAGGCTACAAACGTAACCTTGTCTTAATGATTCGTTAATTAAATCGTCCGCATTAACGGCGTTGATCGATATAGTTTTTCAATTCAGGAGACAGAACTGTCTTAACCTTGGCCAAGTCGGCTTGGTTCGTCGCACCAACCATTGCGTAGAGCTTAGCCAAGTGGTTTTGCCAACGAGTGATTTCAGTAATCAAACCATCAGTGCCTTCATTTAGCACAGTGTGCAAGAAGTGACCAGCAACACCAACAGCTTTGGCACCAAGAATTTGAGCCTTCATGACATCCAATGGGTCTTGGATACCACCAGTAGCAAATACAGTAGGGGCGTTTTCAACTAATTGGGCTTCCAATAAGCTTTCAGCAGTGGTTTGACCCCAGTCGTAAAGGTAGCCGTGCGCTGCCGTCATTTCACGATTACGGCGATCTTCAATCACAGCGAAGTTCGTCCCTGAACGACCACCCAAGTTAACGTATTGGGCACCCAAGTCACGAATTTGTGCAATCGTTTCTTGTGACATACCGAACCCGACTTCCTTGATAATGACAGGAACAGACACGGTTTCGATAATGCGTTGTAGCTCTTCAGCCCAAATGTATTCACGATCACCTTCAGGCATCACGACTTCTTGGGCAACGTTGATGTGAACTTCAAGCGCGTTAGCTTGAATCATGTCCACAACTTGCTGAGCGTGTTCAGCCGTGTGTCCAGCACCGATGTTGGCCATCACGAAGCCATCTGGGTTAATTTCACGAACAGACTTAAATGTTGCAATCGCTTCGGGATCCTTCAAAGTGACACTTTGTGAGCCGACAGCCATGGCCAAACCAGTTTCCTTAGCAGCGGTTGCCAATTGGGCATTCACTTTACCGGTCTTTTGGCTACCACCCGTCATCGCTTCGATGTAGAAGGGGGTTGTAAAGTTAAAGTAAGGGTCCATCACACTTAAATCAACGTCTGCGACGCGTGTTTCTGGCAACCCTTGGTGAATAATGCGAACGTCATGCAATGATGACGTTGGGGCATTACGACGGAATTCGGCTTCCGCTAGAGCAAGGTGCTCATCTTTGCGGTGTGCGTGGGCAGATTCCATAATCATTTTCTCCTATAAAGTTGCAATTGAGAGTGGTAGCGGTTGGATGCCGGCTGCAAGCCAGGCTTGCGTGAGCGCTTTAGCAACCAAAGTATTGTTTGTAATGGCGATGCCATTGTCACCACCACCAGCTCCTGATATTTTAGCACTTGCACCAAGTTCACTCGCAGTTGAAAGGAGTGTTAATAGTTGTGGCGTCATGTAGGATACCCCAACTTGACTGGTATAAGTGAATAGTTGTTCTTGATTCAAACGAAGCGCTGTAGCGACCTTATCGTAGTCCATCCGGCGCAGACCTTCAACCAGCATGTTAACGAGTGGCGCTGTGTTTTGGGCCAGTAATTGCTTCGCATGTTGCTTATCGACCGACGTTGCACCTTGCGCCAACATTTGTTGTGTATCTGCCGGTGCACCGGTCCATCCAACAAGGAGTTGCCAGTCAGCAGGGAAACCAAGTCGCTCAAGACGAAGCATTGGCCAGTCGCACGCAATGATTTCTGAGAAATAGCGATTACTATCAATCCATTCAGTTATGACGTCAGTATCAAATTTACTATACAAAACAACGCCACCGAGACTGGCAGCAGCGATATCACCCATTGAACCAGCTTTGAAGTTTGGCGTTGTTAATGTAATTAACGCAGCTAACTTAAAACGTTGCTCAGGTGTCATTGGTAACTCGTAGTCATCAACGACGGCCTTAATGAGGGCGACCACGACAGCAGCTGATGATCCGAGGCCAAGTTTTTGACCATTGTCAGCATTTAAATGACTCGTAATGGAAACGGTCAACCCTGTGACAGGTTGACCGTTGTCGAGTAGATAATCATTTAATACCTGCAATGTGCGGATCACAAGGCGCCAGTCATCGGTGAGAGCCAAATTTGGTAATTCGGCTACTGACCAAGTTTGTGAGCCTAGTTGATCGCTGTTAACGATCAATTGGTCATCTGAACGACGTGTTACATCAGCAGTAACAAATCGATCAACAGCAATGACAACACTAGGTTGACCACTGAGTGTGACCGCATATTCACCAGCAAGATAAAGCTTGCCGGGTGCTTTAGCAGTTGTCATTAAATTTCATCTCCTTCAACGATTTTGATACCAGGTCCTGGCGTCGCAACCTTAATTTGAACACCAGGTAACTCAGCAGAAAGTGCAGCAAGAATTGTTTCAGTGTCCGAAGGTTGTGAAATCAACTTAACATTTGGACCGGCATCCATGGTTGCGTAGACGGGCACACCTTGTTCGCGTAGTTTTTGTGCGATGGTGATGATTGTCCAAGACGTATCCGTTAGGTAGTTAAAAGGAGGGACGGCGGTTGCATTGGTTGCATGCATCATCAGTGCATCGGTTTCAGCAATCTCACCAATGGTGGTTAAGTCATGTTCCTTAATCGCAGTCGTCATGGTGTCAACGTGATTGTTCGTGTAGTCAACCCACGTTTGATACATTGGTGATGTCGTGAGCGCATGTTGCATCCCACCACGTGAATCAACCTTCTTGGGTTGATCACTAACAATCACCGTCAACAATTGGATTGGCCAATCAACGTTTTCTTGGAATGCGTGGGCAACCGACGTTTCGCTATCGATACCACGTTCCCAGATGGCAAAACCACCAAAGATAGACCGTGATGCTGAACCTGAACCTTGACGAGCAAGGCGTGACAGGTCTGAATCTGACAGCGTTAGACCAGCTGCTTTGCTGGCAGCGCCGGCTAGTGCAGCGAATGCTGAAGCCGAAGAAGCTAGGCCAGCGGCAGTAGGGACGTGGTTGATTGAGTGAACATGGGCAAAACGGCTTTCACCGGCCTGCTCACGGACCATATCGAGGAAACGGATAACTTTCATCGCACCCTTACCAGTCAATGGTGCACCATCCAATGTTAGTTCATCGGCAGTTAGGGCATCGTCAAACCAAACCGTTGTATCAGTATAAAATTCATCCAACGTGAGCGACACAGAGGTCGTAGTTGGCATAATTAGTTTTTCGTTTTGCTTACCCCAGTACTTTAGCAACGCAATGTTCGTGTGCGCACGGGCAGTTACATGCATCATGAGTTATCTCCTACAATTGTGGGTAACGTTGGGCCCAAACTTCTTGTGCGCCAGCAACTTCTAACGCTTGGATGATACGTTGTACGTCGTCATCGTTTTGCGCAAGGGCGAGCATGGCACCACCAACGCCACCACCAGTTAACTTAGCGCCAAGGGCACCAGCTTGGTTGGCAGCATTGATTAATTCGTCAAGCTTTGGATGAGAAACACCTAAAGCAGCGAGGTGAGATTGGGCGTCATTCATATGACGACCCAATGATTCGATATCGTCATTGGCCAAGTCTTCGCGGGTTTCACGCGCAATTTGACCGAGTGCTTCAATGTGTGGGCGGGTTGTTTCAGGTTCGTTATCTAGTTGCTCACGGACAACCGAAACAGCAAGGCCAGTTTGGCCGTGCACACCGGTGTCAGCAATGATTAGCGTACTGTGAAGTGCCATTGACATTGGTTCAGGCTGTTCACCCTTTACAAACCAGACTGGCACATCATGCGCCGTTGTGGCAGCGTCAATGCCAGAGGGCGATCCATGTGTAATGGCTTCTTCAATGTTCGCCCAGCGTTGTAGTTCAGCATCGCTTAATTCAGCATCGAAGAACGCGAAGAAAGCACGCACAATGGCAATGGCTGAGGCCGCAGAAGACCCCATGCCACGTTCTTGTGGAATGCTTGACTGGATACGCAAGGTAAAAGGCGTCTTGATAGCGTTGAAGTGACGTAGCAAGCGCGCGATTAACTGACGCACGCCTTCATATACTTCTGCCATGGTCGCTAGAGGGCCTTGATACCCTTGAGCGATTACAATTTGTCCTTCTTCACGAGCCTCGATTGTAGCTGTCATCGCCAAATCCGGTAGGGGTAAGGCGATGGCAGGTTGGCCGTAAACGACCGCGTGTTCACCAAGTAAAATCACCTTGGCGTGGCTAGTACCAGTTGCTAGCTTTTCCACTGTAAAATCACCAATCCATTCTCTAATTGTTTTTTCAAACTGCTATTATCATACCAAAACCCATTATATTAGGGAAATATCTGTGAACTTTCATGCTATAATTTAATTACTACTAAAAGAAGGTCGTGGTACGCTCTGATGCTAAATCGAGACATCTATGCGGTTGTCGATCTAGAGACAACCCGTACAACGAGCGAATCGGGCCGAATCATTCAGATTGCGGTCGCATTCGTACAAAATAAAAAAGTCATTAACCAATTTTCAACGTTGGTTAATCCTGGCGAGCAAATTCCACGTAACATTACCCAACTAACGGGTATCACCCAAAGCATGGTGAAGGGGGCGCCTTTTTTTGAGGACGTCGCCATGACACTACATGCCATGCTACAAGGCACAATTTTTGTGGCCCACAACGTTAACTTTGATTTGCCGTTTTTGAACGCTGAATTTGAGCGTGTTGGGTTAACAGGATTGAAGAGCACCGCTTTGGATACGGTGCCATTGAGTCAAATTTTGTGGCCAACTGCACCCGGGTATCGTTTGGTTGATATGACCAACTACCTCGCGTTGGAACACAGTCATCCGCACCAGGCGGATAGTGATGCGCTGGCGACTGCTGATTTGCTAATTGCGATTTTGAATCGCGCAGAAGGCTTGCCAATGTTGACGCTACAAACGTTGGCTGATTTGCCACTTGTTTTACCACGTGACACGAAGACGGTGTTTGAAAAGGCGTTGGCAAAGAATCAAGCCCAGCCACAACCATTACCAGCGCATTTGCAAGTGATTGATGGATTGGCATTGCGTCGCTTCTCTGATCCAGCACCGCTGGTTACAGGGCACGCACCGGCATTCCCGGCTAAAAAAGCTGCTAAAGAACAGCTATACGGCAAGAGCCTCGCTTACCGTGAGCAACAAGCGAAGTTGATGAATGCGATTTACACGCATTATACGGAAGCTGAGCTATCAACTGAACCTGGTAAGACGGCATTTGTTGCTGAAGCACCAACGGGGATGGGGAAGACGTTGGCTTACTTGTTGCCATATGCTTATTTGGCTGATGAAAAGCAGAAACAGGTAGTCGTTGCTGTGCCAACGATTACATTGCAACAACAAGTGACCGACACAATCAACACGACATTGAAGGACATTTTGCCATTTGAAGTACGTGGGGCAAGTCTGAAGGGACGTACCCACTATTTGAATTTGCAAAGTTTCAAGCGGGCATTGCGTGTCGACGAAGGATCAACGTCATTGCAATTCATCAAGGCACAAATCTTGGTTTGGTTAACTGAAACCTTGAGTGGTGACTTTGACGAATTGAATTTGATTAATCCACAACCTGACTTTATGGCTAAGTTGTCACAACCGGCTAATAATCCAGCTGGTTCGCCTTATTACGGCCACGAATTCAGCGAACGTCAGCATGTGTTAGCTGAGAATGCACAATTCTTAGTTGTTAACCACGCTTACTTGGCTGAATACGCCCAAGAATTGGGAACGACCGATGATTCACCATACTTGGTGATTGACGAGGCCCAGAACTTGCCAAATGCCGTTTTGGAACAAAGTCGTCATCAATTGCCATTCCAAGTTTGGTTGACGCGTGTTCAAAACGCGACGAACTTGATTTTGCGTGATAACGACCCATCAATCGGGGTGATTTTGAATCGCTTGGTTGGTGGGCAGCAACTAAAGTCACGTTTCTTACAACAATTGGAAGTGCTCTCAAGCGAGCTGCCAAAGTTGCAAGTGGCATTCTATCGTCGTTTCTTGCTAAACGGTCATACGCCGGCTACTGAAGGTCACTACGAAGTTGAATTACCAATTTCTGAGTTGGCCCAGTTCTGGGTTGACCAAGGTCACCATCTAACAAGCATGCGTCGTGCAGTTCGTGATTTAGGTGAATCGCTGGATTATTTGTTGGAACAATTCAGCAATACCAAGGACGCATTCTCATTGAATGAACGTCAACACTTGGCGGATTTCCGTCGCTTGCTAGAGAGTATTGCTAAGTATGAGCAACGCTTGACGACATTTCAGCAAGACTTGGTTGATTTCCCAGATGCGAGCGTCTTCTGGTTAACGGAAAATCAAAACCACGACAGCAGTAACTTGCGCTTAAGTGGAGGGTTGCTGCACACCTTGGATTTCTTCAAGGACAAGGTTTATCCGCACTTTATGCCACCAACAATTGTCGGGGCAACGTTGTTTACATCAACAAAGTCGGGTTATCTATATGACCGCTTGAATATTGATCGTGACACGGTCTTTGCTCGTCGTTACCCTGAAGTGTTTGATTTCAAGAATCAAGCTGAATTGGTGATGGTTGAGAATGCGCCGTCACCAACTGATTCAGGTTACGTTAGTTATTTGGCCAAGCAATTGGTGCAATTGACGACAACGGTCCAAGAAAACGCACTGGTACTGTTTAATTCGTTGGACACCATTCAGCAAGTCTACAATCACATGCAGTCAAATCAAACTTGGCAGCAAGGGAATATGACGTTGCTGGCACAAGGTGTGACCGGGACGCGTAGCAAAATTATGAAGCGCCTGCAAAACGAATCACATATGGTGGTTTTGGGTGCCAATAGTTTCTGGGAAGGTGTCGACTTGCCTGGTGATCAACTCCGAATGGTCGTGATTGCGCGACTACCATTTGACCAACCGAATAGCGTGCTAGCTCGCGCTGAGGAAGCGGTCTTAATGGCACATGGTAAGCAGCCGTTCTATCAAAGTACGTTGCCAAAGGCGGTGCTACGTTTGCGCCAAGGTGTCGGTCGTTTGATTCGCAAGCCGGATGATTTTGGTGCTGTGGTGATTTATGACCCACGTATCTTGACCAAGTCTTACGGTAAGACATTGCGTAACATGCTGCCGGAGGAAATGCCACAATATACGTTGGCTGACAATGAAGTTGTCCCAAAGGTGAAGCGATTTTTTGATGCGCATTAACGCAAGGTCTTTAATATTGCTGTAAAATTTGATACAGTAATAATTGATTTTGTTCTGTTCACGCAGAACTAACCAGAAGGAGCCACGACACATGGAAATGCGATCAACCGCTCGTTCAAGACGTCGCCGGCACGGATGGCGCTGGCTAATTGGCTTAATCGTTGTGTTAGTACTCCTTATTGGTGGTGCTACGATTGTGTCGGTTGCAATGCACCCGGTTACTGCGGCGCGTGAACGAGTGACTGAATTGGCGGTTAAGCGAAATAAGATCACCTCAGCAACCCAATTTTACGCAGTTTCTCGCAATGATACCTACTACAGTGTGGTCGGCGAGAATAAGAAGCACCAAAAAATCGGTGTCATCGTAAAAGGAAAGTCAAAGAAACTCGTCACCGTTAAAATGACTGATGGCGTTTCGGCTGCTGAGGTGCGACAACTTGTGAAGTCAAAGTACAACCCTAAGCGGATTACAAGCCTCGGGTTGGCTATCTATAAGCAAGTTCCTGTGTGGGAAGTAACGTTTATAGATCGACAAGGCAATTTGAACTTTATCACCTATCAATTTGCGGATGGTAAGGCAGTTCGGACCATCCAACATTTATAAGAGATTACACATCTAAGGGAGTTTAGAAGATGGATACAATTCGCATTGAAGACGCGAAGAACTACGTCGGCCAAGAGGTTCGATTGGGCGCTTGGTTGCGTAACAAGCGTGGTTCAGGAAAGATGCAATTCTTGCAATTGCGTGACGGTACGGCCTTTTTCCAAGGGGTTGTTTCAAAGGAAGCTGTTGGTGAAGAAATCTTTGCCAAGGCCAAGGCTTTGACGCAAGAAACGAGCATGTACTTGATTGGTACGATTCGTGAAGACGAGCGTTCACCATTCGGATACGAAATGCAAGTTAAGGATTTGACGGTTGTTGGGGAGTCAGAAGGTTACCCAATTACACCAAAGGAGCACGGTACTGATTTCTTGATGGATCACCGTCACTTGTACTTGCGCCACATCCAACCATTTGCTGTTTTGCGTATTCGTAACACGATTATCGCAGCAACGTATGAGTTCTTTAACAAGGAAGGGTTCGTTAAGATTGATTCACCAATTTTGACGGGTTCAGCCCCTGAAGGAACGACTGAATTGTTCCACACGGAATACTTCGATACTGATGCTTACATGTCACAAACTGGACAATTGTACGCTGAAGCTGGGGCAATGGCCTTTGGACGGGTCTTCACGTTTGGACCAACGTTCCGTGCTGAAAAGTCAAAGACGCGTCGTCACTTGACTGAGTTCTGGATGATTGAGCCAGAAATGGCTTGGATGCACCAAGAGCAATCACTTGAAGTGCAAGAGCGTTACATCGCTTACTTGATTCAAGCTGTTTTGGATCGTAACGAGTACGAATTGGACTTGTTGGGACGTGACAAGGAATTGTTGAAGTCATACACGCAATTGCCATACCCACGTTTCTCATATGATGATGCTATCAAGTTGTTGCAAGAAAACGACTTTGATGTTGAATGGGGTGCTGATTTCGGTTCACCTGAAGAGACGTTCTTGGCAAACCACTTTGCTAAGCCAGTCTTCATCACGAACTTCCCTAAGGAAATCAAGGCCTTCTACATGAAGCGCCACCCAGACCGCGATGATGTCGTTATCTCAGCTGACTTGTTGGCACCTGAGGGATACGGTGAAATCATCGGTGGTTCAGAGCGTGATACAGACTACGACTACCTTGAGCAACGCATCAAGGAACAAGGTTTGGATTTGAAGGAATACTCATGGTACTTGGACTTGCGTAAGTATGGTTCAGTACCTCACTCAGGATTCGGTCTTGGGTTGGAGCGTGCCGTTACTTGGATTACAGGTGAGGAGCACATCCGTGAGGCAATTCCATTCCCACGTACAATGAACCGTTTGTGGCCATAAGCTAAAAATAAACGTTGATATACCGCTGGAAACCGTTGATATGACTGGTTTCTGGCGGCTTTTCATATCTATTTTTAAATGTCTGAAAGTGTGCAAAAGTATCAAAAAATTTGCGCCAATTTGCGCCAAAATGGGTGTTTTTAAAAAAATTTGCGCCATATTTGCGCCAAAAATCAGTCGATTTTATCAAGAATATTAAGCGTCTTTGATTCTTCGCTTTGTTGCTTGTCACGTAGTAGGTGGGCATATACTTGTTGCGTAATTGTAACGTTTGAATGGCCTAAACGCTTAGATGCATAATTAATGTCGACGCCTTTCGATAGTAAGTAAGAAACGTGTGAGTGACGCAAGCCATGAACGGAAACTATATTTTCAAAACCAAGTTCACGTTCAATTCGTTCAAGCCAGTGGTTATTGATAGTAGCCCAACGTCGGCCATCGAATAATTCATTGGCATCGTTCCATTCAGACTTTGCACTAATAAACGTTTCGTAGTTATCAAAGAAACGATCTGGCATAGCAATAGTGCGAATAGATGATTTTGTTTTTGGCGTGGTTGATTCGCCGGAACGTTGCTTGGTCTTTGTTACGCTGATATTGTGCGCATCAATATCAACATCATCACGAGTAAGTGCTAATGCTTCACCCGCACGCAGACCTGACAATGCAATCAAATAAATCATGAATGACGTGTTCCACTTAATTAGCTTGTCGTTAGTTTCGATGTATTTAAGTAGCTGGTTAAATTCATCAACTTGAAGGAATTTTTCATCCGCAGACTTAGAATCAGCGCCTGGTATAATAACGCCATAGGTGGGGTCAGCTGTTATTAAACCATCGTGAAATGCTTGTTCGATTACTTGTTTCATAATCTGGTGACGCTTAAGTACAGATTTACGTTTCTTGTCGCTTGAATAATCGTTTAAGAATGCTTGATACATTTGGCGAGTAATCTGATCTAGTGTTACATTCTTAAAATACACATCAACAACGTATTTGCGAACTGCATGCCATGATTCTTTTGTTGTTTCCTTGAGCCCAGCATCGAACCGCAATTGTTGATACTCGTCGAAATAATCGCTGAAAAGGGTAAGGGTGCCTTTTTGAAGTGTTGGCTTGCTATTAGCAACTGAGTATTCAGCCGCCCAAGCTTCAGCTTCCTTTTTGGTCTTGAAACCACGCTTACCTTTTTTGCGATATTTTCCGGTTGTGTCTTTAAATGATATTTCAACGCGCCAACCGGTGTCGGTTTTATATACTGCCATTAGTTTAAACCTAACCTTTATATAGTTTTTTTGGACAGTTTAAAGACATGTCCAGGTCTGGTACGATAGAATACGGAAATAGGGCAGTGATGTTCTGTTTTGAGTGATGCGTATACCCGTTTGTTTGGCGACGAGGGGGTATACGCATTTTTTGTTATACTAGGTACGAAACAAAAAATAATTTGTTTCAAGAATCATAACTACTGGCGCATCTGTCTTAGATTGATAGGTGCGCTTTTTGAGCGTAAAATAAAAGGCAACAACTCCTGAAAGTCGTCGCCGTCGCACGTGATAAGTAGATTATATCAGGAGATTAACTATGCTTACAACAATCATAATTTCAATTTTTGTATCAGTCATTATCACCGCAATAATCATGGTGGCGATAGTGGTAGTAGCACTTAGAACCTTTGGCAATATGGAGGAAAAATCACTGAGACATAATACAAAGTTAAACACACTTATTCTGATTGACTCACTGATTAAATCTGGCGACACGACTCTAATCGAAACAGGACGAAGGATGCACCAACATCTAAACGAACTTGACTTACTTCACGACATCGATGAACGACTTACCAAAAATAGTTAGCCATGTGATCCCATGATGATACGTAGTTTTGCCCAAATTGTTGTTTTGTGTTTGCTCTAACTCTAATAAATCAATCTGTTGGTAAAGTTCTTTGTTGGTCGTCGCTTCCTCAGAAAAATCAAGAAGACCAAGTCCTCTTAGTTCGTCTAGAGTACCCTGTGCTGGCATCAATAATTGATGATCTATTTCTAGAACTTGCGTTATATTTTTTATTGTATTTCCAGTTTCTTGCTCAACGATTTTAAAAAATCCAACCGGCACGAATTCTTTATTAGACATACGAATCAACAAATCAGCTGACTCTGGCGTTAAATTGGCGAGCACTGATGAGTAATTGGGGCTGATAGACGAGTTCCTGGTTGCATCTGCTGTTGCAGAAATCAGCTTGGCAAATCGCTGGCGCATTGTTTGGTTATCGATTGAAAACCTACTATCTTGGATTTGTTTTCCAATTAGAAAGGCTTTTGATTCGTCAAGTGTAGCGTGAGGATTTTCGTCGAAGTAAATTTGAGTTTGAGCAGCAAGTGCGCTCAGATAGCCATCCTCTACGATTTCTTGTTCACGCTTTGCTAACTGATTTCTATTAAAAAAGCGAGTAACGATATCGCCAATCGTTTGTGCAGGTTTCTTTAGTGCCGCAGTTTTAACTTCGTCGGGTAATGACAAGGCATCCGCACCGGCTTTCGTGGCGTCAGCGAGTTTACCAATTGTATCTGGATCCATAATACTGTCCTTTCACGCCTCACTCAATCGAGTGGGGCTTTTTATGTATCCCGCCAAAGGACGGGTAATAATATTAATTATTTAGATTAAATGACATGTCATAATCGTGATTTGAGTTATCGTCATCATAATCATCTGTGTCATAAAAAGCATCAAATTTAAAGCGCAAATTATTAATGGAAGTAGCAGCGGCTAAGTTGCTAACTGGAATCGTAACGTCTCCAGTCTTGGTTGCACCAGAAGATATATCACCATCCCAAGATTCAGTTGAATCAGCTTCATGTTGTTCCCCGTTATCTAGAACTAGAGTTCCTTGCGTTGGGTATATTCGTACATCTCTACTTGGTGATACCGATACATTCAGCCGAACAAAACCATTTACGTTGAACTTTCCATCGTTAGCGGAATCGTATGTATATGTTTTAGCAAGTTTATATACAGTCACAGAGTTAATTTTCACATTAGCGGCAGACCAAGTGTTGTCAGTGTAGTTAACGTTGTAAGTTTTTGAATCTTTTACATCATAGTCATCGTAGTTTACTTTGATTGTATTTTTATCAGTATCACTAGATAAAGAAGATGAACTCTTAATTGATGATGCGGTTGAAGTGTCTGTTTTTACCGTATCCACGGCATGTGAATAGAGTGATTGCGTAATCAAAACAATCGCAAATGCAACTACTGAAAAGATAGTGCCTAATAATGCCAAGAGCTTTTTTTGTTTGCGGTTAACTAATAGAGCAACTATACCCAACACAAACCCAATAACAGCAATAATTGCTCCCACGGTATTTACAATAGGTACCCAAGATAAAATCAATGCAAAAACACCTAGAACTATTGCCAGGATGCCCAAAACCTTTTTCTCTGGTTGCTTGTCCATGAGAAAATACTCCTTATATAGCTTTTAACCCGGATTATTCATCAAGACAAACAAAAAACCGCTGAAACAGCAAGTTAATACCGTTTCAGCGGGTTTTGCGCTTTCACCCGTTGGGTGAAAACCATAGGAGCTCTTTTTTATGATATTTTGTTAGTGGAAAACAAACCAAATACTCAAAAATTGGAGCGTCTAAAATTATGACTCAAAAAGTATTACCTAGCAACCATTTAGTTGCAGTTTCAGACAATGGGGCACCAATTACCTCGGATGGTGGCAACGTGCTGCTTAGTATTTTTCTGAATTCGCCTGTAATTTCCAGGCTCTTTAATAACGTTGAATTCAACGATAATCGCAAAAATCCACGCTATGCTAAGGTAGAATTGTTATTGCAAATGCTCATTCAAGTTATCGAAGGTTATCGCAACGACGACGTTGCAGATTACTTGACCCAAGATATCGAACATCGACTTGTTTATGCGCAAAACATGGCATCTCAACCAACTATTTCCAGATTTCTATCACATCTCACGAACGAAGACATTGATGAGCTACAAGAATTAAATCGTCGTATTGTCTCTTTAATTGATGAAAGATCAGCCAATACTGAACTGGTGCTAGATTTGGATTCAACCTACTTTGAGACCTTTGGTCATCAAGAAAAAATGGGTTTTAATTATCACTACTTGAACGTCGGTTACCATCCGCTTATCATGACCGATGCTTTAACTGGAACCGT
>NZ_PVSN01000003.1 GCF_004766315.1 Weissella confusa | reverse complement strand
ACGGTTCCAGTTAAAGCATCGGTCATGATAAGCGGATGGTAACCGACGTTCAAGTAGTGATAATTAAAACCAATTTTTTCTTGATGACCAAAGGTCTCAAAGTAGGTTGAATCCAAATCTAGCACCAGTTCAGTATTGGCTGATCTTTCATCAATTAAAGAGACAATACGACGATTTAATTCTTGTAGCTCATCAATGTCTTCGTTCGTGAGATGTGATAGAAATCTGGAAATAGTTGGTTGAGATGCCATGTTTTGCGCATAAACAAGTCGATGTTCGATATCTTGGGTCAAGTAATCTGCAACGTCGTCGTTGCGATAACCTTCGATAACTTGAATGAGCATTTGTAATAACAATTCTACCTTAGCATAGCGTGGATTTTTGCGATTATCGTTGAATTCAACGTTATTAAAGAGCCTGGAAATTACAGGCGAATTCAGAAAAATACTAAGCAGCACGTTGCCACCATCCGAGGTAATTGGTGCCCCATTGTCTGAAACTGCAACTAAATGGTTGCTAGGTAATACCTTTTGAGTCATAATTTTAGACGCTCCAATTTTTGAGTATTTGGTTTGTTTTCCACTAACAAAATATCATAAAAAAGAGCTCCTATGGTTTTCACCCAACGGGTGAAAGCGCAAAACCCGCTGAAACGGTATTAACTTGCTGTTTCAGCGGTTTTTTGTTTGTCTTGATGAATAATCCGGGTTAACTGTTTACTTTTCAAACAATTCCAATCCTTCACGACCGACATAAATCGCAAACAAGATTGCCACAACTGCATCTGCCCACCATAGGCCAAACAGAGCCGTTAGCACCATGCCACCCAATACAAGGCCCGCCAACACCGCACACGTGACATTACACATCGCGTCATCACGCAAGGCTTCAGATTGAATGCGATCACCGATTCGACGCTTCATCGTCGTCATAATTGGCATCAAGATAACGGACATAATCGCAATGACCAACCCAACACCGCTTTCCGCTGGCATTTCATGGTTAATCAGGTTCATAACCGAAGTAATCAACACATATCCTGAAAGTAACAACAGGATACCCTTTACCAAGCGACTAGCCGTACGTTCAACTCGCGCTACCGTCTTGGCATCCGCACCATTATATTCGGCGCGCAAACGCCAAATTAAAATACCACCGGCGACTGTTTCCAAAAAGGCATCGAGCCCAAACGCAATCAGCAAAATTGACCCAGCGTGAATCCCCGCAGACACACCAAGCACAAATTCAATCGCCATCCATGCCATTGAAATCACTTCTAATTGAATGCCCCGCGCTAATAATTTCTGTCGTACTTCCATTTCATTTTCTCCCCGAATAATACATGTCATTTATTTCATATGTTTATTATATCATATGTTTGAGAAAAAATGCACAATTAAAAAATGACCTCGGTTTTTAAACCAAGATCATTTCAAAAAGTTTTTTCTGTTTCACGTGGAACAAATTGTTTAGTTCATCCGTGAATGTTTCATACCATACGTTAGGTACAAAATAATCCCCAACACAAACCATACCAGCGCTGCTACCAGTGTTTCTAGGTGCAATTGCGTGATTAAGAAGAACGTGAATAGCGCTGACAAAATTGGTAGCACCGGATAACCAGGCATCTTATAACCATCTTGGCGCACATCAGCACGCTTACGTAATGGCAAAATCCCCAATGACACAACCATAAATGCCAACAATGTGCCCATATTCACCAAATCGACTAGCTTTTCTAGCGGTACGAACCCACCAAAGAATGCCACAACAATTGTTGCGATATCCAGTGCGCGTTCTGGTTCCCCTTGCTTACTCAACTTGCCTAGTCCACCTGGCAATAGTCCATCACGGCCAACGGCATAAATCAATCGTGAAGAAGCATATAGCATCGTCACCATCATCGTGAACATCCCAATCAACGCCCCAATGGTGATGATAAGCGCTGCCCAGTGTTGGCCAACTTGTTGCATCGCAAACGCAGCCGGATCAGCAACGTTCAACTTTGAATAGTGCACCATCCCGGTCAAAACTAGGGCAACCAAGCCATACAAAACTGCTGCGACAATCAATGTCCCGATAATACCAATTGGCATATCGCGCTTTGGATTTTTTACCTCAGCAGCGGTCGCTGACAACGCATCAAACCCTAGAAAGGCGAAGAAAACCATCGACGTTCCGGCAAAGACTCCTTGAATACCAAACGCACCATCCATGCGCTTTGGAATCAGTGGCGTCAAATTGTCAGCTTTGATGAAGAAAAAGCCGACAACAATGAACAACACAATAATCCCGATTTTCAATAGCACCATCGCATTTTGAACGCGCTTAGATTCAGTCATTCCCCCACGCAACAGCAACCCAATTAACAAGACAATTACCACTGCGACAATATTCACGACCGTTCCTTCAGCCGGATTATAAGCCCCCGACAACGCGGTTGGTAACTTGAAGAATGGTGACATCAAATTCGCAAAGTAGGCTGACCAGCCGGTTGAAACAGCGGCCACACCTAGCGCATATTCCAAAATCAATGCCCAGCCAAGAATCCAGCCAATCACTTCACCAAAGATGACATTCCCGTATGAATATGCCGTTCCAGCTACTGGCATTGCTGACGCAGTTTCCGAATACGCCATCGCAACCAAACCAGAGATAACAGCTGCGATAATAAAACTAAAAATCACACCTGGGCCAGCTGTCGTTGCAGCCACCGTACCCGGCAAAATAAAAATACCCGTTCCAATAACTGCCCCAATTCCTAACCCAATTAAATCTTTAGCAGTCAATGACTTTGAAAAGTGCGCATCACTCTTCAAATATGTTTCCAATGATTCTTTGCGGAACATCCGCTTTAATAACGACATATAAACACCTCTTCCCAAATGACACAAAGCCCCAGTAAATAAAAAGCACGCATCGGATACCAATCCAGTATCCGATGCGTGCTAAATGAGTTTCATACAAACCAATTACTTAGTTGCCTGATGTCTCACACACTCGGATACTTTACCGTCATCCGAGTGTTCAACGCAAAATAACTTTACGATTGATTCGGATGACTAACCGAAAAACGTAAAGTAGAAAAACGCTTGCGTTGATGACATAGGTAATTGCATGAATTTCATTTCCTTTGACTTTGATTAACGCCGATTCAATTTGAATCAACGGCCCCTTTAAATGACCCCCTAAGCATATGATATTCCTGACAATTCGTCAATAACTTATCTGCACTGACTTTTTGTAACTATAACGAAACACATTGCAAGCCGGATACTCGTTTTTCGACAAAAAATAAGTTTATAATAGAAAACAAGTAGTTTGGCGCTAAACCAAACTGAGTCTAAAAATGAGGTGGTTTCATGTCGATTCGCACGTATCATAATGCGCAAGTCTATGACGTTGCGCAAGAAAAATTTATTCCTAATTCATGGTTCACCGTTGATTTGACCAGTGGTCGTATCACATCTACCGGCGTTGGAACTGCTCCTGCAGAAGGCCAAGAACTTGTCGATCTTGAAAACAAGTTCGTGACACCCGGTATGATCAATACCCACGTTCACATCATCAACAAGGTGTTCCCATACGGTCCTAAGGCATCTCGTGAGCCCTTTGAGATTGCGATGCAAGCCCAAGCTAACTTGAACGAAATGTTGGCTTCTGGTGTCACTTACACGCGTGTCCTTGCGACAGCAAACAGTTTTGATATCGGTATCCAAAAGATGACGTTGAACGGTCAATGGCGTGGTACTGGGGTTGTGGCTTCTGGTCGCGCCTTTTCAACCATTGGCGGTCACGCTTCAAAGATCGGTGAGGCGTTGACTGGTCCGGAAGAATTCCGTGCTGGTGTGCGTCGCCGTATCGAACAAGGTGCCCATGCGATTAAGTACATGGCTTCTGGTGGTATTGCCTTTGATCAATTCGAACAACCCGACATGCCACAAATGACTGAAGCTGAAATGGCGGCTGGTGTCGATGTTGCCCACCGTCGCGGTATCAAGGTTGCCGCTCACGCCGAAGCATTGCAAACCGTTAAGGAAGCTTTGCGCGCTGGTGTTGATTCTGTTGAACACGCCTTTGTCATTGATGACGAAGCGTTGGACTTGTTCCTTTCAACTGGCACTTACTTGACGCCAACCTTGGTCGCACCATACGTTATCATCAAGCGTGGCGACGGTTTGTTGCCACAATGGATGGTCGACAAGGCCTACAAGTGGGTTGATTCTCACTTCGAAGCTTTCGGAAAGGCAGCCAAGAACGGTGTTAACTTGGCGCTTGGAACGGATGCCGGTTCACCATTGAATGGTTATGCCGACACAGCTTTGGAAGCTGAATTGTGGTCAATTGCTGGTGCCACAAACCAACAAATTTTGCGTGCCCTCTTCACCAACGCGGCTGACTTGCTTCAAATCAGCGACGATTACGGTGAACTAGTACCCGGTAAGATGGCCGACTTCGTTATGTTCGATGCCAGCCCACTTGCTGATATTAAGGTTTTGCAAGATCCAAAGCGCGTTGCTAAGTTTGGTGAATTCGTTGATACAACCGGATTCCAAAACCCATTTATCTTGCCACTTGATAAGGGTCACCTAGCTTACTAAAAACAAAAAGACGAGATGAACACATCGATGTTCATCTCGTCTTTTTTTACTTTGCCCAGACTTTTTGCATGGCTGCAAAGACCGCTAGCGTAGCGCGTGAATCTGCCAACGCACGGTGCTTTTGAGTGCCAATTTCTACTTCATATTCATCAGCCAAGCCAGCTAATGAAATATCATTTGGGTTACCATTCAAGGCACGGTGGATTTGTTGCGTATCAAACACCTTACCGTTCGTCTTCCACTTACCCAAATCGTTGTAGCGAAGGCCTTCCTTGATTAATTGGACATCCCCATCAACAATCGCGTGACCCACAACTGGATAATCACCGACGAACTTCATAAAGCGCGTCAATGCACGCTCTTCTGCCAAACCGTTTTGGATCATCTCCAACGTAATCCAGCCGTCATCACCACCCATTGATTGTGAGATGAACTTAAACGATGCCATCCCGCTCCCCATTGGCGGATTGTTGACAATCACGGAAAATTTTTCGATATCCTGACCAGTCGTTACCTTCAACGCACCAATCTCGATAATTTGATTACTGCCGTTCATTTCCAGGTCAAAAACGACGTAATTTTTTAATTCTGTAAATAGCATACCCTACTCCCAATTGTTCACTATGTTAACAGTATACCCCGTCGAGAAACCGAATGCTTGCATTTATTAAAGGGAGGCGTAAAGTTATCACTAACAATACGTAAAGAAAAGGAACTTTTTTCATGCGCTCTTTAGCAAAATTCAATAAGCTACGCCGCAACTTCAACATGGAAAGCCACCGCAAGTTGCAACTTGACGAGCACGGTGTCACTGACGTTTATGATGGTGTTCAAGTGACCGTTCTCGTTAAGGACGATCAAGCAACGATGATTTTCATCGACTCTGAAGATGCCGACAACGACGAAGCTGGTCGCGCTTTCGTCGCCTTCGAGCACGGTATGAGCTGGTCATCACAAGAATTCTACAACGCCTACATGGCCGTTCACGAGAATCCAGATGAGCCAGCCGTCGCCATGGCCAACGGTATTCAAGTGACCCACAAAATCGACGCTAACGGCTTGCACATCAAGATTGTGCCAGCATAGTAATCAAAAAATCCGTCTCGGTTGAGACGGATTTTTTCGTTGTATTTATGATTATGACAATGATACGCCATTATATTGTGTATCGACCGCAGCCACATTATCCATCAGATAGTGTTCAACAGCCACTTTATATGGCACTTCGTTTTCATAAGCGAAGGCAGTTAGCTTCGTGAATTCAGGTGAGTTCATGTGCCAAACTTGCTTCACACCAACTTCAAGCAAGTGGTTGTGTAGCAACCCAACAATCGCCTCAAATTGGCGCAGTTCACGGGCATTCGCATCATAGATGTTATACAAGTTGAATGAACGGTTTTCGATATTGGCCAACATTACCAAACCTTGAGCAGCAGTACCACGCGTTTGGCCAGTCACCTTATACATTGTTGGCGTTGGATAAGCGCGATTGCTTGGGTAAGCCACAGCTTGAGCTTCCAATGCATGCAACTTCGCGATAACTTGTCCAGCGACTTCAGGTCGAACGCCCGTCTTCACCAAAATGTTTCCGAATGACATCATAAATGCTTGTGTGTACTGTCCCTGTCATAACTGCCCCCTTGTTATCGTGTTCTCTGTTATTACAAGTTTAAGTTTATGACGCAAGGCACAGAAAATTCAAAAAGTTCACAGAATGAAACAAAACATAGCCATTTTTACGAAAAAAGCGCCAACCACGCGGGTTGACGCTTATTTTTAGTGCATTAATAGCATGATTAAACCAAGCGCTAGCACGACTTGGAAGATGATCGTCACCAAGCCATATCCTAGGAACGTCGCCCCAGAAGACTTGATTGTCGCCCACTTCAAATTCAGCCCAATACCAGCCAAGTTCACAATCCCAAAGAAACTAGTCACTTCATGTGCCGTGCCCATTAGCACGTGTGGCAAATTCACGAATGAATTGATGACCACCAAAACGATAAAGGTCAAAACAAACCATGGCACTTTGACCTTTGAAGTCGGTGCAACGCCTTCAACTGGTGTTGCTTTCGTGGCATAACGTGACATCAGAATGACAACCGCTGACAACAAGACCACACGCAACATCTTGAAGATTGGCGCGTACGTCACAACGTCGCCACCAACCAAAGAAGCTGTTCCTGATACTTGTCCGACTGATTGCACCGTTCCACCAATCAACGCACTGACCAACATGTCGTTATGGTGCAACAACTCTGGTCCAATGACTGGCAAAACAAACAGCAATACAACACCGGCTAGCGAAACCGTTGCCACTGTCGTACGACGTTGATCATCGGTTGCACCAATTGCCGGTGCGACCGATGCAATGGCACTAGATCCACAGACTGCGTTTCCAGCTCCCATCAACATCGCTGATTGTGGTGCGACCTTGAAGACGCGTCCGCCAATCCACATGACAAACAGAATCGTTGCCGTCATTTGGATTAGGATGAAAATCACACCTGACCAACCCAATGTCGCCATGTTATTAAGCGTCACGTTTAGCCCAAGTACCGCAATTCCAATCTCAATGGGGTACTTCTCTGCCCACTTCACACCAGCGTTCCAGCGTTCGTGTGCAAACAATGTGTTTCCTAAAACAATTCCCATCAACATCGCCAATGCTTCGCCACCCAGCGAAGGCAAATATGGTGATAGCAATTTCGCCACAATGGACACCGCCAAAGTTAGCAAAATACCCGCCACCATATTACGTTTAATTGCCATAATACTTCTCTCCTCGAATAAAGACTACTTTTCCTAGTGTACTACTATTCGACTGAAGATAATGGTTTATTCCACTGAACGTTGCATATGTGTGTAATGATGCTCACCAATCATGAGCTCGCTAACTGGTTCAAATCCTTCACGTTCATACAACGCACGTGCCTTTGGATTACCATCATCCACATTAAGTCCAATGACTTGTTCACCTTGTGCTTGCGCAACAGCTGGCAAAGCAGCCAATAATTGTGTCCCAACACCTTTACCGCGGGCCGTTTCAGAAACTGAAATCGAATCAAGATACCATTCTTGTCCCACCGTTTCTTTGTCTGGGAATAGTTCCGCTAACTCACCAAAACGGTCAGCTAGAAGGCGTTGCAAAGACACATCCAAATAAGGTTCTTGCTTAGCCGGGTAACCAAATGCCACCCCAACAATCGCACCACTCATTTCCGCAACCGTTGCATGCGTGTGTGAATAACGGGCTGTATCGTCAGCTAATGCACTGTCATGCAGTAATTGTTCAATATTGTCACGACCAAGCTTTTCCACCATTGGAATTTGCATTTGGTCAATAATTGTCATTTCTAAGTGGACAATTGCCCCTGTATCAGCAATTGTCGCTGGTCGAATTGTAATCATAAGTTCTTCCTCCCCATCACTCTAGTTTAACGGCTTTATTTAGGTCTGCCCACTAGTTTTTTCGGAATTATCTACTTTGGATATGTAAACGCCTTGAAAGGACCTGCAAAACCCTTTAATATTGTAAATGTCCCAGTTTGGATTGCGGAAGATCGAGCCGCATAAATGAAAATAAAAATGTTTAGAGAAAGGATTTAGACATGGTTAAAGCAAAGTCAGCTTACTGGCAAGGCGTTGTCGATGAAGCCCAAAATCACCCTAAGGTTCCTGGTGTTGAGAAGACCCCATTCTTCTCACTAGCACCAATGGAAGCTGTTACTGATACGGTTTTCCGTCGCGTCGTTGAGAAGGCTGCTGCGCCTGACGTTTACTACACAGAGTTTACGAATGCCCGCAGTATTTCACACCCCAAGGCAAAGTTTACGGTCCAAGGTCGTCTACACGTTGATAAGAGCGAAAAGATGCCCGTCGTACAAATTTGGGGAAACCGTGGTGAAGACTTCGAAAAGTCATCACTAGAATTGCGCGACCGCGGCTACAACGCCATCGATTTGAACATGGGTTGTCCGGATTCAACGGTTATCAAGAATGGAGGCGGATCAGATTTGATTCGTCACTACGATTCAGCAAAGGAAGTTATTGGCGCAGCTAAGACAGCTGGTTTGCCAGTGTCTGTTAAGACTCGTTTGGGCTTTAACGACATTGAGACGTTCCGTACTTGGATTCCATTCTTGTTGCAACAAGACATTCAAGTTTTGACAGTTCACTTGCGTACGCGTAAGGAAATGTCAAAGGTACCAGCCCACTACGAGTACATTGATGAAATCGTTAAGATGCGTGATGAAATCGCACCTGATACGTTGTTGCAAATCAACGGTGACATCAAGACGCGTGAAGAAGGTTTGGAACTTGTTCGTCAACACCCTGGTGTTGACGGTGTCATGATTGGCCGTGGTGTTTTCGAAAACCCATTCGCCTTTGAAATCATGCCTACGGAACACACGTTGGACGAAACGTTGGCTTTGTTGCGTTTGCAACTTGACCTTTACGATGAGTTCACGGCTGAGTTCGGTCCTATGCACTTCCAAAAGTTGAAGCGCTTCTTCAAGATTTATGTTCGTGGCTTTGCCTACGCCTCAGATTTGCGTGTGGCTTTGATGGACACGAACACAACCGATGAAGTTCGTACGCTTTTGGATGAATTCGACAAGCAATGGGAAGCCAAGAAGGCTGAAGATGCTGTCGCAATCGAAGCAAAGTAAATAATAAAAGCCCGCATGCGTTGCGGGCTTTTATTATAAAGTCAGACAGCGAGAGGCGTTGCCATGTCAGAACTACAAACCGGTGATTTGCTCTTTGTCGGGTCAACGACCGAGCAATTTTCACAAATGATTGCCCAAAGTACCCAACCTGATACTGAAACATTCAATTACACCCACGTCGGCATCGTTGAAATAACAGCTGACGGCGTATTTGTGTTACACGCCTCCCCTGACCTCGGTTCCGTTCGCCAACCCTTAAACGACTTCATCGACCAACAAACTGGATCGATTGATGTTTATCGGCTAAAGGCAAACCCAAACCTAATGCCAGTAATCGCGAAGGCTAACACCCTTTTAGGGCAACCTTATAATTGGTCTTTCATTGCCAGAGAGCCCGGGTTTTACTGCTCTGAATTTATTGAAACAGCGTTCTCAGCTATCGAAAATCCATTCAAAAAAATCGCCATGACCTTTGGTCCTGACGATTCAATCTTGCCGGAATGGCAAACTTACTATGCAAAGTTGGGCTTACCGGTGCCAAATGGCGAGCCGGGCACAAACCCCAACGCCTTAATTAGTAATCAGCTTGAACGGGTTGTACGCTTACGATAATGCTTGGCAACTTGTCTTTTAGCTAAAGCCGGCCGACGTTTTGCAGGCACCCCTTTTGCAGCCAGCGGCACCGCCGCTGGCTGTTTTTCTTCAGGATCAAACAGCACGCTAAACCAAGCAATTAAAATCTGCCCAACGACCATAATGGTGCCAACCAAATTTAGATAGACCATCAACACCAACAACGATCCTAATGACTGGTAAAATCCCACGCTCTTAACCGCAAATTGCGCATACCAGCTAAATCCAGCATTTAGTAATACCAGGATGATGACTTCAATCCCCGATCCAAGCAATGTTGCCTTCCATGGTAAACGCTTGGCGGGCAATGCGACGTTAAACACGCACATCAACAACCACAACCCAATTAAAGCAAATAGTCGACTTTGCTTAGCCAATTCATCTAGCCAAGGTAAGTCACCAGGAATCGCTTGAATCACTGCCGGCATAATCGCTGTCGCGGCCATAACAATCCCGGCCGTAATCAAGATAACCATCAACCACAGAAAACTAAACACGCGTGTCAGCATGCCACTCACACGTTCTGGTACATCGTGCACCCCGTTGAACGCTTTTCGAATAACTGCCAGCACCGCACTAGCTCCCCAAATAGTTGTCACAATTGAGAATGACAAGATTCCAACGCCACCACTCAGAACCGACTTAATAATCGGGGCCAAAATCGACATGATATTAGCCGGTAGATTTGTTTTTAAAGTTGCAATTAACTCAGTTGACGAGATGCCAACAAGCCCGGCAATCGCACCAATACTCATCAAAACTGGTACTAGTGACAATAACGTGTAGTATGTGATGGTCGGACCAACCATGTTTAAGTTGGCGCGACTAATAAATGTTTGTAAATCCGCAAAGCGAAATTGCTTGCGGAATTTTTCGATGTCTACTTTTAAGCCACGCATCCCCCTTATCTCCTTCGCTTTTCTTACAGTATCGCAGTTATCGCGTCGCTGGGTCAAAACATTTGCTTAAATGGCAAACAAAAAAACGAGCGAATGTTCCACATGAAACATTCGCTCGTTTTAATTTTGTGGTCGATTCTCTTTGACGTAATTCCAAAAACTAACCACCGCTGATAGTAAATCAACCGCTGGCAAAATGGCAATAAAAATCCATTTCATCGTTGGGTCAGTTGGTCGAAAAATCAAAAACCAAACCGTATCAATAATCAATTGTACAAATAATTGTTGTGGTGTCGCCCTAAAAAACGACTTACCAAACGCACCAAACATGGTTGCCCCCTAAATCAGAGCCACTTCTCCAAGAAGGCAATCTTCTCATCAGTGAACTCTGGCGTCATGTATGACGCAGGTCCGTGTCCAGTCCCTTCAACCAAGTGCAAAACTGCCTTTTCTTCAGGAACGAATTGACGAGCCGCGTCAATCATATTAACTGTCTGTTGATAAGGTACCACAGCATCGGCCGTTCCTGCAAATGCCAAAATAGGTGGCATTTGGTCGTTAAAGTACATTTCTGGGTTATAGTTCTTAACGCGTTGTGGCACATCCTTAGGCGCTTGCTTGTTAAACATTTGTCCTTCGAATGAGTCCGCCGTACCCGTTTCAGCGTACTTTGGCGTCACACCGCTCTCTTCAAATTGTGAAACAAATTGATCAAAAGCATATGGTCCGTACATCGCGATGATGGCATTTACCGTCTCTGGTTGATTGTTGTTATCGCCCATAAATGGATTTTGCAACGCATCAACTGATGCTGAGACACCAGTCATCACAGCCAAGTGCGCCCCTGAAGACTCACCCATCAACGCCACACGATTCATATCCAATTGATACTCATCAGCGTGAGCACGCAAGAAACGTAGCGCAGCCTTAATCTCGTAAATTTGGAATGGGAAATCCTTTTGGTGAATCAATGAGTAATCCACGCTCACGACAGCATAGCCCTTATCCAGCATACGCAAAGCCGGTTCTAGCTTGTGTGAACTCTTGTCACCAAAAATCAAGCCACCACCGTAGATATCGACGATGACCGGAAATGGTCCTTGGCCATCGTTCGGTAGGTAAATATCCATGCTGTGACGGTCACCATCCATGTAGGCCACATCGTACCATTGTTGCTTAATGTAGTCGGTTTCGGCTGGGACCTTTTGATAGTCTCGCTCAATAAACTTTTCTGCCATGTGTTTCGCTCACTTTCCTAGACAAATAAAAAAGGTGAATGCATATCTGCATCCACCTTTATCATACACTATTTTAATCTTTAACTCGGCGACTAAGGGCAATCATGATGATAAACCAGATAATAGCCAAGACCGTCGTTGGCATCGTTGACTTCGTAAATAGCAAAATCAAGAAGATACCGGCTAGGAAAGCCATCGTTAGGTAATCCGTAAATGGCGCTCCTGGCATCTTGAAGTGTTGTTCACCGTTCTTGAAGTCATCTGATTGACGGTAACGCAAGTGCGCAAACACAAGCACGCCGTAGATAACCACAAAGGCAGCTGAGGCAACTGATGTCACCAAATCAAACGCGTTTGATGGGAACAAAACATTCACAACGGCTGCCAAAGCAATCAAAATCGCTGAAATGTTGATGGCGTTACGTGGAATGTAACGACGGTTCAACTTACCAGCGTAACCCTTTCCATTAGACAATGAGAAAAGCATACGACCAGTTGTAAACAATGAACTGTTCAATGATGATGCGGCGGCCGTCAACACAACGAAGTTAATGATTCCAGCCGCAGCTGAAATACCGATACCGGCAAACACTTGCACGAATGGTGATTCATTCGCGTTGTAATTCGTCCATGGTTGAATACTCATGATGGCAACCAATGCACCAACATAGAAAATCAAGATTCGGATAATAATTGAATTAATTGACTTCGGAATCGTCTTCAACGGATCCTTTGTTTCAGCAGCCGTCATACCGACGAACTCAATTCCCAAAAAGGCGAAGAAGATCATTTGGAACGCTGCCAAAATTTGATGACCTTGGTGAGCCACAACACCATGTTGCCATAGGTTTGATAGGCTCGTTACCCCGGCAGACGTCTTCGTGTGCATCACAATCATAATAATCCCAGTCACAATCATCGCTAAGATAGCCACGATTTTAATCATTGAGAACCAGAATTCCGTTTCACCAAAGGCTGAAACGGCAATGATGTTAATCCCGTAAAGGGCTGCCAAGAAGATGATTTCCCAAATCCAAACTGGAACTGACGGGAACCAGAACTTCATATAAGTTCCAACGGCCGTCAACTCAGCCATCGCAATCGTAATCCAGCCAATCCAATACGTCCAACCGATGACGAAGCCGGCCTTTTTGCCAAGGTACTTCTCAACGAATCCGACAAAAGTTGGCTTATCAGGATCAGTAAGCAACAATTCTCCCAACGCGCGCATCATCCAGAACATGAACAATCCGGTGATGATGTAGATTAGCAGAATAGCTGGCCCTGCTGTACTAATCGAGTGACCAGCACCCAAAAACAGCCCAGTTCCGATCGTTCCACCAAGCGCAATCATCTCAACGTGGCGACTTGAAAGCCCACGTTCTAGCTTCTGATTAGAAGCTTCTTGCTGTGTCATAGTTAACACTCTCTTTCTGACTTTTTATTTAATTTTATTTTCCATTCGAGCTGTCGCAAAGTTGTAACACTCTTTCTAGTATATAAGAATTCACTCATTTTTCAAGATTTCGGCAACGTAAGGCTATTAATATTTCTTTTTTCGCAAACAAAAACGGCTAGGTTCAATAGAGCCTAGCCGTTAATTGATTTTAGTAGTTTGGACCTGGGAAGTCGTCTGGCGTCATGTCGTTCAAACGCTTCAACAAGCGACGCAAGATACCCTTCTCAGTCATAGCTGCCCACATACCTTCCAAACGACGCTCACCGTAAATGACAACAGATGTCACAGCGCGCAAGTCGCGGAAGTCTGAGCTAGTACGTGAAATTTCATCCACTTCTTCTTCAGGCAACTCTTGGTGGCCCTTTTGCTTCAACGTACGATCGAAGTTGCGGTCAAAGTAATCTGACCACTCAAAAGCCTTAGCAAGCTCAATCATGCGTTCGTCGTATTGTGGGTGTCCGTCAGCGACAGCCCCCATTACCCAAGGAATTTCCTTGCCTTCAATTTCTGCCAAAAAGGCGTCCCACTTCTTAAAATCAAAAGGGTGTTCTTTTGCCATTAGTTGCCTCCTTCATTTTGACGAGAGTGCCCAATGTTTCGACCGTCCTCTCGATATCACGAAAGCTATTGTAACACTTTACTTCCTTTTAGTCAGTAAATTAGGCCGGCAATATTTCTGGGAACAATTCCGTCAGGTCCTTGGCTTCGTGCAAAACTTCGACGTGGTCACCAACTGACAGCGTCACTTCATCGCGAGTACGTTCTTTAACTCGCACGCCCAACTCATATGCCTGCCTTACAACGCCGGCTAATTCGCCACGGCCAAACAAATCTTCAAACTGTTCATCATGTTTCACGTGGAACAAGTCACGACGCTCATTACCAAGGTTCGTCGCCCACTCTTGGAGATCATCTGGCGTCTTAGCAAGGGCCACAATTTTAGCAGCTGGCGTCTTACTTGGCGTTAAGATACGTTCTGCAATTAAGGATAGCCCATCGTTAAAGCGCATCCCAAAATGATCAGCCAACTTTGACACTTCGCCCATTAAGGTCATCGCCTCTTTTGATTAGGCAATTTATCCGTAGGCGACTGCAACGCCACTTCATTTGCCAATTCGTTTGCGCGCACCAAATCATCTGCTGAATACATCTCATCTTGGAGCAACAAGTAAATAATTACCAAATGAATGATGTTCAACGCGTTTTCAGAAATACCCGCTGGATCAAATGGGTCGGCATCCAAAATGCGCAATTCCAGGTATTGCACACCTTCCGTGGCCATCGATTCCTTTGTCTCTGGTCCCTTAAAACGGACCGTACCATAGAACTCGTGGTTTGAATACAAATCGCCAGCCTGGATGTGCTGATCAATTTGTGCCAAATGATCCGTCAGGTTCGTCGCATAGTCGACCTGGATATTTGCATCGTTTGCAAACCCAAATTGACTCGTACGCAAAGAACGCACCGGATGATCGAGTTCTGGCAGGCGCGAATCAGTCGAATTCAAACTAAATGGCGTTGCACCAAACAAGTACACAAACAACCAACGATTAGCCGAAATTGCTTGCGCTAATTTGAAGTAGACGCAATTTTTGTACGTCACATAGTCAGTTTCATCGCTAAGCTCAAATAACTTTTGCAACAACGATTCTGGCAATGAGTAATTCAAGTGAAGGCCAGTAATGATTTCATGGGTTGAGCCATATTTATCTGTTAACCAATCGCGGTACTCACTAATCCATGGTCGATCAAACGTTTCATCGACCCATTGCAAATCGTCGGGCGTCAAACGTGGTGGCATACTCAATGGCCAAATCGTTTCGTTGTCAGCCATGTGGTCACGCAACACCCATTGCAATTGCAGCAACAAGTCGCGCGCCATTTCAAATGACGTCGCTGGCTCAGTGACGATTTCTGATTGGGTTTCGCTATAATCCGTTTGCAAATAAGGATGCGTGGCTCGCGGACCTAACGTACCCGGATATATGCGACGGATCAAGCGTCCTTCTTCCGTGACGCGATGCTCTTCGATTTCGATGCCAAAACGGCCACCCAGCAATTCGTGATATAAATCATTTTCAGCAACTAGCTTGCCAATTTCCAACTGGTTTTCTGCCATATTTCAAACGTGCTCTTCTGCAGTATTTAAAAATTATTATAAATCAATGAGATGACTTTAACAGCAAAATCTTTTTTGACCCTTTTTATTTGTCCACTTTTATAAAAGCGACTATTATAAGGCTTGAAAAAACAGACTGGAGTATGCACATGAAGATTGGAATTATCGGGGCAACCGGAATGGCCGGTTCTGCCTTTGTTATCGAAGGTTACCAACGCAGGCACCAAGTTACTGCAATCACACGTTCAGCTGGCAAGGTGACACGTATGTTTGGTAATGAAATCCCTTCTTTCGAACGTCAAAACTTCGAATTGACGCGCGAAGACCTAACACAATTTGATGTTATCATCGTCGCTTCGAACTTTACTCGCGCTAGTGATCACGTTCGTTTCGCCGAATATCTACACGACCAATTGGCTGGCACTGACGCCCCTATCGTCGTCTTCATTGTTGGTTCTTCAACTTTGCAAATGCCTGATGGATCAGTTATGGCTGATCGTCTAGGTTTGATGCGTGGACAAGCACCTTGGATTGAAGCAGCAATCGAGCAAGCTAACGAATACAAGTACTTGCAAACGGTTGATGATTTCGCCTGGATGGCAATCTCTCCACAACAAGCCTTTATACCAGGTCCTGCAACACCAACATACTTGAAGTCAGACGATGCTTTGATCTTTAACGCACGTGAGGAATCACGTGTTACGACTGGTACGTTGGCCAAGGCTTTGTATGATGAGTTGGAAGCTCCTACTCACATCCACGGTCGTTTCACGGCAGCTGACAAGTTCTAACAAAAATTTTACCGTGTCTATTTAAAACATATACAATCCAATCCAAAAATACGGTAATTAAAACTTACCGTTGTCGTTAGCCCACTTGTCTCGGGCCGGAATTTCTTCAATGATATCCCAGTGTTCTGCAATCTTGCCATCAGCAACACGGAATAGGTCGTAGAATGTCACTGCCTTACCGGCAAATTCACCATCCCCCATCGCCAATACAAAGTTTCCTTGGCCCAAGACCTTGAATACCTTGTCGTAAACCATGGCAACGCCTTGTTCAGCCATCGCTGCAAAGGCCGTTGTAAGGCCCGTCAAACCATCAGCAATGTCTGTATTGTGTTGGATGTAGTCTTCACCAGCAATGTATTCTGGTAGCTTCTCTGGCTTTTCACCACGCAAAACGTCGCGAACGAAGTCTGATACCAATTGCTTGTTGTCGTCAGTCTTGTCCAAATCAGTCACAACCGTTTCACCGTCGAATTGCGTGTGACCTGATGGGTTTGGTGCTACCACGTTAGCCACGTTATCCCAGTGTTCCGCAATCTTGTCACCTTCAAAGCGGAAAACATCAAAGGCAACTTGATCACCTGAACCGGCAAAGTTCACAACGTTTTGCAAAACGGCAAAGTCACCATCTTCAAATGAACGAACCGTTTCCAACGTTGTCTTCACAGGTGCTTCTTGCAAACCCTTAACTGCGCCAATAAACGCATCACGACCATCCCCAAAGTTCAAATTGTGTTGCTTGTAGGTAGGCAACGCACTTGCTTCAGCAACCGCGATATCACCTGAAACAAATGTACCAACCAATGCTTTTGCAATATCTGTATGGGTCATAATTTCGTACCTCCAAGTACTTTTTCAAAATCGTTCTTGTCTATGCCTATAATATATCGCACGCGGATAAATTGCATAAGTAGGCACTTTAAAGTGGCATAGTTTCCCTAAAGAAACTATTGTGTGATACATTAGCTTCACAGAAAAAAACAAGGAGACACCCAATGACGTTCAGTATCGACATGACCCCAGAAATTGCCGAGAAGCTCGTGACCCTTAACGAACTCCATCGCAATCGTTGGCGTCCAGACATCGTTAACCTCTTATTAGAGGAAGGGACGCTCCGCTTTAGCGAATTGCAAAAGAAGCTGGGCATCACGCAAAAAGTGCTGACTAGCAATTTGAAATGGCTAGAAGAAAACAAAATTGTGACCCGCACCGTTTATCCTGAATCCCCACCCCGCGTTGAATATTCATTAACTGACGTTGGGCAACAACTACAAGACGTTCATGAAGCGATGCGTATCTGGGCTGACTACTACGTGACTCACGTTAAATAGAAAAATGGCGCTACCTCGCAAGAAGTAGCGCCATTTTTTAGGCTTCTGTTCGTTGTTGTTTTTCAATTTGCCATAGTTGCCAAGCGTAAACAATAACCGTTCGCACAACTGCATAGAATGGCACAGCCAAAATCATACCAGCAATACCGGCAATGTTCCCAGCCGCCAACAGCAAGATAATGATCGTCAACGGGTGAATGTTTAGCGATGCACCCATGATGCGTGGATAGATTAAGTTACTATCGATTTGTTGCACAATCAACACCACCACAATGACCCAAACAACTTGCCAAATATCCTGGGTGAACGCCACAAAGATTGCGGGCACCAACCCAATATACGGTCCAACATATGGAATCAGGTTCGTTAGCCCAGCAAAGATACCAAGAAGTAGCGCGTAATTTTGCCCAATAATAAAGTAACCAATCGTCGTCGCCACACCAACGAAAATCATCTCAATGGCTTGTCCGCTGATATATTGCGCAATTGTCTTGTTTAAACGACCCAAAATCTCAGCGACGCGCCCCTCATTTCGGCCTGGGAATATTTTTTGCAGGAACGGCACTAATTTCTGTCCGTCATTCAACATATAAATCGTCATAACCGGGACGGTAACAGCCGTGATTGTTACACTGGTAATCGTCCCAATCAACGTACTCAAACTGCTTGCAGTGCCAGAGATAAATGTTTCACCGTACTTTTTCACTTGGGCTTGTAAATCCTGCAGATTAGCATTCACGCCAATGTCTTTCACCCAGTCTGTTTCGCTTAGTTGCGCAATCCAACTTTGCGATGTCCTAATCAATCCCGGCGCATTATCAACTAACTTACCAACTTGTGTCGCCAATGCTGGCACCAACGCCATAAACGCAGCAACAATCAAAGCGACTAGCAATACCATCACAATTGCGATTGATGCGACGCGATTCAAATGAAACTTGCCGACACGAACTTTTTCAAGCAGCCCAACAATCGGGTTCAACAAGTAATAGAAGAATCCCGATACAATCAGCGGCACAAACACTGCCCCGATAAATTTCCCAATCGGTTCGAGTATAAAACTCAACTGCGTTACAACCAAGATCAAGAGGGCAGCAGCCAATAATTCCACTGTCCAATACAAGAGTCGTGATTGTCTCAATTGCTGTAACACACGCCTACCTCTTTTCATTTTTTATAGTTTCCCCGCGATTGCCGACTAAAAAGTCGGCAACCTAATGAATTTCATTATACCAAAACGCGCCGCAAATGCCCGTTTATGGGCGTTGTGATTTTCTTCACTTATTAATTAAGTTTAACCTAACAAACAGTTGCACGTGACAATTGTCATGCGAACAAACTTTCCACAAGTTATCCACAGGCTTTTTGTGTAAAATAATAAGTATTAACATATCGAGGCATTTTATATGAAATTGCATACTAAAGATGGTAGCCAAATTGATTATCAAACATACGGCTCACCTACAAAACCAGCCTTGCTGTTATTACATGGTAACAACGGATCGCAACAAGACTTCAATGCCTACCTCCCCCTCTTTGCACATGACTTTTATGTCATTACGCAAGACGCGCGCGGGCACGGGCAATCAACGAATACCCAGTCGCAGCTCAATTACCAGCTGTTAGCCTCCGATTTGGAAGCATTGCGAATCGCAACTAATGTCTCGACGTGGAGCATCTTGGGATATAGCGACGGCGCCAACTTAGCATTGCGTTACACGCTGGATAATCCGACGCGTGTTCACGCATTAGTTTTGAACGCCCCTAATCTGACCATCAACGGATTAACAAAGCCAATTGTTCTGATTGCCAGTTGGATTGAATGGTTGTTAGGCAAGTTACGACATCTCCATCCATTCTTCGAGGCCCGTTGGCAACAAACCAGCCTCATGTTTAAAACACCTGGCATTTCCAAGCGCGATTTGCAGACGGTCATGGCGCCAACGCTTGTTTTAGTTGGTCAATTCGACTTCATCAAGCGACGCCACTCCCTAAACATCGCACACGCCTTGGGCAACGGCACACTATACGTCGCGCCATTCAAAACACATTTATTCATTCAATTTTCGCCGTTGGTTTTCTCAAACATCGTGCGTCAATTTCTTAAGGAGCACTAATTATGAAATCTAGTTTTCTAAATTTCAGGCGAATCTTCATTATCGGGGTCGCGTTCGTCGCATTGTTCGAGTTAGGAGCATTAATCAAACACATTCCGCCAGAAAGTATCGTCGCCATTTTGGCAGAATTACCCCTCAGCCTAACCATCAGTATCTTTTTGATCGGTTTAGTCGGCGCAAGCACTGGCGTCTTATCAGACTGGGTGCTACGCAAAATTTTTCAGGATAACGACGTCAACAACGCGCCACAAGGTCGCCAGTTTTGGTTCGAAAGTTGGACCGTCTCCAACTTAAACAATGCGTTCGGAATTGCCGACATCGTGATGAGCTGGTTGCGCGGGCGCCTGTTTAACAGCCGTTCCGTCCAAGAATCAGCCACAATCCGCCAACACTGGTGGCAAGGCACATTCGGTCTAGGTATCGCCAGCTTGTTAAGCTTCGCTGCGACACTTATCTTCTGGCCAAACGCGCCCGTTGCTGACTACGCCTTTATTTTGTTGATCGGTATGTTGCTACCATTCATCGGGGTTGCTGTCACAATTCGCAATTGGAAAACCCTCGCGTTTCCGGTCACAAAACGTCGATTCGCTCAGACGGTCGGCGCTTCATTATTCGAATGGCTCGGTAGCACGGCTGCATTCCTAGCATTCGGTGCCGTGATGCACCTTCCAACAACATTACTTGAGCTCGTGCCACTATTTATTGCCGCTCGCATCATTGGCCTCATTACGTTGGTGCCTGGTGGTTATGGTACATTCGATATCTTCATATTCTTCGGTTTGCAACATCTCGGTATCGATTCAGCAGTCGCATTCCTATGGATTATGTTCTACCGATTGGCCTACACGGCAATCCCTGGCATCATCGCCGTAATTGCAGGCATCAGTGGCGCTTTGGTTAATGTGAACACCTCATTCCGCGGTGTCCCAAGAATAATCGCCGGCTCAGTTATTCAAAAAGTTGATGCTTTCTTACTCTACTTAATGGGTATCGCCATGATTTTGGTTGGCGCACTGCCCGGCACGCTAGAATCAATTACATTCTTGCAACGCTTCAGTCCTTGGACGAGCAATTTCCTAACGCAAGTCCCTAACATTTTCTTGGGATTCATGTTGATTATGGCTGGACGTGGTATCGCCAGCAAAGTAAAGCGCGCCTACGTGCCAACACTCATTTTGCTAGCAATCACGTTTGTCTATGTCATCATTTCACGTAGTCATATCACACCAGTTATTCTGGTTGGCGCTTTATTCCTTGCCACATTATTCATCAAGCCACGTTTGACACGTGAGCAACTGGTGTACAGCTGGGAATCTCGTTTAATCGACGGCGCCATTTACAGCATTTTGTTTATCGCTTATCTGTTGATCGGACTGGCCAACTTGCCAGTTGTGTCAGCGCACTTCCATTTCCGCTCTACAGGGCTGTTGTTGTTGCCATCATTCCATTGGTGGGTGATTGGCTTCCTAACAATTGTCGCTGTGAGCCTTGGCGCGCTAGGATTTATCGCTTACTTGCAAGGCAAGCGTGAATTATTAGGTGAAGCACTCGATGAAGAACGTGTCGAAAAGGTCCTCGCAATCGGCGATAACCACTACACGAACCTCATTTTCTTGGGCGACAAGCGTCTCTTCTACTACCAACCAAAGGAAGGTGCTGAAGATTCCGTCGCCATTCAATTCCGTCTCATCAACAACAAGGCCGCCGTCATGAGTGATCCATTTGGTAACGCCGATGACTTCAAGGCTGCTATGAGCGCCTTTATCACCGAAGCCGACCGTCTGGGTTATATGCCAATTTTCTATGAGGTCTCAGAGCAAATCGCCATGATTGCCCACGAGTTTGGTTATAACTTCATGAAACTCGGTGAAGAAGCCCGCGTTGATACCGTGAATTTCAAGACCGCTGGTAAGAAATTTGCGAATATCCGTAGTGAAATCAACCAAGCGGCCGCGGCTGGCTTTGAATACGAAGTTCTGCAACCACCATTCAGCCCTGCGCTAATGACTGAGTTGCGCGCCATTTCAAACGAATGGTTGAACGGTCGTGAAGAAAAAGGTTATTCATTGGGGTTCTTCGATGATCATTACCTCCAGCGTGACGGCATTGGCGTTTTAAAGGCCCCTGACGGCCATATCGTCGCCTTTGCAACCTTGGTTACGTCTCACACGGAAAATCAAATGACCGTCGATCTCATGCGTTTCACGAAGGAATCACCAAACGGTACGATGGACGTGCTGTTCGTTAAGACTTTCGAATATGCCCGCGATGCCGGTTATCAGACGTTCAACCTTGGCATGTCGCCACTAGCTAACGTTGGCTTGTACCAACACAGTTTCATCCGCGAACGTATCGCCAACCTTATTTTCCAATTTGGTTCTGCGATTTACTCGTTCGAAGGTTTGCGTCATTACAAGCGTAAGTTCGCCAGCGATTGGCAACCTTACTACATTGCTTACTCAAACCACTCAAACATCATCTTCGTCATGATCGCTTTGTTGCTAATTGATAACCCTGGTGTTGAATTGGATTAACACAAAAAAAGCTGCCCGCTCTTAAATTTGAGCGGGCAGCTTTTTTGCGTTGTTCAAAATATTAAATGAATAGCGCAACAACCAAACCGATTGCCAAAGTCAATGAGATGACCACCGCATTCTTAATTGCTTGCGGAAAGTTTGGCTTAATTGGGTTCGCTTGGAAGGCTTTCGTGTTCTTCATAACGATTGGGAATGAGACCAACGTAATCAATGCCGGCCATGGCAAAATACGCAAAACGACCGCCAAAATCAAAACAATGTAACCAGCCAAATAAATCCAACCAAACACCTTAACGGCTCGTTCCTTACCAAGGTACCAAACCAACGTGTGACGATTCTCAGCCAGGTCTTCTTCGTAATCACCGATGTTATTTGCCAACATAATATCGCCGATCGCGAACCAAGAAATAGCTGATGCAACGATTGCGTGTAACACCAATTCAGTCGTAAATGTTGGCGCAACGTTCACGTAGGTTGCACTTAGGAAAATTAAATACCCCATTGTCAAACCAGAGGCTAATTCACCAAAAGGCGTACGTGACAATGGCAACGGCGTACCTGCATACCAGTATGCAACGACGAAACCAATCAGCCCCATCACCAACAATGGTATACCCGTTTGTGACACCAACCAAAGGCCACCAACTGCCACAATCAACACCAACCCAATCAACGTTGTCCATCCTTGGCGTGGTGTGATGCCACCCGAGCCAACAATGTTGTTCACACCGTTCTTCCATTCCTCACTTGTGGCTGACTTAAAGTCCTGCAAATTGTTCCAAACATTCACTGCCATCTGCAAGGCAAATGCAACGATCACAAACACAATCGCTAGCACCGCATTCATATGTTGATAAGTAATTGCCGCGTATAAGTTACCCAATACCAACGGCAATACACTCGCTACCAAAGATTGAATTTCAACGAATTTCAACCATGTTTTCAAAGTCATTCTCAAAAACCTCCAAAAAGTTTTTCCGACAATTCAGCTTACCCGAAGTACCCGCCGTAAGCAAGAAATACCGAGTTATCCACAGGGGTAGGGTAGGGGAAATCACGCCTTAATATTTATGTTGTATTATACAATTTCGCCAAACAAAGGCGTTTAAAGCAGGGTTTACACGTGTTACACGTTACATCTGTTGAACGGGGCGTTCAGTTAAAAATATAAAGGATTTTCACGTTTTCACACGACCAAAGCGGCCTTTTTACACGGTTACTCCGTATGCATTTATATGCAAAAACGTGTATGCAGTTTATGCATTTAGTTGCATATTGGTGCCCACGACGATATCAGATTTCGACGGTAACCAATGTCAAAAATCACCACCATTCGAAACGATCAGTCGCACAAAAAGCACAAACCATCCCCATCAAAAAGCAAGCCAAACACAACCAAAAATCCACCACCTTAAGCAACCAAAACAGCACCTCAAACACACACCGAAAAGCGACAAAAAAGACGTCAATCCGAACCCAAAAGCGGCGGATCAACGTCAAGCTGAAACACTAAATTTTAACTAACACAACGGTCGATTTAAGACCCCAAAAAGCAGATTGGTATACGTCGCTAAATTGCCTTAAAAATACGTCGTTCTGGCGACACATCAATCGCCTCAGACGTAACCGAATCAACCCGACCATACGGTGATGGCGACACACTCACCCCATTCACGAAGTCCTTCATCGCCACCTCATCACCCTGCGCTTCGATTCGAACAGAGCCATCTGAGGCATTCCAAACCACACCTGTAACACCCAAACGATCGGCCAAAATTTTCGTAAAATAGCGAAAACCAACCCCTTGAACACGCCCTGTCACAACGATGCTTTTTGCTTCTACCATAGCCTTTCCCCTATCAAAAAAGTCCCATGGATAACGGTTATCCATGGGACTATTATAGCGTTTTACTTCTTCTCAGTGGTCAAATCAGAACCGAAGTACTTCTCTGACAACTTCTTCATTGTGCCATCCTTTTGCAAAGACTTTTCTGCCTTTGTAATTGCAGCGGCCAACTTCTTATCCTTCTTATCAAGCATAGGTGCAGCAGTCGTCTCACCCAAAGCCTTCGTTACCTTAGCTTGCAAATCCGTCTTTGGGTGGGCCTTCTTGTAAACGCCCCATGAATCTTGTGAGTTCAACGTCACGTCAGCCTTACCTGAATCAACCAAGTCCAACGCTTCCGCAAAACCAGGTGCTGACACAATCGTTGCCCCAGCCTTAGTAGCAACTTGACCGAAGTCAGATGATGACGTTTGTGCCGCCTTCTTACCCTTCAAATCGCTGTAATCCTTAATCTTTGAACCCTTCTTCGTGATCATTACTGACTCAGTGAACAAGTATTCTTGCGCAAATGCGTAAGCCTTCTTACGTTCTGGCGTGATTGACATGTTGTTAAACACAACATCGTACTTCTTAGCATCCAAACCGGCTACCAATGAGTCGAACTTTGTTTGAACAAACACTGGCTTCAACTTCATCTTCTTAGCAACAGCCTTAACCAACTCAACTTCAAATCCAGTTAACTTACCTGAATCGCTACGGTATGAGAATGGTGCGTATGTTCCTTCCAAACCAACGGTCAACTTACCCTTAGTCTTCAATTCACTCTTGTATGATGCTGCTGAAACAGTCGTTGCTGATGCGACAACACCGCCAATCATACCTGCTGCAACCAATGCAACAGACGTCTTCATAATCTTGTTCATTCTTATACCCTCGCCTACATAGCTGTATTTATCATTAGTGTTGATCCCAAACTATACGTCACAAACATCACAGTAAATGCAATATTGAGTCGCATTGCCCAGTAGCGCTTACGATAATTAACTGATGAAACAATCATATCGTTAACTTCCTCAACTTTTATTCTGTTGAGTGAGTATATGCGCGTCTTTTTATTTGCGCAAACGAAAAAGGAATCATTTCGGTTACTTTCAAATAATAACCAAAACGATCCCTAAATTGCAAATGCTAAATCTTACTTAATTGGATTACTGTAATCAGCATCCAAATACTTTTCTGAAATCTTCTTCATCATGCCTTCCTTACGAAGCTCGTGCTCAGCCTTCGTAACTGCCTTATCAAGGGCAACAGACTTCTTGTTCATCATAGGTGCAGCCCCAGTTGCAGGCATGTACTTTGATGGTGAAGGGATGGCAATCAAATCCGTATCAGGGTGCGCCTTCTTGTAAACTCCCCAGGCTACTGCATCATTCAAAGTTGCGTCTGCATGCCCGTTTTCAACCGTGGCAATCGCTTCAGCAAATCCTGGTACAGCAACATTTGTAGATCCTAGCTTCTCGGCGTACTTCACATAGTTACCAATTGCTGATTGAGCAGTCTTCTTGCCCTTGATATCAGTAACTTGCTTGATACCTGAATCCTTCTTCGTAACGACAACTCCCCCAGTATAAATGTATTCCGAACCATAACGGAACACCTTCATACGTGCTGGCGTCACACCCATATCATTCAAAATGATATCGTATTTGTGGTCTTGTAGACCTGCAACCAGTGAATCCCACTTTGTTGGTACGAAGGCGACCTTAACTCCCATCTTCTTACCAATTTCCTTGGCCATATCCACATCAATTCCCGTTAGCTTACCTGAATCAGTACGGTATGAATATGGTGCATACGTACCTTCCAAACCAACAGTCAGTTGATCCTTGTGAAGGAGGCCGAGGTTCTTAGTAGAATCCGCATTAGCGGTTACACACCCCGGCGCTCAACAATGTTCCTGCGGCAAATACCGCTGCGACTAGCTTAATCCCGTTAAAGCTGTGCTTTTGCATAATTATCTTACGCCCTTTCAAAAAGTATGTTGCATAGCATAAACCCACTTTGCCATGGTTGTCAAATACCTTTTTAATGTTTATTTAATTCAGCGCCGAGAATTTCTTATCCTAAAACGCTTGCATTTAGTCAGTGATGTCTCTAAAATGAAACACAACAAAGACTAATTAAAAAAGACGGAAGGAAAGTTAACCATGATGACGATCAACACACAAATTAATGTTGCTTGCATCAGCCTAGCGCGTTACTCGCGGTAGGTCGTTTTGGTGAACTTATCATTCCGATGAACCGTTAAGAAGAGCGCGCTAGGCCTTTCCTGTGTCACACAGAAACTGTCGGCGCGCTCTTTTTTGCGCTCATCCTCAGAAAGGGAATCTTCATGTTTGAATTTATTGCCAAGTATGCCCCACAATTGATTATGGCGGGTATCAAGTACACTGTGCCTCTAGCACTTATCTCATTTGTCATCGCCGTTATCATCGCGGCAATTGTTGCGATGCTCCGTTCATACGTACCGCACGCAACCGGTATCAAGTCAATTGGTTGGCGCATTTTGAAGTTCATCCTTTGGTTCTACGTTTGGTTGTTCCGTTCAACACCAATGTTGGTCCAATTGTTCGTGGTCTTCTATGGATTGCCTAAGCTGGGTATTAGCTGGCTATCTCCTTCTGGATGGGCCGCTGCCATCTGGGTATTGTCATTGAACACGGCCGCATACGCCTCAGAAGCAATCCGCGCCGCTATTTCATCAATTCCTGATACACAACGCGAAGCTGGTGCAGCGCTTGGTATGACTGATTCACAAATTTTCTTGCGCATCATCCTGCCACAAGCTGCTCGTATTTCAATTCCAACGTTGGCAAACTCATTCATTTCTTTGGTTAAGGATACGTCATTGGCATCTGTTGTCACGATTGTCGAGATGTTCTACCTCTCACAACAATTGGCCGCTGCCAACTTCGAACCATTGCAAATGTACTTGCTAGTCGCTGCAATTTACGCACTATTCGTCTCAATTTTGTCTATTCCACAACGCTACATCCAACGATGGGCTGATCGTTTCGTAAAGGTACAAGGGTAATTAATTATGTTGAAGTTAGAACACATTGATAAGCAATACGCTGAACACCATGCGCTAAAAGATATCAACGTGACGTTCAATCCACATGAAGCGACGGTTATTGTCGGACCTTCTGGTTCAGGTAAGTCAACGTTGCTTCGCTCACTTAACCTGCTAGAGCACCCCGATTCAGGTTTGTACACGTTGGATGATCGTACGATTGATTTGAGCCAACCAATCACAACTGAGACGTTGCTTTGGGTTCGTCGCAAGACTGGTATGGTTTTCCAACAACCACGTATGTTTGATCACCTAACAATCTTAGGTAACATTATTGAGGCGCCCGTGCACGTCTTGAAGCAAAACAAGGCCGAGGCAATCGCAAAGGCGCACGAGTTGCTACAAGCTGTTAATTTGGATAACACGGCTGATCGTTACCCTTACCAACTATCTGGTGGTCAAACGCAACGTGTTGCTATCGCCCGTGCTTTGGCGATGTCACCTGATTATCTTTTGCTTGATGAGCCAACCTCTGCCTTGGACCCTGAATTGGAAGCACAAGTTTTGCGTGTCTTGAATGGTTTGGCAAAGGATGACCAATCAATGATTATCGTGACACACAACATGGAATTCGCACGTGAAGCAGCCGATCGCATGTTGTTCTTGGAAGATGGTGAAATTGTGTTTGATGGTACACCAGCTGAGTTCTTCAGTGAGCCAACTGACCGTATCAAGCACTTCCTAAACGCATTCAAATTTGAAGATTAATCACGTGTTTCACGTGAAACAAAAAGCCTTCGAGAAAAATTTCTCGAAGGCTTTTTGTTACTTCTTAACTGGCAATTGTAGTTGCCAACGTTCATTAAAGAACTTGCGGTAGGCCATGAAACTAGCAAAAACGGATGAAATACCGGTCGCTGAAAGCAACATGAACACAACCATGATTTGATACTTAATGGCGTGAATTGGATCAACACCCGCCATAATCAAACCAGACATCATACCTGGCAATGACACCAAACCATACGTACGCACCGTATCAATTGTTGGTTGCATACCAGTACGGATAGCCTCATGCACAATGCTATTAGCAGCAAGCTTAGGCGAACCACCCAAGGCCAAACGCTCAAAGACTTGACCTTGTTGATCACGGAATTGTTGATTCAAACTACGATAAACCAGTCCGACCGCCGTCATTGAGTTTCCGGCAACCATACCTGTGACTGGAATCATTTGATAAGGTTCGAATTTCAGAACGCCCGTCAAAACCAAGATACTCATTGTCACTGTCGTTGATAGGAGCAAGCCCCACCAAGAGATATAGAACGCACCAGGAATCCCTTGGCTACGCTTCTTTCCATTGCGGGCAGCATTATAAACAATGAATAGTTGCATCACAATTGTGACCAACCAGTTATCCAAGTTGAAGATAAACTTCAATAGGTACCCAACAATAATCAGTTGGATAATCGCGCGGGCAACCGAAATAATCGTATCCTTTTCGAGTCCTAATTTCTGACGATAACTAATCCCCGATGAGATAACAACTAACACAAACGCAAGGGCGAGCGACCAGTTGCTAACATTAATTTGACTATTCATGCGTCAACACCCCCTCACCCTCGTGCAACGTCAACACAGTTTGTGCTTCAGCGATTTCTTGCTCATCGTGCGTGACTGACAAGACAATGTTATGCTCGCGGTCATGTAAAGCGTGAATAGCTTGCCAAATTGCTTGCTTCGTTTCACTATCCAAACCAGTTGAAATTTCATCTAATAACAAAACCTTTGGTGGAAATAGCAAATTGCGCAGCACACCAATACGTTGGCGTTCACCACCTGACAATTCTGAAACTGCCTTATCAAGATAAGACTCAGGCAAGCCCATCTTCACCAAACCATCACGTTGGGTGGCTTCATTCACCGTTTCTTGGCGCACCAAAAACGGAAAATCTAAATTATCACGCACCGTCTCACCAAATAGTTGGGCCGATTGCGTCGCGTATGAAATTTGTTGGCGCACCGTTCCGATTGGCATAGTTGTCGTACTGGTATCATCCAACACGACCTCACCATCAGTGGCATCTTGCAGCCCAGCGATAATCTTCAATAGTGTACTTTTACCTGTTCCTGACGGCCCCACTACCGTCACCCAATCACCAGATGAAAGCTTCAAATTTAAGTCTTTCAAAATCGTCCGGCCATCTACCAGATAATTAACATGTTTCAATTCTAACGTTGTCATGACTATCCCCCCACATTAAACCTAATGACATTGTAAACCAAAAAGCGCCGATGCACCTGGCACCAACGCTTTTTAATCAATTTTCTTCTTCATTTAAGACAATTCCTTGCTCCACAACTGGCAAGATTTCTTGCCACGTTGTTTCGAACAATGTTTTAAACAAATTATCATCCCACTTGTCTGCAAAAAATGGGTGATAGAAATATGTAAATGTCTGCATGATAGTCATGCCACGCTGATTACGGAATGTATCCCAGGCCATGATGTTTTCCACGGCCAGCGCAAAATCCTGCAAACGTGGATCAAGCAACACATCTCGGTTAGCCAATTGTTCTTCGTAAAAAGCCATCATCTCAGGCTCACGGCTAAATCCTTCGCGTCGACGTGATGCCAACAACCACAACCAATCGTGCAAGGCTGTGACACGCTCTTCTTCAGGTGCGCGAACATTCGCTTCCCAAACCGGACCATCAACTTGCTCCAGCCAAGCCGTATTCATCGCTTCAAAAAGCGCCTCTTTATTCGCAAAATGCTTGTACAAAGCCGCCGGCGTAATATCCAACTTTCGGGCAACGTCAGCTAATCGTGACTTTTCAAAACCCTTTTCGTCGAGAACTGCTCGTGCGGCATCAAAAATGGACTCTGTCGTCACTTTCGCCATGGCGTTCACCTCCGTTCTGTTGTTTATTATAGCCGAACCTTAAAAAAGTGCCTAATTTTTTAAACTTCTCAATATTTTTGTTATCATTAAGGAGTAGTTGTGTAACTTATTTTTATTTAGTAACGTTACACGTCGATGCACCTAATCAATTTAATAGGAGTGTGAAATTTAATGACTATTTCATCATTGACTGATACTTACACGCTTTCAAACGGTGTTAAGATCCCCGTTGTGGGATTCGGAACTTGGCAAACGCCTGATGGTGATGTGGCCTACCAAAGCACGTTGGATGCTTTGGCTGCCGGCTACCGTCACATCGATACGGCCGCTGCTTACGGTAACGAAGAATCAATCGGACGTGCTTTGAAGGATTCAGGCATTGCCCGCGAAGATATCTTCGTAACGTCAAAGTTGTGGAACGACATGCACGGATACGAGTCAGCTAAGCAAGCTTTGGAAGACACGTTGAAGCGCTTGGACTTGGAGTACTTGGACTTGTACTTGATCCACTGGCCAAACCCAAAGGCTAACCGCGAAAACTGGGCCGAAGCTAATGCTGAGACTTGGCGTGCGATGGAAGAAGCCTACGAGGCTGGTAAGGTCCGTGCAATCGGTATCTCAAACTTCCAAGTACACCACTTCGAAGAATTGTTGAAGACGGCTAAGGTTACGCCTATGGTTAACCAATTGTTCGTTAACCCTTCTGACATGGAAGCCGAAATCGTTGCCTTCAACAACGACCACAACGTTTTGACTGAAGCTTACTCACCATTGGGAACGGGTAAGATGTTGACGGTCGCTGCAATTCAAGAAGTTGCCGACAAGTACAACAAGTCAGTTGCCCAAGTTGCATTGCGCTGGTCATTGCAACACGGCTTCTTGCCATTGCCAAAGTCAACGCACAAGGAGCGTATCGTTGAAAACGGTCAACTCTTTGACTTTGAGTTGTCTGCTGAAGACATGGCAACGTTGGACAAGCTTGAAGGTGTTGCTGGTACGCACAACGACGCTGACAAGACAAACTTCTAATTATGCATAACAAAACGCCCCTAACTGAAAAGTTAGGGGCGTTTTTGTCTGTAAGGAATGATTCAATTGAATGATTTCTTGCTCGTCAGGTGGTTCTCTCACCAACCACCCAACGATATTGATATATGATTACTTCTTAAAACCAAAAGCGACTGTACCGACGCCTACGGCCAACAAAGCAACAACGGCTAGAACAACATCTAACTCAACTTCCCACGTTGAGGCGTTGCCCTCAGCGCTAAATAGCAACATCAATGCTGCAAACACAGCAATCGTTACGATAGCGGCAATAGCTGACGCCTTTGCTGACATCACATACTTCATCTCTTGCATTATTCAAACCTCTCACAAATATAAATCTCACACGAGTATTTATTATAACCGTTACTTACTTTTATTCAAGAGCGAAAGGAAAAAGTCGTCCACAATAAAAGATACCTAAGTTAACTAATTTTGTTCCACATGAAACAAAAAGTGAGTGTAATCATCTACACCCGCCTGCAAAATCATATTAATCTTGATTGAATTGTGTATCAACGTACTCACGATACAAGTCGTGGTTGGCAACAAATTCCTTGTGCGTACCAGCGCCACTTACCGTCCCATGTTCGATAAAGTAAATCTTGTCGGCATCTACAATTGTGCTCAAACGGTGTGCAATCACCAACGTCGTGCGACCCTTCATCAAAGATTCCAAAGCCTTTTGCACCATTGCTTCAGATTCTGAATCCAAACTTGCCGTCGCTTCATCCAACATCAAAATCTTTGGATTACGCAAGAACGCACGCGCGATTGCCAAACGTTGACGTTGTCCACCAGACACCTTAACACCACGTTCACCAACTTCAGTGTCCAGGCCAGCTGGCATGTCACGCACGAACTTTTCAGCAAATGCTAGTCCCAACACACGCCACAAATCATCATCTGAGTAATCACCCGTTAGACCATACGTCAAATTATGGCGGATGGTTCCAGCCATAATCGCTGAATCCTGGCTAACGAACCCAATTTGTTCACGCCAATTAGCCAAATTCACATCCGCCACATCATGACTACCAATCATGATTTCACCAGCCGTTGGCATGTAGTAACGCTCAAGCAAACTAAAGATGGTTGACTTACCACCACCTGAAGGTCCAGCAAACGCTACAACTGTATTTGGTTGAGCCTCAAACGATACGTCGCTCAAGATGTTCTTGCTGTCATCATAGGCAAAATCAACATGGTTCATCGCCAACGTTTGTCCTTCAACATCAACGTCGACACCAGACGTCAAATCTTCTTCAGGCTCTGCCAACAAGGCTTGAACACGTTCTGTCGAACCACTGGCCTTAGCCAAATCTGAGAAGAATTGACCCAGCGTTGCTGATGGGCCCAGCAATTGGAATAGGTACATCAAGAATGAGAACATCGTTCCCATCGTCATCGTGCCTTGTGACACACGGTGAGCACCATAGGCCAATACACCAACAAATAATCCCATCATAACCGCCGTCATCAATGGACCGGCCACGGAATCATACACGGCTTCACGCAAGCCAATCTTGTACAAAGATTGGATCGTTGTGTGGCCCTTTTCCGTTTCAAACGGTTCCGCGTTAGATGACTTCACCAAACGAATTTCGCTTAGCGTCTCACCGGCTGCGCCATTAAAGTCAGCTAATGAATTTTGACGATCACGACCAACCTTGTGTGATTGGCGCATCACTGGCAACATCACCAACATCACCAACGGAATTGCCAATGCCATAATCTCCGTCATGCGCCAGTCCTTCAAGACCATCAGCGTCAACGCACCCACCACTGTTAGCAAAGACGTAATCATACGAGGGAATGAGTTTGCCAATAAGTCTTTAATTTGCGTTGAATCATTAATCAAACGCGACGTCATTTCGCCCGCTTTGGTTTCATCAAAATAGGTGACGCGCAAACGAATTAGTTTGTCCCACAAGGTATTACGCAAACGACTAACCACGTTTTCGCCAAAGATTCCCAAAACAGTTCCTGATAAGGCGCTAATTACCGCGCTCAAGATAAACATACCAATCACACTGACGAGCAATGTTTTATCAATCGACTTACCAAACCCGTTAATCAAATCACCCGCAAAATGTGGCACGGCCAACTGAATGCCCGTCGCAATCACGCCTAATCCTAGGCCCAGTCCTAGTTGCCAATAGGCTGGTTTTGTTTGACGAATCAAACGCATAAATGCCTTCATATCAAACTTTTCTGGTCGTTGAAATGCTTCCGTTTCAACGTTTTGTCCACGATCCATCTCTCTGCCTCTTATCTCTTATCTCTTATCGGTTAGAACCAACCCTTGAAGCCCTTGTGCAAGTCGTGGTGCATCTTGTGCATCTCCTTGCGCATTTCACGGCGGTCAGTGAAATCCATGTTTTGGAAACGCTCAGCGAATGGTCCAAACGCATCGCGGAGCATCTCAGGATCCATTTCAATGTCCTCAGTATTGGCTGCGATGCGACGCAACATGTCCTTCAACTGTGCCTGCTCGGCTTGAGTTAGCACTGATAAAGCACGTTCACTCATTTCGTCATTACCGTTATGCAAACCAGCCAGCGTCTCCTTACCGGCATCTGTAATGAAAATAAGTGAAACACGGCCATCATTCTCAGAAGCACGACGTTCAATCATCCCCGTCTCCACCAAGCTCGTCACTTGCGCGCTCACTGAGCTAGGACGAATATCCAACTTTTCTGCGATCTCCGCATTCGTTAAGCCATCTTCCTTGTTCAACAAAGCCAACAAGCGCAAACGACCACGACCCAATTCCTTATCACTACCGCGCTTAGTACGCATGTTCATTGACATCGCTGCCATAAAGAAGCGCGAGTGCATCAAACGGCTGAACGATTCCATCAAATCTTGTGTTTCATCTGACATTTTATTTTTACCTCAAATGTCATTAGTTAATTAGTTAGGTTTACAACAACCAACCTAACGAAAAAGAAGTATAAACCGTTAGTTAGGTTAAGTCAACACAAACTAACTAATTAATTAATTTTGACATTAAAAAGGTCGCACCCATTTGAGTGCGACCTTCGCTTAATCTTCACGTAGCCAAACAACCTCGGAAGCTTCATTATCATTAATTACTTGGTGAACTGTCTTTTGCGCCTGGGGCACAAACATCTCGGGTTCAGGGCTCACCGGTACGTATGAAACAACCAATGTTTCCTCACCATCTTCACGCAGCTTGCCACCAACCGCTTCAACTTCAAAACCCATTGCAATCGTTTCTTGCGCATCACCCCAGCGGTTCTCAGTGACGATTTCAGACGATACACCGAGCAAACGCTTCACACGCACATCAAGCCCCGTTTCTTCTTTGAATTCGCGTACAATCGCTTCCTGTGGCGTTTCACCGTATTCAATATAGCCACCTGGAAAGCCCCAGCCTTTTTGAATATCAGAACGTTTCTCTAATAAGATTGCTGAACGATCCGCCTGCCATAACACACCGAATACCGTGTTAAAAATCATGCCTTCATGACCAACTTTTTCGCGCATACGTGCGATGTAATTTTTCTCTGCCATATGATTCGCCCTCTTTTCACCACCCATTATTCCACGTTAAGGAGATAATGCAACACGTTATCCACGCATATGCTGGAAAAAGCTATTCACAAAGTTAACGAGGTAGTAAAGGCCAGCCGGCACAATAATGATACCGACAATCAAGATTGAAAAATGTTGTTGGAAAAACGGCACCGATCCCAAAAAGAAGCCAATTACGGTTGATCCAAGCACCCAAATTAAAGTCCCCGCCATATTCTGGTTTTTAAAACGGTCAGCTGCACACTGACTTTCACCGGCGATAATTGGAATAAAAATACCCAGCACTGGAATATACCGGCCAAATAGCATCGCTAGGGATGCATGACTGTTAAAGAACGCGACTGTATCGTCCATGCGGGCATTCTTAATTTTGTGCTTGCGACCACGCTTATACTTCGCCTGCCAGCCAAGATACACCATTGGCAAATAGTCAATCCATAGCAACCACAGCTCGATTGGGATATCTGGATGGGCCGCTAAACTACCGGCCAGAAACATAGTTGTTTCCGCCGGCATCCACGCGAAGAGAACGAAATAACTTTCTAGTGCCACAATCGCCCAAAGTACTGGATACACCAGCCACGGATTGTCCATTATCGGTCGGATAAAAACAATCGGATTTTGGATAACCGAAATAACATCTGCTAATTCAATCATGACTTAACCCAATCATCTGGTAAGACAGCCATGAAACTGATATATGTGGTGATCGTGTGCTCATATGATGCCATGCCACCATTCGCCATATGCTCGAACAACTTTGCATACACCGGATGTGTCTTTGCATATGCCATCACATTCGCCGTTCGCTCAGGGATTTCCAGCCCTTGTGGTGCCATCATCATATCCTGCACCCATTGATATGGCGTCATCGTTTGTCCGTCCCACCAAGGTGTCGTCGCATGGTAAAAGTCATGCACACTTGATGCCAACGCATAGTATAGTTGCAAACCACGTTCCAACATGTCCGCATCTTGCTGGGCATCGCCCTTAAATGGCACCCCATTAATGCGCTCATATTCCTTGGCAACTTCAGACAATGCTGATACTGGCAGCATATGTTGCTGACCAATGTGTGTGAAGCCCCACTGGACCAATGGAAATGTTGGGGCAACATCTAGCGGATTGATAATGGCATGCACTGCATCATACTTCACCGCATAATCAACGTTAGCAACCGTCTTGTACGTTGTCGTTGGCGCAAATGCATAGGCAAAAACGTGTTCCTCCCCAGCATCGATCAACAACTTTCCCAGCACTTCTGTCGCACTACCGCCACGAGAATGCCCGGTTACCCAGAAGATATTTTCCTGACCAACGTTGTCGAATTGCATCACATAATCATGCAACTGCGCTGCAATCTTTTGGCCGATATAAATCATGTTATCCATTCCTGGTGCATCTTCGTCACCAATCATGAAATCGCCCGACCATTCCGCGTTTTGTGGCGTCCCACGGATAATCACCGCAAACAAATTATTGGCGCCAACACGCTTATAACCTAGCGTGAAAGCGACATTATTCGGATCATCAAGCACATGATAGCCGTGTGACTCTGTCTTAAAGCCCAAGGCACGCAAATTTTCAGTTGTATAACCTGGTCCGGCCACTTGGCTATCACGCGTGTACGTTGACCCATCCATCACAGCACTAACTCGCGCCAAATCATGTTGGTACTCAGCCGGATTATTGTTAAAAAGCGCATCACTATATGGTACGTCCATCTCTCGGGCTTCCGGCAAACGCCCCTGAAGATTACTTGTTGTAAATGTTAAAACAGTCATTTCATTACCCCCACTACTAATTACGTCACTGTCATTTTAAAAACGTCACTTGTTACCCTTCAGTCTACTCGATTTGTATTCTAAAAACATGAAGAAACATTGCTGTACAGACAAAAAAACGCTTGCAGAGCATTAACTCCACAAGCATTTCGTCACTTCTTAGCGACATTCATAATCAAAATCGCACCGAGTGTCATGACAATCCCAACTACTTGGAAGGCATGGAATGACACTCCCAACACGAGCGCTGATAAGACAGTCGCACTTAATGGCTCTAACATGCCAAGCATCCCCACTGTTTCTGGGGCCACCTTACGCAAACTCGCAATATACCAGACAAACGCAACAATCGACCCAAACACCACAATAAAGAACAGCAATATCAAGTCGAGCATATCAAAATGATAAGCCGGGTGATAAAGGGGCGCCACAAAATTAGCGGCCAAACCACCCATAAACATCCCCCAACCAACAACAACGATAGCATCGTTTTCAGCCAACAAAGATCCCGGTATCAACGTGTAGGCGACCAATCCCAACGCTGACAAAATTCCAAAGAATAATGTCTTCTCAGAGATTTGCAATTGCGCCAGATTACCATTGGTTACCAACAACACAATCCCCACTAATGACAGAATTACTGCGATTAATTCTTGTCGTTGTGGCCACCTGCGACGAAATAGCGCCAAAAAAATAACAATCAAAGCTGGCGCCATATACTGCAACACCGTCGCAACCGCTGCGTTACCGTAGTACAACGTTCGCACAAAATTAGACTGGGCAAAATACACCCCAACCAACCCAAACGATACTAACAAGACGGCGTTCTTCGGTTGACGCCAAATCGCAAAAAATATTTTGCCGGCGAATCAACGAATACAACAGCAACGCGACACCTGAGATTAACAAACGAGCGGTCGTTAACCAATCTGGGGAAATCGCAATCCGATCGAATAACATATTCGACAAGATACCATTGATACCCCAGAACAAGGCACCACCAGCAGCCATCCCCACATACCACTGCTTACTCACACAAACACTTCCCTTACGTTAAAAATAGAAACTTATCACTAAGTATACCACGCGAAAAACGGCCATCAGACCTTAATCTGATAGCCGTTACGCCAAATTGTTTTACCAGTCATGAAAATGACGAGGCCCGCCCAAAGTACAGCGTTGCCTAAAACGATTATTTTAATAACTGGTGACACGTCATACGAAATCGTCACGTTATTCTGACCAACCCGTGGTCGAACCTGTAACGTCCCAATACGTGTCGTTTGCGGGTTCGTCACCTGCTGGCCGTTCAACATCACCTTTGAATGCGCATAGACAGCAACTGGCACTGTTGTCTGCTGTTCATTTCCACTATGCCAACGATACGTGAGTGCATTATTACCTTGTGTCACCTGCGCTTTTAGTGGGTTCTGAATAACCTCGCGCATATACATGTCATAACTGTTATCACCTGGTTGCAAGCCATTATTCACCAAATAATCAGGGGTCGCTTTTTGTACATCTGCTAGTGCAACCTGTACATCACCGTAGCGCCAATCCCGTGCAATTTCAGCTTTAGATTTTTTATCGTTAAATACCATGTGCTTCGTGACGTGGACCAGCTCATCCGTATGCAAGCGATGAGTACTCTTCGCCAAAATACTTGTCGAAATCGCCACCGGCACCACGACGGCTATCATAACAATCACCAATCGCAACCGACGATTTAGCTGTCTTTTCACATCCGGCATCATCAGGATTCGTGGCAACAACAACACCAAAGCAATGTTGCTGACCACTGACAACCGTAATGGAAATTGCATCGTATCAACAATGGTTGGTTCAATTTGCTGAATCGCATCCCACGGGAATACCGTTAATGACAGACTGAAAAAGACAACTGCCAGCCAAAATAAGAAGCGGTATTCACGGGCCAGCTTCCGATAAACTAACACGGCAACGATCAAGACAATCACCGCTATAACGCCAAGCCAACTATAATTCCGGAGCGTTGGTGATTGCGACAATGTGATCCGCATTCCCTCACGGCTAATATTAAGCGGCGTATATGGCGTTAGAATCTGATTGCTTCCCATCACGTCGGCCATACCAACTAAAACATTAGCGACTAGCAACCCGTATAAGACAACCGCTTTTAGCAACCGTTGTATCAAAGCAATAATCGTTGCCTTGTTTTTACCAATCACCGTCACCACAAATAAAATGCCTAATACCAAGACACCTAATAATGCCGTGAATAAATGGGCTTGCGTCAGTACCGCCAACGATATCGCCAGACCAACCCAAGAAAAAGTTGTCGGCTGTTTAGCCATTGCAATGCCGTAATACACCACATACGGCAGTAGCGCAGCGCCGATGCCAGTAAATGATTGGCTCGTTTGCCAAGTTGTCGTTAACGGTAACGCCATATAGATAACCGCACTCACTAAACTGGCATATCGACTAGATTTCAAATAACGGCCTAGTCGATAAATCCCCACACCAGCAACTAGCAAGATAGCAATGTCAGTTACAATTTCAAACCAAAACCAGTTTGGTATTAGCATGAGGACAAACCCCAGTAAATACGATAGCCACGGTCCATATAACGGCGTGACAATTCGTCCGGAATGTTGATAGCCATATTCTGACATGAAGTAGTTAAACTGCCCGTGTTTAATTTGTTCCGCAATATCATAGACCCGATTAAAGTGGAAAAGCGCATCGATGCCAATAATCGGCATATTCGATATCAGCTGCGGTAAAACCAGCACAACTGATGCCAGTAACAGCACGCCACCAGGCAACACAAGCGATCGCCATGAACGCATCTTGCACCTCCTATTTACGACTAATATATCAGATTGTAGCTTATCAATAACTTGTTAATTTATTTTGATGATTATCAAAAAAGGTCGTCAGTCCCAAACTAACGACCACAGTATTATGCGTGTTGATATTGCGCCAAATAATCCTTTAAATACTGACCTGTGACGCTTTCTGGTATCGCAGCCAGTTCAGCTGGTGTTCCAGTACCAACAATTTGGCCACCGTGCGTACCACCACCTGGTCCCAAATCAATTAACCAATCTGAGTTAGCCATCACTTCCAAATCGTGTTCGATGGTAATGATTGTTGCCCCTTGCTTCAGCAACAAATCAAACACGTGAAGCAAGTTCTCGATGTCCAGCGGGTGCAATCCAACTGACGGTTCGTCAAAGATAAACAAGCTAGCACCCTGCTTTTGGTGAATTTGTGACACCAACTTTAGGCGTTGTGCCTCACCACCTGATAATTCAGGCGTACTTTCACCCAAAATCAGATAATCCAAGCCCAATTCTTGCAACGTTTCGAGCGTCTTTAGAATCTTCTTTTCATCCTTGAACACTTCAAGTGCATCCGTGACAGACAACGCCAACAAATCTGCGATTGATCGATCATGCCATTTTACATCCAGTACCTCAGCACGATAACGTGAGCCTTGGCAGGTTGGGCAGACTTGTATCACGTCTGGTAGATATTGCACATCGAGCGTAATGTGCCCGACACCCCCACAAGTTGGACATGCACCAGCTGCATTGTATGAGAAATCACTCGCAGTGAAGCCATGTTCTTTAGCATCCGGCAAGCTAGCAAACAACTTGCGCAAATTATCCAAAATGTTAGTGTACGTCGCAACCGTTGAGCGTGCATTCTTACCAACCGGCACTGAATCAACCATCACCACATTTGCAACACCTGCCGCATCGAGTGACGCTACACCATCAGGTAGTGGCTGTTGTTCGTTTTGCGCTAGAATACCTGGCACCAACAAATCGAGAATCAACGTTGTCTTACCGGCACCACTCATCCCCGTGACACTCGTCAATCGGTTCTTAGGGATCTGTGTCCTAACGTCATGCAAATTATTCTTGGCAGTCACCGCGATGTCGATGCTACCATCATCAAACAGTGACTCCCGTGGCGCCAATGTTCTGGTCTGAATGTCAGCCGTCCCGTTTAGATAAGGGGCTACCAATGCGTTAGATGCCTTTGCCTCACGCGCACTTCCGGTAAACGTCACCGTCCCACCGTAATCACCCGAACCAGGGCCAATTTCAATAATATGGTCACTTGCCCCGATGACGCTCATATCGTGATCAACCACGACCAACGTATTACCTTGTTCTAAGAGCGTTTTGAAAATCGTTAATAGACCTGCGACGTTGGCTGGGTGCAATCCAACCGTCGGCTCGTCTAGCACATACAATACACCAGTCGTTTCATTGCGAATCGTACGTCCAAGTTGAATACGCTGTAGCTCACCCGTCGAAAGTGTACTTCCGGCACGGGCCAACGTAAGATAATCCAAACCAAGCTTAATTGGTGCATCTAATAGTTCCAAAAACTCATCAACAAGCTTTTTTCCCATCTTTTGCATCTCGTCGGGCAATGTCGCAGGCAATTCGGCAATAAATACCGTCAGTTCTTCGATGGTGTACTCTGACAGCTCCGCGATGTTCTTGTCTCGTAGTAACTGCGTTAGCAACTTCGGGTTAAAATGCGACCCATGACACGTTGGGCTAGTTTGGAAAGTGTAAAACTGATTCAAACGTTTGATAGTGCGCTCATTTTTACTGATTTTCATGCTGTCCTCAATGGCGTTCGTCGCATTTTCAAACACCGCATGATCCATGTGAAAGACTTTACCGCTCTTACTTGGAATATTAATTTCATATTCATCACGGTCACCATGCAAAACCAAATCCTTTTGGTCATCTGGGAAATCTTCATACGGGATATCAATATTAATGCCCGCTGATTCAGCCACCAATGGCATAAACGTGCGACCAGGTGTACGCCATGAATTCACCGCCCCATCGCGAATGGTTAACTTTTCATTAATCAGTAACGCTGGATTAATGGTTTGCACCTCACCCGTTCCTTGGCAAGTTGGGCACGCTCCAGCCGAGTTAAAAGCGAAATCTTCGGCGCCATATGGCATGAAATGCACACCACAAATCGGGCAATCCATCCCCGTCATATCAACATCCATTGCAACGGCCAAGGTTGGCCCAATGCGATGCCCATTTGGACACACCATCGACCCTAAACGAGAAAACATCAAGCGTAACACGTTTAAACTCTCAGTCATCGTCCCAACCGTTGAACGTACGTCTGGCACCTGTGGACGTTGCCGCAGTGCCAAAGCTGATGGCAAATGATGAATACTTGTCACGTCAGCGCGATTCGCCTGTGTAATTCGGCGTCGCGTATAGGTCGACAACGCATTCAAATAGCGACGCATCCCCTCACCGTATAGCGTCCCCATCGCCAGCGAACTCTTTCCAGAACCACTGCGCCCAGTAATTCCAGTCATTTGTCCAAGCGGAATATCCACATCAATATTTTTCAGATTATTAGTTTTTGTACCCCGGACTTCAATCGAAAATGTCATTTTCTTACCACCCCTTAGTTGTCGTGCTCATTTTCCCTGTTACCTTTTATTGTATCGCTTCAACCCGTGAAAAACAGTTCTCCCCAACTGAAAAAGGACGCGCAATTAATTTGCGCGTCCTCTATCTTACTTGCTCTTCTTCGTAAACTTAACAATACCTTCCCAACGAGCAGTTTGTGGGAACATATCAATTGATTGGATGTATTCAACATCATAAACACGCGTCAAGTCGACCAAATCACGGGCCAACGTTGATGCATTACATGACACATACACAAACTTATCTGGTTGTGTTTCCAAAATCGTCCAACGCAATTCTTCATCCAAACCAGTACGTGGCGGATCAACAACCAAAGCGTCGGCCACCCAGCCTTCGTTTGCCCAGCGTGGAATCAAATCTTCAGCTGCACCTGTGTAGTAGGCAGCATTCTTAACACCGTTATCAGCCGCATTTTCATTAGCGTCATCAATGGCTTCAGGAACCGTATCCATACCGCGCACCTCACCAGCATGATCAGCCAATGAAATACCGATGGTTCCAACTCCTGAGTAGGCGTCAATCAACTTATCGGCTTGCGTCAAATCAAGCGCTGAGATAGCCTCGTTGTACAAACGTTGCGTTTGGCGTGGGTTCAATTGCAAGAATGCACGTGGTGACAACTTGAACGTCTTACCGTTAATCGTTTCCGTAATGTACTCACTACCCCACAACAACTTGGTATCTTCACCCCAAACAAGTGACGTTTTGTCTGAGTTGATGTTCTGGTGAACAGAAACAACTTCAGGCAATTCCTTGTTGATACGTGCAATCAATTCATCAGCACTAGGCAAGTACTTGCCGTTCGTAACAATCGTCAATTGCACATCACCTGTCGTTTCTGACACGCGGGCAATCAACGTCTTAACGATTCCTGAGTTCTTGCGCTCGTTGTAAATTGGCATGTCCATATCAGCCAAAATATCACGCACCTTACGCACTACCTTCAATGTTGCTGGGTGTTGCGTTGAAGCCTTTGGCAAATCAACCAAGTCGTGAGAATTACGCTTGTACATTCCCACGGCCAACTTACCATCAACTTCACGAACCGGGAATTGCGCCTTGTTACGGTAACCGTCTGGGTTTTCCGTACCAATCGTTGGGCGCAAATCAAACTTTTCATATCCTTCAGGCTTGTACTTTTCCAAGGCCTGGCGAATCACATCTTGCTTAAATTCTAGTTGGCCATCGTAAGACAAGTGCTCCAATTCAAAGCCACCAACTTCTTGGTTATCAACTGGATCAACACGCTTTGGTGAGCGTTGCTTAATCTTACGAACACGCGCTTCGATGAACTTGTCTGTGACGTTCGTTACAACAACATCAACAACTTCATCAGGAAGTGCTCCTGGAATAAACGTAATCTTACGCTTATAGTAACCAATTCCTTCACCGTTGATTCCCAATCGTTTGATGGTAATCAACAGCTTGTCACCAACGTTAACTTCGACGTTTTGTTGGTTGCGATTATCACGACGAGGTCCACGTGTTCCACGTGGAACAAACTTGCCGCGATTTTGATTGTTGCCACCCTTACCTTGGTAAGGACGACGCTTCTTTTCTTCAGCCATTTCGTTCTACAAAGACTTACCGTCTACTCTTTCTATAAGATAGTTCTATTCTAACATGTAGGAAGTGAAAATGACCGGTCAGTCCTTCGCGACTAATCGGTCATTCGTTTTTAAATTAAGCCGCTGTTCAACAACCAAGGCAGGCCGTATCCAATCATCAATCCTAGAATAACGACACCGACCAAACTACCAATAAAATCATGTCGCTTACGACGAGCTTCTTGCTCACGAGCCCGTTCGGCTTCTTCACGCATTTGTTGCTCAATAATTGGGCGCAATTCTGGATGCTCAATCATCATCACTTGGCGACGAAGTTCGAATTCCTTATGACTCAATTCATTTTGAGTTGCTAGTTCTGCCGCCTGCTGTGCCAAAAGACGATTTTGCTCTTCTACCGCATAAGTGTTTTGCTGCAATTCATAAGATTCCATATTCAGCTTACCTCTCTAAAAGTCATAGATATAGTACGCTTCTAGAAAGTAAATTGCTGAGTTCCAGCTTGTGAAATAATTAGAAAAGGGACCCGCAAAAATACGAGTCCCTAAATGAGATTTTATATTACCACCAACCGTTAGCAACACGGAATGACACGGCGTTATCGATTGATCCGTAACGTGTCACAGCGTAGTTAACCATACCGGCTGTTTGTTCTGAAACTGAACCAGTTCCCCATGATTGCTTGGTTTGACCCAAACCACGGTAACCGTTTGGTGAAACGATATCTGGGTTCCCACCTGATTCAGGCATCACGATGTTTGACCACAAAGCATCCGTTCCACCGGCTGCAATAAATTGATCATAAACTGAACCAGTCGCTGCTGGCGCTGGCGTTTCAGCCGCTACTTCAGCCGTTTGGTAAGCAGTCGTAACACCTGAGTCCGTCGTTTGCGTGAATGAATCAGCTTGCGTTGGTGCGCCGACGTAGTTTGACGCTGGATCTGCCACGACTGGCGCCTCTGACGCTTCTTCGGCAACCGGAGCAACTTCTGATACATCTGATGCTACCGGTGCCTCTGAGGCTGCTGGAGCTTCTGAAACAACAGGTGCTTCAGATACCACTGGCGCCTCTGACGTCACAACTGGCGCAGCACTTTCAACAACTGGTGCAACCGGCGCAGCTTGGGCAACCAAATTGATCGTTTGACCGATAAAAATCGTGTCATTCGCCGTCAAACCGTTAATTGCCAACAAATCAGCCAACGTCATGTTGTTTGCTTGGGCAATGGCGAAAAGCGTATCACCATTCTTCACCGTGTATGAACCATTTACGCCAACTGGGGCAGCGGTCGTCGTTGCCGTCGCATCTGCATCGGCTTGCACCGGCGTAACCGTTCCATCACCGTTAACCGTCAATGACACACCCGTCAAAATGAAGTTTGCGTCTTCAATGTTGTTATCACTAGCAATCTTTTCAACCGTCGTTCCCATTGCATTGGCAATGCTCGTCAACGTATCACCAGCCTTAACCGTGTATGTATCAGCTGATGCGTTCACACCAACGGCAACCGTTGCGACTCCTGCAGTTGTCATTGCTGTCAAAATTTGTTTATTAATCATTTAATGTCTCCTATATTCGTAGAGGCCTACAATCCTACAAAATATCCACTCTCTATGATACCGGTGCATTATTCACAACACGTTACAAAACCTCGCCCTTAAACCATTTTTAACTACCATAAGAATTGACTAGGAAACTTTAGAAAGTTATTTTGCAGGCATTAAAAAAATCACTCACAACCAAATTTTTTGGTCATAAGTGATCGTCGTTTTAGTGGCGTCGTTGTTCCACACTGTAAATAATCGTTCCTAATATCGCAAAGCCAATGCCGACCAAAACTGTCGTAAACGCAAAGGTTGTAAACAAATATGCGACCACCACAATGGTCAGATAAGTCATCCATTTACCGCCTGGTAGCTTGTAGCCAGTTGGCAATGTCGTATCACCGCGAAGCTTAATCGATGAGAAAATCGTTCCCAAGTATTGCACAAAGTCGCTCAGCACAATCAGCTTGATCAAAAATAGATAACTACCGCTCAAAATCAAACCACCTGAGATGGCGATTGTTAGCAAGATGGCGCCAACTGGTGCACCGTAGCGATTCAAACGTGAGAATTCACGTGGCAGGAACCCACGTTCACGGGCCATCGAGGCCAATTCAATTGGTGAGTTAAATGATGTCGCAATCGCAACACCGATAATCGACAACATCATCCCCGTGATGATAATCGTCCGGCCAACACGGCCCAAAATAACATTAAAAATGTCCGCGACTGGCAAAGATGAACCAGCCAAATGATCACCCAAAACTGTCATTGCGACGACTTGCATCAAGACGAAAATCGCTGTCGTGGCTAACATCACCGTCAAAATCGCACGTGGCAACATTTTGCCAGGGTTCTTCATCTCTTTGGCTGCGATTGGAATCAGCGAGAAACCAGTAAACATATAGAAGGCATTTCCAAAAGCACCTGAGAAATCATGCACCGGTTTCGCTTGTGCGATTGAGAATTGCGACGTGCTCCCAGCAGCAACCACACAACCGTTGCAATGAACACGGCCAAAATGACCCCGATTTTTATCAAACTGGATGCATCATCTATGCGACTCGCAATACCTGTACCGAAGTAATTCATGATTCCCAGCAGCAACATAATGCCGATAGCCAAACTATTGTAGACTAACGGCGTCCCAACCGCTGGTACCAGTCCTGTTAACGTTTTTAAAAAGGCCGCCGTTTCAGCACTGATGGTAATTACCCCAAATAGCCAGCCAAACCAGCCCACCAAAAATCCTGGGTAATGCCCAAAGGCGCGCTTGGTGTACACCCACGCACCGCCGTCTTCATCAATTCGCGATGACATGACGGCATAATGCATCGCGATTAGCGTCGCTGAAATACCGGCTAAAGCAATTGCCAATAAGACATATTGGCCACCCTGCTTGTACATCGTACTCGGTAGCAAAAACAGCCCACCACCGATGACACCGTTAATACCTAGCAGTACAACACTCGGGAATCCAATACCTTTTTTGAATTTTTTCATTGTTCAATCCCCCCTAAGGCCCAGTCTACCTAAATTTCGTGCCTTTTTCATTTACAAGTTGTTAAGGACGAACGATAATGATGGCAACAAAACAAAGGAGGCCACCATCATGATGACTTTAGGACAATATGAAACACTTGCATCTGCATATAACAACACGAGTACCATCACGTACCCCATTCCTGCATCATTACCAGTTGGAACTACCGAAGTCATCAATGAAGATGGACTTCAAATGAACATCACGAATACCGCAGACGGTGTTACTGAAATTCGTTTTGATGCTGACGCTAATGATCGTCGCTACCCTGGCACATTCCAAGGATTCGAGTTCGGTATGCACTGGATGCACCCTTCATTTATCGGCGCTTTTTTGGAAGCTAAGGATAACCACAACCAACACTTCCTTGGTGATAACGGCACGGCTGCTTATGACGCTTTCGTCGATTCTGACAACCACCTAACCGTCACACTGACGCCAAGTCACTAACAGTTCAGCGTTGCTTTTAAAAGAAATTCCCCGTATGCTATCAGAAATAATGCTTACGGAGGATTTGCCGATGGCGAGTCGCAAAACACGTCGACAACGACACAATCCAGTTAAAAAAGTGCTGAAATGGCCGGCAACCATCATTGTCATCATGCTATTAGCGGGTGGGGCCTACATTGGTTACGCCATTCATCAAGCACCAACCATTACGGAATCAGCCCTCAAGGCGAATCCCAGTCCCGGTGACAATCAAGTTTATGTCACCTATGACAACATTCCGGACGATTATCGTAATGCGTTGATTTCAACCGAAGATCGTACGTTCGAAACGAACAACGGTGTCAGCCTAGGTGGGGTATTCAACTTGGTTGTTTCAAACATCAAGGCCCGCTTTGGCGATGGCGTTGACCTTGGTGGTTCGTCAATCACCCAACAACTTGTTAAGTTGACCGTTTTCTCAACTAGCAAGGCGGATCAAACACCAACCCGCAAAATTCAAGAGATTTATCTAGCGCTTCAGTTGAACAAAACGCATTCTAAAGCACAAATTTTGGAATACTATGTCAATAAAATTTATGAAGGCCACTACCAATACGGTGCGCAAACGATTGCCTACTACTATTTTGGTAAGCCTTTATCTCAATTGACGTTGTCACAAACGGCCATCATCGCTGGTTTGGGTCAGAGTCCATCCAATTTCGACTTGTACAGCAATCCTGAATTGGTCGAAAAGCGCCGCAACATCGTGCTGGCCGCGATGCTAGATAATGACAAAATTAATCACCATGAATACGAAGATGCGAAGGCAACCAGCGTAACAGCTGGTTTAATTCCACGCTAAAAAACCGCGATGAACCTAAATTCATCGCGGTTTTTGTTTATATTAATTAGTTTTCAGGTGTGTCTGGAACCTTGATGTCGCCAGCAATAATCTTTGCCTTTGCATCTTCAACAGCCTTCTTCTCGTCTGCGTTCAAGTTGTTAGTTGTGACACCAACACCCTTTTCCTTCAAACCGTAGTAGACCGTCTTACCACCAGGGAACTTGTCCTTTTGGGCAGCTTCAGTAACCAATTGCACACCACGACCGATTCCAGTCAATGATGATGTCAACGTCAAGTTATCAGCCTTGCCATCCTTTGTCTTGTAGGCACCCATGTCAGTTTGATCCATGTCGACACCGATAACCCATACCTTATCCTTAGAGTCGGCAGTCAACGTTGCGTCTTGATCCTTCGCAGCTTGGAAGACACCGTTTCCAACCCCACCAGCGGCTTGGAAGATGATGTGCTCACCTTGTGCAATCTTAGCCTTCGCAATCGTTTGTCCCTTGGCAGGGTCTGAGAACGTACCAGCATACGTTGCATCTACCTTGATATTAGGGTCAACTGACTTCACGCCGGCTTGGTAACCAGCCAAGAACGCCTCGATAACTGGGTTCTTCATACCACCAACGAAGCCAACCGTGTCATCGCCCATCGTCTTAGCCTTCGTAGCTGCAGCCACACCAACCAAGTATGATGATTGCTCTGAACGGAACATTACTGACGCAACGTTCTTGTACTTTGATCCAGCAATTTCGTCAACCAACACAAACTTCGTGTCTGGGTACTTCTTTGAAACAGTTTGAACTGAGTCCTTAAACGTGTTTCCAATTGCTGCGACAACGTTGTACTTAGCCGTTGCAGCTTGCGTCAATTGCGTGTTGTAATCCGCAACTGTCTTAGGTTGGAAGTAGTTGTATCCGTTTTGGCCCTTTTCCAAGCCATTTTCCTTACCCCACTTCTCCAAACCTTCCCAAGCGCTTTGGTTGAAGCCCTTGTCGTTAACACCGTTCGTGTCTGAAACAACCGCTGCAGTGAACTTATCGCTTGAACCACCATTGCTTCCTGACGTTGCTGCGTATGCAATTCCTGCAACTGCGACAAGTGCCACTCCACCAATAATTAAGTTACGACGTGAAACCATTTTCCTAATACCTCCAAGTATAAAATCCCTCGACCCGACCACTCGTTTTGCCGGCCAAAACTGGCCAACTCAGAGTCCATATAAAAATTTAATTTTTACCACTATAAAGGTGTATTTAAGATAATGCAAGGGCTAAGTCATTACAAAAATCATCGGTTTTGAATTATTAAAAACGATTAACCTGATTATCAACGTATGAACCCTTTAAAATAAGTATTTTTCGTCAATAACTTATTTTTAGCAACTATAATTATGAGAACATTGTAATATGTGAGCAAATTACGAACATTCCAAAAAGTTATCATTGATAAATATCGACAAGTACGTATAATTAGAAACAACTTATTAATGGGGGACATCATGGGAAACACACAAGCACACGACAGTATTCTTGTTTTGGACTTTGGATCACAGTACAACCAGCTCATTTCACGACGTATTCGCGAATTGGGTGTGTACTCAGAACTAAAGCCACACACTTTGACGGCAGCCGAGATTAAGGAACTAAATCCTAAGGGACTTATTTTCTCTGGCGGACCAAACTCGGTTTACGAAGACGGCGCCTTCACAATTGACCCAGAGGTGTTCAACTTGAACATTCCTATTTTGGGTGTCTGCTACGGTATGCAACTCATGGCGCACGTTTTGCCAGGGGGAAAAGTTGCACCAGCTAACGATTCAGCTGAATACGGCGAAACTGAAATGGATGTGACAGATGATAGCGCTCTATTGTTCGGTAACACCCCTGAGAAGCAAACTGTTTTGATGTCACACGGAGACTATGTTGAACAAGTTCCCGACGGTTTCAAGGCGGTTGCAACGTCAGAAAGCACGCCGATCGCTGCAATGGAAGACACATACCACAACTTCTACGGTGTGCAATTCCACGCTGAAGTGCAACACACTGAATACGGGATGCAAATCTTGGAAAACTTCGTCGACAAGGCCGTTCGCGCTGAGCGTAACTGGTCAATGGATGACTTCATCGACGAACAAATCAAGCAAATCCGCGAAACGGTCGGCGACAAGAAGGTCTTGTTGGGACTTTCTGGTGGTGTTGATTCATCAGTCGTTGGTGTGTTGTTGCAACGCGCCATCGGTGACCAATTGACATCAATCTTCGTTGATCACGGTTTGCTACGTAAGAATGAAGCTGATGAAGTGATGGCATCACTTGGTGGTAAGTTCGGTTTGAACATCATCAAGGTTGACGTCCAAGAACGTTTCCTATCAAAGCTTGCCGGTGTTACTGACCCTGAGCAAAAGCGTAAGATTATCGGAAACGAATTCATCCGCGTCTTTGACGAAGAAGCTGCAAAGCTTGATGGTATCGACTTCTTGGCCCAAGGAACGTTGTACACCGACGTTATCGAGTCAGGAACTGATACTGCGCAAACAATTAAGTCACACCACAACGTTGGCGGACTGCCTGAAGACATGCAATTCCAATTGATTGAGCCTTTGAACACGCTCTTCAAGGATGAAGTGCGTGCTTTGGGTGAAAAGTTGGGTATGCCACACGAACTTGTTTGGCGCCAACCATTCCCTGGCCCTGGTCTTGGAATCCGTATTTTGGGTGATGTCACTAAAGACAAGCTTGAAATCGTGCGCGAATCTGACGCTATTTTGCGTGAAGAAATCGCCAAGCACGGCCTAGACGGAGAAGTTTGGCAATACTTCACGGTATTGACTGCCGTTCGTTCAGTCGGCGTCATGGGAGACGGTCGTACGTACGACTACACTATCGCCATCCGTGCCATTACGTCAGTCGACGGTATGACGGCTGACTTCGCAAAGTTGCCATGGGACATCTTGGAAGAGATTTCTCGTCGCATCGTAAACGAAGTCGACCACATCAACCGCGTCGTCTACGACATCACGGCCAAGCCACCTGCAACTGTTGAGTGGGAATAATCCTTAAATAAACAGCAAAGCCCTGCATCAAGGAAAACGACCTTGATGCAGGGCTTTTAATTATTAATTCTTACGGTTATAAACCAACACGGTTAGTGGTGCAAAGATTGCAACCACCAATACACCAGCGCCTAATACAATCCAGGCTTGGTTTGACCAAACGCCTTGGTTTAACATGACACGTGATGCCTTAATGACATATGTTACCGGGTTTATGTTTACCAAAATTTGCATAACATGTGGCAACGTCTTAACGGGTACGAACGCACTTGATAGGAACGTTAGCAAAAGCATCGTAATCAATGAGACACTTTCGACCATCGTTGAACTCTTGGCAACCATACCGTACAAAGCGAATACCCAACTCAAGGCCCATCCCAAGAACACATCTAGCAACACAACGACAACTACCCAACCAAAGCCAGCGGCTGGACGCCATCCCATTAGAAATCCCGTCGTCAATGACGCGATTGCAGCGATAAACAAACGCAAAATATCTGCGAATAGTTGCCCGGCCAATGGTGCGATGTGGGCGATTGGCAATGACTTCAAACGATCATAAATACCTGAATTCATGTCGTCACTAATTTGGGTACCAGAACCTGATGCTGCTGAAATCAATGCTTGCATGAGAATTCCTGGCACAATCGTTGGCAAATAAGCGTGCACGTTACCGGCAATCGCCCCACCAAATAGGTAACCAAACATCAACATGAACATCACAGGTTGCACAATCACATCCAAAAACTTGTCTGGGTTGTGTAACGTCTTTAGCAAATTACGGTATGCCATCGTGGCCGTGTTTGCAATAATATTTGTCTTGTGTGCTTGTACATCCATCATGATTCTAACCTTCTTAATTTCCCTTAATTCTTTCCAACCGTCAAAGCAAAGAACACATCATCCATAGATGGTTGTTCAACGGCCATATTCGTCATTGTGAGCCCCGCTACAGTTAATCGGCTCAAGATACCCGCAACCTGATTTGTATCGTGTAGTGGCGCTGTGACAGTGTTATTCGCTACCTTTACTTCTTCATGCAACGCATCAGCTACGATTTGCTTTGCCTGATCGGCTTGTTGTGCATCCGTCATTTCCAAACGTAGCTTTGCGCCCCCAACTTGGGCCTTTAACTCGGCTGGCGTGCCAAGACTGACCAACTTCCCGTGATCAATCAACGCGATGCGATCAGCTAATTCATCAGCCTCTTCCAAGTATTGAGTCGTTAGGACGATTGTTGAGCCTTCTGCGACCAACTCACGAATGGTATCCCACATTTGCGTACGAGTTCGTGGATCAAGACCCGTTGTTGGTTCGTCCAAGAAAATGAGCGCTGGTCGTGAAATCAAGCTAACCGCCAAATCCAAACGGCGACGCATACCACCTGGGAAATTCGAAATCGCCTTATCAGCTGATGCTACCAATGAAAACTCGTTCAATAATTCTTCCGTACGTTCCTTGGCTTCGCGTCGTGACAGTCCATTCAAGCGTGAGAAAATCATCAAGTTTTCACGAGCAGAAATATCCTCATCAACCGATGCGTATTGACCAGTCAAGCCAAACAATGAACGAACCACTTTAGGTTCCTTCTTAACATCGTGTCCAAAAATTTGAATCGTTCCTGACGTTGGCTTTAGCAACGTCGTCATCATGCGCAACGTGGTTGTCTTACCGGCACCGTTTGGTGCAAGCAAACCGAACACCTCACCACGCTTGATGTTAAATGACACGTTATCAACCGCCGTTTGGGTGCCAAACGTCTTAGTCAATCCTTCAATTTCAACTGCATACTCTTCACTCATGATATTGCCTTCTTGTTTTCAAAATTAATCATCAGGGTACCTGACGAAAATAATAATAAGGTGCCCTGATTAATATGTCAACGATTTTGTTCAGGTACCCTGTGTATTTTAGTTCATATTCGTCACGAACCCTGTTATACTGGCATTAGTAGAAAAATTTAAGGACGGAAATACACATGGCTGATTTGATCGAAAAACACCAATTAGCAGCAAAACTATTTGAATTTACATCACTTCAGCACTTGGCTGATGAACAAGTTGAACGTCACTCACCCGTTTTCCGTGGGCAAAATAAAGTCTTGGTTGCGTTGAGTGAAGGTGATAATATTTCCCAAAAGGAACTCGCTGAGCGTTTGGATATGAGTGTGCAATCAACAGCTGAATTCGTCGCTAAGCTAGTTAAAAAAGATTTCGTCACTAAGACAAAGTCCCCAACTGATGGTCGTATTCAATTAATTCAGCTCACTGATAAAGGTCGCCACGAAGCCGAGAAGAGCTTATTTTACATACCTGAGTATCTCGACTACCTATGCCCTGAAGAATGGACACAACTCGCAGCCATGCTAGATAAGATGAACGATGGTATCCGTGATAACTTGAAGCTTGATGGTATCCAAAACCTTGGTACCCGCATCATGTTGAGCCAGTTGGATCGTAAAACTGAAATCGACAAGAATGATAAGTAACAAAAACCGCGTTGGAACATCCAACGCGGTTTTATTGTTTCACATGGAACATGTTAATCATCGTTTTCCGACTTCATCATCGTGTCATGAGCTTCAAAAATTGCACCGAACGACATGAATATCACAAACATAAATGCCATCCCCAACAATAAACTCTTTATTTCATGTGGTTGATTCGACAACATTGCTTCTCGTACATGCCGCCAGATATATGTGGCAAATAGGACATCTATCAAAATTGCTACACTCGCCTTTTGATAGAAAACAACTTTATCTTGCCAATTCACATTTTTAACCATCTTCACCGCTCCTTATGCGCCAACGTAGTGTCCCCAGACGGACAAAACTTCTACGATTCGTTCAGCTGGGAATACTTGATAAACAACACGGTGTTGCACGTTCAAACGGCGTGAAAACACCTTGTTTTTACGACCCGCGAACACTACCAACTTCTCAGCGTGTTCTGTAGGATCTTGCTGTATGTTTGCCAAAACACTATTTAACTTCTCTGAGAAACCTGATTTTTGTAGTTGCTTCAAAGACTTCTTGGCCAATGTGGTTCCAAGTTTAATTGTGTACATCATGGCGCCTCACTTTCGCATATTCGCTTCGTAGCGCAACATATTCACGTGATACTGAAATCGTCGTAGCACTGCCATTCCTACTGCGATACCTCACACCATAAATATCTCTCGAGCGAATGATACAACGACTCGAAGCACCAGTCCTAGTTGCAGTCCCAGTAAACGCGACATTAACAACATCAAAAACGTTGTCCCATAAATAACCACCAACTCACGCAATATCATCGTGACTGAAAGTTGCAACCAGCGTACGTTATATTCTTGTTTTGTCATCTCATTAATCCTCCGTCATATCTCATTTGATATGCTTATGATACCGAGATGACGCGACATAATTTGTCGTAAACAAAAAATAACGATAGTTCCTTCGAACCATCGTTATTAATTCGTCACCTTAAATTGGACGCACGTCAGTAAATATAATTTGCCCGTTCTTTTTAGTTTTTACCCCTGTAAACTTAGAGTCAGCTGACGCCATTTGTCGATCTCGAAGTTCTTCAAACATGTCGACATCTGCAAGTCCATCGGCACCATCTATAATTCCACCTTTATCAAAGTGTACATCAGTAAAATACATTTCAACAACATTCGCGTTGTTATTAGACAACGTAATATAGTCCATGTATGCCCTGAACTTAATACTGTCAGGGCTTAAACTTCTGCTACTTACCTTTGGATGACTATTTTTTACAATAAACTTTTGGTTCGATCCAAGCTTCGCATTCAATACAGCCTCGGCCGAAAACGCAGAATTCACAAAAGCACCAATCTCTTTTACTTGCTTATCAGTGAATTGATTAAAATCATTTGGCAGGTTGTTCATCCTAGCAATCCCCGATTTCAGCCCATTAGCCATTTTAATCGTTAACTGTCTATGCGATTCGACTTCCGCAATCAACGCCTTAATTGCATCTACACTTGCATGAATTTTCACAGCATTTGAACGCATGTCTGCTGCAGCTTCTGCGTTTTTTCCTCTAGCCCAAAGTCCCGTTCCGGCAACTATAATGCCACCAATTCCCCAACCAATAGGGCCTGTTAATCCTAACAAAGCTTCACCGCCTGCAATTCCTGCTCCACCAGCAGCAACTGCTCCTCCGCCAAGCCACGCCAGCGCCGCATTAGTTGCAGCGGCTCCTGATAAGGCGCCAATCGCAGTACCCGTACTTGCTGTTCCTAGCGACATAGCTACCGCCGTCAACGCCGATCCACCAAACGAAGCTACAGTACTACCGGCAGCAACTCCTGCCATAGCCCCTGCTCCCGCACCACGAGAAATGTTGGCCGACTCCTGCTTGGCCGCTTCAAGTAGCGTGTCATACTTCTGGAGATTTACACCCAGAGTTTCAACATTCTTTTGCAGATGTTCCGGCGTATTTTTGAATCGATTAATAACACGTTCAGCTTCTTTTAACTTATTTGCCAATCCTTGTCGATTCTCTTGCAAAATAACAAACAGCTGCGTTAAGTTTTCGGCTTGTTTTTTATGATTATTATAAGCAGCTTCTAATGCAAACTGCGCTTGTTCTTTTGCCTTTTTATTTAATGGATCAAATCCCATATATTTCACCTACTCATTTCCCACTTTAAATTGTTAAACATACTTTTGCTCAGACACGTTCAACCCTACTGATATAGATTTCGCCATTATGTTTTGTAAATGATACTTTGATTAGGTCATCATGGAACTGTACATCATGCAACAAACTAAAATTATCAGCATCAGAAAACGCCTGCAGGCTTTCTAATTTGGCTCCTGAACCATAAGTTAAATCTTGTAAATCAACTTCCAAACCATCTTCTACAAACCGCACACTCGAAACCTTAGCTTGAACAAATTCATCATAATTCAACGATGCCTGAATATCATTTTTAACTGACTTTGCCATATCTTGACTTAAAGCATCAATTTTATGATAGTCATGCATATTCATCTCAAATTTTTGATTTCCCCCAAGCTTAGCATTAAGCACCGCCTCTCCCGCAAGTGCCAAATTTCGAAATGAACCCAAGCTTTGTGCTTGCGTTTCACTAAGACTGTTAAAATTGCCAGGGAAATTTGCGACATATAAAATTCCTGCATGTAAACCTTCAATTACTTTAATCATCAATTCTTGGTGTGACTTTATTTCCTGTATCAATGCTCTAATTGCGTCTGTTCCGGCGCGAACTTTCACGGCGTCTGCGCGCATATCTTCCGCTGCATGCGCATTCTTTCCTCGCGCCCAAAGCCCACTTCCTAGCATGATGGCGCCACCAATTCCCCAACCAATAGGGCCCGTCAGTGCCAACAGGGCTTCGCCACCTGCTATACCGGACCCACCAGCTGCCAGAGTTCCACCACCAAGCCAAGCCAATGCTGCATTTGTAGCTGCGGCTCCTGAGAGAGCACCAACAGCAGTACCCGTACTTGCCGTCCCGAGAGACATGGCCACCGCAGTGAGTCCAGCTCCACCAAACGTCGCAACTGTCCCGCCTGCTGCTACACCAGCAACCGCGCCGGCGCCAGCACCACGTGCAATATTTGCAGATTCTTCCTGAGCTTCATTGAGCAACTTTTCATAATGTTGAATACTTACACTCAACTTTTGAACATCTTTTTGGTAACTATCTGGTGTGTTTTTAAAACGGTTAATAGCGTTCTCGACTTCCCTTAATTTATCTGCCAAACGTTGTCGATTATCCTGCAAAACTATAAACGCATTTGTTAATTTTTCTGATTGCTTTTCGTGATTTTCAACAGCTGTTTCTAAAGCATACTGTGCTTTTTCTTTTGCTTTGTTATTAAATGGATCAAATCCCATACCTTATTCACCTACTCTTTAATAATTAAAATAATTGCGAATGTCGTCTGTCGTTCTCAAAATTTTATTTGGATCAACACCCACCGCTTCTGCAAACTGTTGACTTGCCTTAAATTGTTCTGCACCTGGCAAATTAAAATCAAACGCTAAATCAGCCAATCGATTTAGTTCCGCATATTGTTGATAAATGTCTTCTAAGATTTCTTTGTAGATATCATCAATTCGTTTGATAGCTGCATTATAATTACGCTCAATTACTTTGACGTCGAGCTTAATGCCATCAACCATAGTTCTAAAAACTTGCTTGAATTGAGCCATAATTTCACCAAAATTATCAAAAACGAATAGCACCAATGCCGTAACCAATCCCGTAAGAATAGCTGCAACCGCAGTAGAAACCACATCCGCAACTGGAGCAAATGGGGTTCCTTGTAATGAAACTTTGATTGCTTCTCCAAGAATGACTCCACCAGTTGCGATAACTGCAGTAGTGACCAACTTAATCGCTTCTTTTAATTTCTGTGAGAATGGAATGGACTTATCCTTGCTAGTCAAAATCTTAATGGCTTGCCACAAAGACCTAGCAACATCATTCAACAAACGTGCGATATTTTTTGTTGTAGTCAAGAACGTATTAATAGCTGTATTAACTAGCGCCGAGATAAATCCACCACCCAAGCCAGCAAGTGCAGCATCCTTAACCTGAGCCAATCGTTCCTTTAGATTAGCTAGACCATCCTTAATACGCACCTTGAAGTCTTGTATGCGAGCAGACATTGACCCATAGCTTTTCCAGTTCTTCAAAACCGGAATAATCGCATCAAACAAAATATCCGATGCCTGATAAACAACTGCACCGATTGCAGACTTCAAGCCTTGATTTCCGGCTTGCTTTGCTGAATTTGTCGCAACATTTTTCAAAAATGCATCACTTGTGTAATACGTCTTGTTATACATTGCTTCTTGGCTTTTACGTGAAGCCTTGTCAGAATTCTTAATGTCCTCTGCACTTGCCTTCAATCTGTTATTGATATTGCGTGTTTTCGTACGTTTCTGTTCATCCGTTAGATTTGGATTTTCTTTAACCTTTTTCAATTCAGCGCGCCAAATTGATCGCTTCCTCTCCAAGTCGTTTGCATAATCCGTCTTGTTATCATCCCTCATTGAATGGTTAATATTGCTATTAGTTAGCTTCAAGTTATCTTTTGAATTAGCAGCTTCATCAACCGAATACCCCGCCAAAACACGTCCAGGATCTTCATATATTTCTTTCAAAGAAATTGTATGATCCAAGTCAGTCTTTTCATTTCGTGCAATCTTCTTACCCGTATTAGGATCATACAGGTTTCCTGTATGTTGCATTTCTTTTTGCTGACCTTGTATTTTTTGATATCGCTTGCTTTGTCCTCTGTACTTTGCTGCCTCATCTTTGTTATAACCAGATGTCTCAGAATGAATCTTATTTTTAACTTCATCAGATGAAAAAACATCATTCCGAACATTATGAATTGTGTCTACACCACCGCCGTCTTGGAAAGAATCGAATAGTTGTCCCAAGCCAAATTGTGAAATCAAATTAGCCTGAATCTGTCCTTTGACTGCTTCAGCCAATCCCTCAATTTTTAATTTATGCGAACCGTAACTCTCCATTTGACTCATAGAAAGTAAATCAGAAATTTCAGCCATATTATCTACTCCTAACACTCATCTTGATACCCATTTTAAATACAAGAACCGCCCTAAAATATCTGCCCTTGTATTTTTAATTTCTAACTATTTAACCGCTTGTTTCGTTACAAACCCAATATATTATTATACAGTTAATACTGATATGATTTTTTACACCAACAGTGCCGTACATGTGGCTAACCTTGTCCTAAATAGCGCTGATTATACAAAAACAACTACTATAAAAAGGATGCAAATATAATGAGCAAATCAAACATTGACCGCCCTCTTCATCTCGCTCTGCGTCTCCTTTCTGGAGGTGCAGTTAGCGAAAAATCTTGGGCACTAGAACATAACGTTGATATCCGTTCAGTACAACGAGATATCAGTGCCATTCGAGAAGCCATTCAAACTGAGAACTATCCCGCCGAACTGCATACAAATGGTACCATTCAAAATATTTTGCTTACCAGCAAAAACACTTTCGACAGCGCAGCTGCCCTAACGCTTGCAAAGCTAGTTCTAGCTAGTCGCGCATTCAATGAAAGTGAAATGACGCGTCTCATCAAAAGCATTCTTGACATGATGAGTTCTGAGGAAGCCGAGCAAATCCGCGTTACGCTACGAAATGAACAACTTGCGTATACGCCAGTCACTCACCAAAAAGATTTAATCAATCTCATTTGGGATATTAGTGGCTGGATTCAAGCTCAACAGTCCGTCGCTTTTACCTATACCAATGCAAAAGATGAGGAACGACACCTATTCGGCTTACCAACCGGTTTGCTGTTCGATTCATACTACTTCTACGTAATCATTCACTTCCAAGCTACTGAAAACCATGCCGAACGCGATGCGTATTATCGTCTGGATCGTTTCACCGAAATCAAAGCAGAAAGTCGCCATATCAAGTATCCTTACAACCAACGTTTGGAAGAAGGAAAGATTCGTCAAACGAATAACTTGATGCAAATTGGTCGTACCATCCAAGTCGAATTCGACTACACCGGATTAGTCTCAGCTGCTTTAGACAAGTTCCCCAATGCCAAAATCAAGCGCAAGGGCACTGATAGCATGCCAACGCGCATTACCATCCCCGCCGTTACCGATTCCGGTTTCAAGATGTGGGCACTGGGCCAAGGAGCTCGCGTCACGGTGATTTCACCAATCTCATTGCGTGAATCGCTCATTGCTGAAATCAACCAAATGCTCAATCAATACAATGCCTAACGAAACGCCCGTCATTTAACTGACGGGCGTTTTTCACTGATTCGTTAAATCGTCAATTCCATTCGTTGCTTCATGACACTTGCCAGTTTTTCCAAGATTTCTTGGATGTCTTCGTCATCTTCATAATCATCGCGTGCTTCGATATATTGATTACGCAACTCAAACTCACGACTCACAAGTTCTTCAATCCGTACCAAGCGATCAAGCACATTGAGCGGCACATCCCCAACCACCTTACGAATTGCCTTCTCACGAGCACTGAAAATTCTAGCCTCCTTTTGCTCACTTAGTTGCTGAATCGTTGGTGTGTCTTCAGCAATCAACTCATTAAACATAGGCAGCTTACGCAATGCTAGCGTTTCAGCGTTACCAAACAAGTGCCATCCACCAAGTGGCGTCAACGACTCCGCTTCATATTCGCCAAGCTTAACCAGCTTTTCAATTTCATTATTCTTTGCCATTTATCAGACCTCTTTCTTCTTGTATGACCTCATATTACGAAACGTTCGCGACATTATTTGTCGTTATGTTGATTTGTCCACCATGTTTCGATATCCAACAACACACTAATTGGCGTTTGATACATCGTGACCATGATGTCGCCTTGATTACGCCAGAGTTGGGCACGTTTGAATGTTTCGTCGCCACTAAACAAATACGGCACAACCGTTAGCGTGGCCATGTCACCTGCCATAAATGCCGTATCCGTCTCAAACAACGCCGTGTCAGCATCGTCAACCAAACGAACATTTGCACCAGCTGCAGTCAAGGCATCCGCGTACCACTGCAAGAACCCCTTTTCTGATCCGACCAGCGCAATATCTAATCCCGCCAGTGTTTGTTCATGATTTGACCCCAGTAACGTATTTGCGGTTTTAATCGCATCACTCAAAAACATCGCCATATCTGATACGTCCAGCGCTTCACCATGAAAATTTTGCGCCACCAAATTCGCAACAAAATCGCCTTTTCGATACATCATTTCAATCACCTCGTCTTACTTGATGACACAAGTATAGGAATTGCGCGCGACATTATTTGTCGTTTAATCAAAAAAGCCAAACGACTTTCAAATCGTTTGGCTCTACTGATTCATTTTGGCAGGTGATTTTAGCATGAAACCCAATAATTACTAGACTACCATTTATTTTTTTTCGTCATTATAATGATAGATATACCAACGGAAGGAGAGACATTTACAACTGAATATTACCAATGTTGTCGTGAACAGATTACACAAATCAAGGAGCATACTGATGAACGAAAATATTTACACACAACTTGTCGCTGACTTTGCTGCAGCTAACGGCTTCACCTTTTACCAAGGTGCGCAAGCCAGCCCGGCACTCATTCGCAACTGGGAAAACGGTTCGCTGAAGATCCACTTCGTTTCCTATGGGAATGATGGTCAAACTGCAAGTTGGCATTTCATTAATGAGGGGTTCAGCCATCCAGTTTCTCACAAGGGCACTGGTATTGATGAACTAACTGATTGGATCAACAATACAATCACACCTCAACTCGCTTAAAGATTCACGGAAGCGGTCAAACTTGACCACTTTCCCCAAACATATGGTAAAATCACCTGCCGTTTTAAAACGATACATATTCGCCAATGTTCCACGTGAAACATTGGCACCTAAATTGACATACATATAGCAAATCAGCCATCCCCCAACGCAAGTTGAGAGATGGCTGATTTTTTCATTATTTAAGCGTCTTATTTAACCATTCAAACATGACAGTCAGTCGCGCATCGCGTAAGTTCGGTAAGCCGTTACGAGATACACCGTGCCATGATTGTGGGAAACGTACCATTTCAACCGGCGTATCCGTCAACGTCTTCACCGCCGTGAAATACATTTCCGTTTGCGCAATTGGTGTCCGTAAATCATATTCACCATGCATCATTAGTAGTGGTGTTTTAACTGCTCCAGCGTACGTAATTGGCGAGCGCTTAATCAATTCTGCTCGGCCAGCTTCCGTATATGGCGTTGCGCCCATTTCGTCAGCAACGAAGTTATACCCAATGTCACTGGCACCTGTTAGATGTAGCCACTCTGTTACTGGTCGTTGTGAAACGGCCGCTTGGAATCGATCAGTATGACCAATTGCCCAAGTCGTCATAAAACCACCATACGACCCACCAATAATGATTTTTCGGGTCGCATCAATCTTATCCGCATAGCGTTCAATAGCCCTATCTAAGCCCGCTAATACATCGCGATAATCTTGTTCACCATAATGGTTTACTACTGCATTGATAAACGCTTGGCTGTATGTCGTTGAACCATGCGGATTCGTAAAGACAACGTTGTATCCCGCTTCCGCAAAGCGTTGGAATTCCCAGAAGAACGCATCCCCATAAGCACCATGAGGGCCACCGTGAACATATAGCACAACTGGTGCTGGCTCCTCTGAATGCGCTGGCAAGAACCACCCATCCACATCCGAACCGTCTTCACTAGCAAACGTGAATTTTTCAGCTGCCGTAAACGACAACGTCGGATTAGCATCATAACGCACCGTTTGTTCATGCGTGTCTAAATCGACTGTAATCAAACGGCTTGGGTGACGCGTATCTTGTTGCGCAATGAACAATTCACGATCAGCAATCACAAAATCAGTTAGCAGTTGTTGCTCATCAAGTAGTCGCGTAATTTCACCAGCTACCGTTCCTTGATACAGACGCGTGTGTCCGCGATAGCCAGTTTCAAAGATGTACGTTTCTGAATCCAACCAACGCACATGGCGTCCTTGCCCCTGCACGATGACATCAGAATTGGGTTCTGCCAACAATTCTTCGTCATCAAAAACCAATCGTGTTTGATGACCATCATAATAATGTAGGCTCACTGCGCGTCGATTAGGATATTGATCATCGTTGCCAAGAGCCAAAATTTGCGTTGCATCTGGTGCAATTGTCGCTTCATAAATCTGTGCCAAATTCGTGGCCACTGTGGTTTGCGTCTTAGTTTCAAAATCAATCGTGCGTAATTCTGAACGATATTCGTGCGCGTCCTCGTCGTTCGTTTGCACAATAATGACCGCCTGCGTATCAGTCGCATCTGCAACCTTAACCGGCAACGAGAACTCACCCAATAAACGTGTCACCCCAGAAGCCGTGGCTTGATAAATCTCAAAGCGACGTTGCTCATCGATAAAGCCCACGCCGTCATCTTTATAATGACGCTTCGTATAATATCGCACCGTTGGTCGCTCACTGACGGCATTAAACGATGCTTGTGTTTCAACTTGAACAGCAAACACAACACCCGCCCCATCAGGTGTTGGCACAAAACTCGTGATGGAATCACTTTGATGCGTTAATTGCACCGTTTCGCCAGCAACAGAACGGCGGTATAGTTGCTCATCATGCTGATAGAAAATAGCCTGTGTCGTTCCTTGCAAATCGGTTACGTCATTCACCAACGTGGTCGTATCCGTCTCGTTCACAACCACCAAATTCGTTTGATAACGATTCCCAATTTCGTCCGCGACACTTTCCGTCGCATATAGCGTTTGACCAACAATCGTTGGACGTGCGATTCCCCTGATGTTTCCTAGTGCTGTTGCCATTCAAATCCCCTCGATTTTTTGATTAGTTTGATGATGCAGATGACGCATCGCTAGCCGTATCGGCCGTCACAACCGTAGCCTTAGGGGCACCCTTCCAAGCTGCGATTTCCGTACCGTTGTTGTGGTCGTTGATGTATTGTCCAACTTCCTTCGTTTGGTATGACTTTACCAAAGCCTTAATATACCACTTCTTAGCATCGCCATGACGCGCTGCAATAATGTTCACCCATTGGTGTGATTGCTTGTTGTTTGCGTTCCAAACGTAGATAGCTGAGTTTGGGTTGCGACCAGCTGCTTCAACGAACGTAGCTGAAATAACGGCGGCATCAACTGAATTCAAGCTAGCCAACGTTTGATCCGCTGCCAATTCCTTCACGTGCAAATTCTTAGAACTTGAAACGATGTCACGAACAGTTGGGCTTGTGACACCTGCCTTAATCTTAATCAAGCCAGCTGCTTGCAACAAGAACAAGGCACGCGCTTCGTTAGTTGGATCGTTAGCAACTGCAATCGTCCCACCGTCTGGAATGTCCTTCACTGACTTGTACTTATCTGAGTACAAGCGACCAGGTCCCAAAACCGTCTCACCAACTGGTTGCAAATCTGCCTTGTGCGCCTTATTCCAATCTGACAAGAAGGCGTAGTGTTGGAAGGAGTTTGCATCAATATTACCTTGCTTCAATGCCGCGTTCGGTTGGTTGAAATCCGTAAAGGTAATCAACTTAATCTTGATACCGCGCTTCTCACCATTCTTCTTAACGATGTTCCAAACGGCTTGATCTGTCTTAGATGGTGAATTGATTCCCACCTTCACCGTCTTCAATTCCTTTGCTGATGCCACAACTGATGTTGCTGGGATAACTGCGCCGGCCACTGCCAATGCCAAAACTGCACTTGTAATAATCTTCTTGCTCATAATTTCCACTCTCCGTTTAAACCCAATTCATTAACCTATCTTTGATGGCTGTTTATTTGGCCGAATAAACAAAAACCCGGGGACCGTGTCTTATGACACAATCCCCGGGACGAAATGACTCGTGTTACCACCCAGTTTTCTTATTCAGTCACCCGAATAAGCTTACACGTACGCCTTCAAGCTGGACTAGTCGACAGCCGCCGGAAATACGTTGGCGCTATAACGGGCGCACCCGGTAACCACTTACAGAACCTGATCGCAGTCACACACTAACTCAGAGACCATTTTCACGATTTGCCAATCACTAGCTTTCACCAAACGCTAGCTCTCTGCAGATTTTTCAACCGCTACTACATCTCGTCTTCGTTGATGTTGATTATGGTATGCTCATACTTTTAATTTGTCAACAACTTTTATAATCTTTTTCTAATATAGAACCACTTACTCTATGTCATCCGACATTCTAGAAGAAAAAGTCAAAGAACCCTTCAACCAACCTAGTAACCACCTTCACGCCAGTCGTTAAAGGCTTTAAAATCGGAACTTTCTCTCCAACAGACTCTGCAATTTCCACGATAGAATCTGCCAAATTATTCTTGACGGTTGTCTTATAGTGATCATAATTTTCATCGTTTTCCCATACCGTAGAATCCTGATTAACCATATTCATAACCGTAATTCGCTTAATTGGTGGTACGGCTGCAATTATCTCACTCAGTAATCTAATTAACTGCCATGGTTGCGGTGAAATTTCCTCATCTGAGAAACCCGATGCATATGATATTACTTTCGGATTAACTTTAGTATCGTTGTATACACGATTTCTAACAGATTCTTCTTTCTCCACAATCTTAGGTTCCAGCTTTGGTTCCGGGCGATTATCCTCACGATTCCAATACATACCACCTGCAAGCAAATCCGTCTTATTCAGTGCAATTACTATGCGATTTTTATCTGCTTCGGCCAAATTTGGGACGATAACATTACTAATCAGTTGATACACAGTCCCCAGGTTTCGAGAGCTATTGTCTGCTATCACAACAACCAAATCAATTAACGTATTGCCATTATCATCCATTCTTTGTAGAAGGCTCGCGATATTCTTTGAATACTCTTTGTCATTTTCTTTACTGTCACCCAGTCCCGGAGAGTCCCAAAGTGTAACGTTTTCACCCAATTCATATTTTGCTATGTTTTTTGTTTCTGGGTCAGCTCCAAATCCAATTTTCGCCTTTTCGCTATTGAACAGTGCATTTATTGTAGAGCTTTTCCCAGATCCAGTTGCGCCAACAAATAAAATGTTTGTTGGCCTATCTGTTCGCCTAATGACATCCATCAATTGACTATCTAAATTATCTCCCATATTTCCATCCTTCCCATTAACTAATAAATCCATCAAATTTCTAACTACAAATATCGCTTCCTATTTCCCAAACTAGCTTTGCTAAAAATTTCCTCAAGTAATTGATCTATACCCTCAGTTGTATTTGAAGAGATAAATATCGGACGATTTAGATCATAACCTGTTTCTTCTTGAATCCTTTTCCTCAATACATTTCCTCTTTTACGCATTGCTCCGGGAAGCTTTTCTTTTTTCGACTGAATTAGGTCGAAACGATTTGCTACTAAAATAATGCGATTTGCCGAAAATCCGATAGACTTTAACCTATCTAAAATGCCAGTCACAGTACCAATGTCTCTACTTGGCGCATCGATAATTAACACCACAAGGTCCACCAAATAAATAACAGAGCGTTCTCCTCCGAGCGTGTGATATTGGCGATTTAACAATTGCTCTAACGATTCAAAGTACATCTCATCATTTTGAACACTATCGCCATAACCCGGAGTGTCTCAGATTCGCACGTTATCCGTTAAGTTATATGACTGTATGCTACTAGTTTCTGGATCAATATCACCGACACTTGCGACATTTTGCCCAAGTAGCCTGTTAATCGCACTTGATTTTCCAGTGCCAGATGGTCCAATGAACACAATGTCTAATGGTGTGTATTTTAACTTTTCAGGTATTTTCATCATGCTATTGACCATAAAATGGCTTTACAGCCAAGGCATAAACTTGGGGAAAATTTGAAATACCTTTTTACCGATTTCTATAATCGGCTTTGCAAAAGGTATCAATTCCTTTGCCTTTTCTACAAGATCTTTAATTGTCTCCCACAATAAGTCATCAGCTTCTTCAGTATACTCATCGTAATTTTCGTCATTCTTCCACATTTCTGCATCAGGATTTGCCGTCTTGGCAACGGTTAGTCGTTTTGCTACAGGAACAGCCGCCAGAATACTGCTTAATAATCTGATAAGTTGCCATGGCTTTTGCTGTGTATCTTCATCTGAATAGCCAGCTGTGTACGACAATACTGTTGGATTAATTTTAGTATCTGCATAAATACGATTACGAACTGACTCTTCCTTTTCTATAATTTTTAGTTCTAACTTAGGTTCTGGTCGGTTAGTCTCTTTGTTCCAATAATTTCCTCCAGCCAACAGGTCAGTCTTATTCAATGCCACAACAACACGGTTCTTATCTTCTTCTGCCAAATTGTTAATAATGACATTACTAATTAATTGGTACACAGTGCCTAAGTCTCGCGAACCGTTATCTGCAATCACAACTACCAAATCAATGAGCGCCTTACCATCGGCGTCTTTCTTTTGCAGTAGTGTCATGACTTGTTGGGCATACTGTCTGTCATTTTCCTTACTATCTCCGAATCCAGGTGAATCCCACAGCGTAAGATTATGCCCTAGTTCATATTGTTGAATATCCTTAGTTTCAGGATCAGCACCAAAACCGACCTTTGCTTTTTCATTATTGAAAAGTGCGTTAATTGTAGAACTCTTTCCAGATCCTGTTGCCCCCACAAACAGAATATTCGTTGGTCGATTAGTTCTTTCAATAACTTTTTCAAGTTGTTTTTCTAATGTTTCTTCCATACTTTTCCCCCATAAATCGCACTTAAAATCTTACTTACGGCCACAGAATACCATATCTTAAAATTTTTTTGTTTTATAAACTACTGAACTCGACCCCCATACAAAAAAGGCAATTGCCTTACAAATTTAATCTATCAAGCCATGCTGCTTCAAATAATCACGAGCAACATCCCCAGCCTTTTTATGCTGAACCGTCACTTCATAATTCATTTGGATCATATCATCTTCTGAAATTTTACCAGCCAGCTTATTCAAGCTCTTCTTAATGCTTGGATACTTCTGCAATGTCGCATCGTTAACCAACGGTGCACCTTGGTAAGGTGGGAAGAATTGCTTATCGTCTTTCAACGACACCAAATCATCCTGCTTCAATTGCGGATCAGTCGTATAAGCATCCGTTACATCAACTTGCTTATTGGCAACCGCCTCATAACGCAAACTTGATTCCATCGTGACGACCTTACTGAAGTTCAAGTCGTACGCCTTTTGCAAACCAGGATAACCATCTGACAACTTGGCGAAATCTGGGTCGAACCCAGCTGCAAATTGGGCATCAACCTTCTTCAAATCAGACGTCGTTTTCAAATCGTACTTCTTAGCATCCGCCTTACGGACCGCCAAAGCGTACGTGTTTTGATACTTCATCGGTTGCAAATAATCCAAGTTATCCTGTTGCTTCAACAACTTCTTGCCACGCTCATAAGCCGTGACGGGGTCATGTGGAATATGACCATCTGTCTTAACCAATGATTGCAAAACCGTTCCGGTAAACTCAGGATAAATATCAACCTGACCACTCTTCAACGCCTTATACAAGAAGGTTGTCCCACCAAAATTAGGCTTTAGTTGCACCTTCAACCGTGGATGATCTTCCTGAATCAAATCCTTGTACATGTTAATCAGGATTTCAGGCTCACCACCCAATTTTCCAGCAATCGTAATTGTACCGGCCGGTTGGACAATCGCACGATAACCGGCGACTCCGCCAAAAATCACAATCAAACTGGCCAAGACAATCCCCATCCGCTTGATTGAGAGCTTGCTTAGTAGCTTAATACCCCAAGAGAATACCAACGCTAACAAAGCTGACAGGATGGCTCCCAACAACAATTCAGCATTGTTATTAGTTTGAATTCCCAACATGATGAAGGTTCCCAAACCACCGCCACCAATCAACGCCGCCAAGGTTGCGGTTCCGATAATCATTACCATCGCAATGCGTAACCCTGTCATAATCATTGGCATCGCTAGTGGCAACTGAACGCGGAACAGCTTAAATCGCTTAGATAGTCCAAACGCATCAGCTGCTTCCAATAATGTTGGATCAATCCCTGTCAAACCGGCATACGCGTTTTGAAAAATTGGCATAATCGCATACAACACCAACGCAATAACTGACGGCACAGTACCGATACCCACAAACGGAATTAACGCCCCTAGAATTGCCAAACTCGGAATCGTTTGAATGACCCCGACAATTTGGAGCACCCACTCACCAGCACGGCGATGATTCATCAAACCGATAGCCAGTGGCAGGGCAATGATTGCTGCAATCACAATCGCTAGCAAAGAAAGCAGTACGTGTTCACGCAGCGCCGTCAATATATCGCCAGATTATGTTGTCAGCATGTGTAACATATCTGCTAACATCCCCACACTCTACTTTCTCTAAAACGCAGCCAAATACTGCAACAAATCTTGCACCGTCAACTTGGTCGTCCCGTTGATGACCACAGCTGAATGGTTAACCAATTGCTTAGATAATTCAGCCAAATAATCGGTTGCTTGTAGCTGTGGCTCGTCACCTAATTGCGTGATTGGTTCACCAAAACCAGCATCCAAAATGGCTTGAATCATGGTTGCTGGACGCTCGCTAAACATTGCTTCGACCAGCTCATTTGCTGGGTGCGTCGTGACTTCCGTTGGTGTGCCAACTTGTTGCAAAACGCCATCATACATCACACCAATGCGGTTTCCTAGGCGCGTCGCTTCACTCATATCGTGCGTCACAAAGAGAATGGTGGTGTGCAAATCTGCGTGCAATTCCAACACCAAATCTTGTAGAGAACGACGTGACAATGGATCCAAAGCACTAAACGGCTCATCCATCAAAATGATGTCTGGCTTTGACGCCAATGCACGGACAATCCCAACACGTTGCTGTTCACCGCCTGAAAGCTCGTTTGGCATGCGGTTCGCATATTGTTCTGCTGGCAACCCGACTCGATTCAACAATTCGTATACGCGTTGTTGGCGTTGTTCTAGCGGTACGCCAGCTGCTTCCAACTGAATACCGGCATTTTGAAAAATCGTCATATTCGGGAACAAAGCCGAATTTTGGAGCACATAGCCAATCCCACGACGTAGTTCAACCAAGTCGTAATCAATCGCACGCTTACCACGTACATACGTATCCCCGTCAGTCGGCTCAACCAATCGGTTAATCATCTTCATTGACGTGGTTTTCCCACTACCACTTGGGCCAACTAAGACAAATAATTCACCGTCAGCAATATCCAACGTTAGGTTCGAGACCGCTGGCTTACCTTGATAAATTTTCGAGATATTGCGAAATTCAATCACGTCTCTCACCATTCCTTACTTTTTGTTATTGTTGCCATATTAACGCCATTTGCCCAGATTAGCCAGACACTAGTCCGAAAAACAGAAAAGCCTGAAACTTAATTCCAGGCTCTCCATCTATTTTGCTTCAGCAATTGCCGTCTTCACTTCTGCGACCGTACGAATTTTCCCTAAGCGTGGGAAAATCACCTCTACTGAAGCGTTGTGACCTTGCTCCGTGCGATCCGTCATAGCTTCTGGCACAAACACGAGGTTGTAGCCACGTTGGGCTGCTTCACGGGCTGTTGTATCAACGCCAATTGATGTCGCAATACCCGTCAAAATAATCGTGTCGATGCCACGGCGACGCAATTGCACATCCAAGTCAGTGCCATAAAATGCACCCCAGTTGTGCTTGCTCACAACAATCACATTCTCAGCTGTTTCGTCAGCCGCAATATCCAATGACAAGTGGGTTGCCTCAGCTGACAATGGTTGCGCTGGTGTGTATGGTGAATCGGTTACAGGATTAAATCCTTCTGCGCCATCATTCTTAACACGTACCAGCACAATTTGAGCTGCCGTATTCTTCAAAGCTGCCGCCAACTCGTTGTTGTGTGCCACCAATTGTTCCGGCGTATTAGGCGTCGCTACGCCTGCAAATGCAATGCCGTCTTGCACATCAATCACAGCCAGAGCTGTGCGTGCCAAATCAAGTGCCAAGTCCATCTCAAAACCTCATCTCATGCTTTCGTATTAGTGAACTAAGCTTACACCAGTTTGATTTAGTCCGGCAACTTTCGATATTCCGTTCCACGTGAAACATCATTTAAATGTGCCCGGCGACGCGCCGTTTTTTCTGCCTCAGCAAGTTCTTCCTCACTGAACAACCCCAACAAGAAGCGACGACGATAATCAAGTGATTCTTGTTGTTCAACGATACGTTCCTCAATCTCAACCAATGACTCAGCCGCTTCTTGAACTGCCGTTTTGGCTGGTTCCTTTGATGCCTTGGAACTGAAAATTTCTGGATTTTCATCCACAAATTTGCGTGCTAAAGCATCATTCTGCTGCGCACGATTCCACAATTGGCCAATTTTGAGATTGTTGGCCATTGCGCCGTAAGCACCAGCAGCAGGGTGGTGCCCCCGCGAACTGCTGACCGCCATCATCAATCCTAACGTTGACGTCTTCTGAATCTTCTCTACATCAATCACACCCATTACGAGTACCATCCTAAAAATATTTTTGCATAGCAAAAACGACACCTACAAAACCAGTAGGTGCCGTTATCATTAGCACCTATCCGTTACCAGTGGAGCACCTTGCATTGCTGTAGGTTGCTGTCGGGTCATCGTGTGGTATCACTCGCCGAACTCTTGATAGGTTATCGTATTCGTATGTGGCTTTAGAATACATGATTGCCATTTTTCCGTCAACACTTTTGTTTGGCAGCTGTGGTAAACTGACACCAAAAGCATCTGGAGGAACACATTATGAAAGTATCCGTAACGCTTGATAATCAAGGCTTGTTGCCTGATAAGTATGCCAAGTTTGCACCAGCGGAATATCGTTTAGAAGATAATCCCGTTGTTAATTTCCCGATCGCCGTTAGCGACGTGCCAGCCGGTACTGAAACACTCGCGATTGCGTTCATTGATTATGACGCAATCCCAGTTGGGGGCTTCCCATGGATTCACTGGACAGTCGCAAATCTCCCTGTGGGTGGTGTACCAGAAAACCTAGCGACATCTGACGCGCCATTTGTCCCTGGTACGAACTCAATGTACAGTATTTTCAAGCACAGTAAGCCTGAAATTACACAATCATACATTGGTCCAATGCCACCTGATCAAACACACGATTACACATTAACGGTTTACGCCGTTGATACAACGCTAGATTTGACGCCCGGCTATTTCTTTAACGAACTCCGTAAAGACCTAGTCGGCCACGTTTTGGCAGAAGCCAGCGTCGAATTGCCAGCTCGAAGCGAATAACGAAAAACGGCTGTTGCTCTAAAAATATGAGCAACAGCCGTTTTAATTATTAAATTCCAAAAATCACCAGCAAAATTGCTGCCATGACGAAGTTCACAACCATGAACAACTTCATGAATGACTTAGATGAGTCTGGTTCAATTTGACGGAACACACGGAATCCAATCAAGTTGGCCATTGAAGCAACAACCGTTCCCAATCCACCGATGTTTGATCCAATAAACAATTCACGCGCATGATCGGTGAATGTTGAAATCAAAATCGTTGATGGCACGTTTGAGATGAATTGACTCAAGAAGAACGTTCCGAATAGGACGTGTGACTTGGTGTCAAACAATGAGCTGACCAATTCACGGATAACTTCAATGTGCGCCAAATTATTCGTCGCAATGAAGAAGAAAAAGAACGTGACTAGCAAGCCAAAGTCGACCATCTTGAACATTGAGCGGTTGTAAATGAAAAACGCAACCAGAATCAATGGCACAACAACGTTAAATGGCGTCCAGCCGAAGATTGTTGCAACCAAGATAAGACCGGTAATCGCCAAAAATACAAGTGAGCCATGATTTAGCTTATCAGCTGGCTTCAACTTAATTTCCAACGGCGTCGCACGTACGAATCGCGTAATGATGAACATCAAAACCAATGAAGCCAACGTCAATGACACTGACCACTTGAAGAATTGGCCCACGCTAACGTGATAGAACCCGTACATGTACAAGTTTTGTGACTTACCAAACGGGAATAAGATAGCCCCTGAATTGGCCGCCATAATAACCAACGTTGACCCGATGATCTTCAATCGAACCGACAGATCCTTGGCCAATCGTAGATAGATTGGCATCAACGTCAAAATGGCAATATCGTTTGATAGGAACATCGCTCCGAAGAACGATAGGAATGTGACAGAAGTCATCAGCGTTCGCGCATGGTGACTACGGCTGACCAACCAAACTGAGACAGCATGCAACACGCCTGCTCGTTCCAAAAAGCCAACCCAAATCATCATCGACATCAAACTGAAAATAGTATGCCAATTAACAGCCCCGAAATCAGGTGTTACAAAGAAAGACGTCCCAACAGCAAGCAACATACTAACCGTGAACATGACGTCATCTTTTAGATACGTAAATACACGCTTAATCATTTGCTTGCTTCGCTTTCTCTTCTAATACTTTTCCGTTCGCATTTGCTAGCCGAATCATTTCATATGCTTTCGCTGCCATAAGTGCTGTTAGGCCTGCGGAAATTACCATCGCAGGAACCATAGCAACTGCCAAGCTCCCCGCCGTTAATTGACGGTCAGCTTGTGTGTGATGTGACATGATGTCATCTCCTCCAAATAGAAAAACTCAACTTATCTATTATCAAGAAATCTTAACGATTTAGCAAACATTGAAATGTAACATAAAACCCCGCGAAACATAGGTTTCGCGGGGTTAATTGTTTAAAGTCGTACAAGGACAAATGTCTGTTTATTAATATCCGGTCATTACCGAACTTCACTTGTAACTAACGCATAAAAAGTTAGGAATAACGCCGTAATAATCTTTACAATTATTATGTCTCAAATACGCTACTTGCCAACAAAATTCATTAGCCAATCAGCACCGTAAAGCATCCCCAAACTATACGCAAGTATTGAAAGTGGCTTTCCGAGCAAAATGATCAATGTGAATTCTCGCCAAGTCATTTTCGTCAAACTAGTCAAAAGAACCAACGCATCGTCCGGTGCGACTGGCGCGAAAATAAGCAGCGCAAACGTAATATGCCAGCCTTTCGAATCCAATCGATGCATGTATTTGTCCAAGGTTGCCTCACTGACAAAAATATCAATGATGCGGTGTCCAAAGCGCCTTCCCAAGGCAAACAGTGCCAAAGACCCCAATACAATACCAATATAATTGTACAAGAATCCCCACCAAGGGCCGAACATCAACACACCGGCAGCTAACGATACACCACCTGGTAACACTGGAATGACCACTTGGATAATCTGAATCAAAATAAAAACAATTGGCGCTAAAATTCCGTATCCTTTTAGCAATTCAATTAAGACTTTTGAATTACTAAAAGCGCCCATCTGATAAAGTTTAAAAATCGCCCAAATTGTTAGTAAGATACCAATAACTGACAGGCCCTTTAAAATCCATTTTACGTGATGTACCTTCATGACCTTCCCCCCAGAATTAAATTAAACCATGTTTTCGTGGCTTTTTCATGACTCAGTTTCCATTATTCGATTATCAGCCATTCTTTCATCAGAAATATGGGGTATACTGTAAGTAATCAATCGAAAAGTATAACAACGTTACCTTTTGGGGAGGATAAATCAATGTTAGCTGTTCTAAATTTTAAAAACTTAGTGGATTTTGAACTTCAAAAGCAATTTCTAAGCGATTTGGATAATGCCGAAGTTCAAGTTGACTTAAAAATCGCGCCAACGCTACCTGTTGATAATGACCACGATAAGTTCGAAGTCATTAGTCAAAATTTGACGATTAAAGAGCGTACTGTGGGGGAAATTTCGCCTAGTGTCTTGCGTTCACTTGGTATCACGACGAGTTTCATCGGTCACTTGGAGCGTCGTAAGTCACTTAACGAAGGCTTGCTAATCGTTCGCAAGCGTCTCGAAAACGCCTTGGAAAATGATATTAAGCCAATCATTTCAGTCGGCCAATACAGTAATTTGGAAATGGTCACTGAAGAACTAGATATTTTGCTTTTGGATCAAAAGATTACGAAGCCAATCATCATCGCGTATGAATCATTGGCTTCTACCGAAATGGGCCGCGCCCTTTATTCAATTGATGAAATTCGCGATGTCCACAACACCATTCGTGCTTTCATGAAGAGCAATTACCCAGCCATTGATTACCAATTGATTCTGGGTGGTCACATGGATGAAGTTGGTTCACCAATCGCTAGTGCCATCGGTTATGACGGTGTCCTAATTGGTGATCGTTACCACACACTCGAAGCATTCCAACCCGTGTTGGATGTGCTAAACAACCTCAGCCGATAAGAAAATAAAAACCAGGATGCGCAGACATCCTGGTTTTTATTTTTTAGAGAGAGTATTGAGTGAGTAGAAATATTTGAAAATATTTCCCGTAACAAAATCATCTGTGAAGATTCACTTGTGATCACACAATTATCGCCTTCGCAGATAGGCACCATTGTCATTCACTTGAATTTGAACAAACCCCAAAAAGTCACTGACTTTAATTGTTCGGTTACAAGTTTGGCTCCCGCAGAAGAGCACGCTTGAACAACTGGCAAAGATAATATAGCGTCCCTTTTCTCTTGCACATCATTTCTATTACGCTATTTATAATAACGGCTCCCCGTGAGGTTTGCTTGTTATTTTTTTGTTTTTTTTAACAATAAAACCCGGATTATTCATGCACTAAATTTTTAACCACAGCTAAATCAGTAAAATACGATAAATCACCTTGAAACTGCCAGTACCTTGGCACGGTTTCAGGGTGTTTTTTTCGATTGGGCGTTTTTTGAGAAAAATGGGCACACTAAAACCAGCCAGATTTTGCTATTTTTTTGAAAATCTACTTCGTTGTTTTATTGCCACAAAGCATTTAGTCGTTCCCACGCTCGCCAGAACAGACCATCGAATTGTTCTTGGATGCGGCTATCTAACGTCAAGATCACCTTGCGGGCGTGCTTAGTGACACGTCCCCCGATTTTTAACAAACGGTCTCGAAAGGTGTTGATTGTCC
>NZ_PVSN01000083.1 GCF_004766315.1 Weissella confusa | reverse complement strand
TGGAACTAACGAAGAATAAAACGCCGTATGATGCGCAACTCATGTTGGCGGGTGCGGGTGGTGTTGGGACCGTACCGTTGAATCGTGATGATGGGACGCAGCTAGAACTTGAAATATTCTATGGTGATGAAGTGGCTGGTGGACATTCACGTTATGAAGTCGTTAACCAAATTACGTTTACGGATTTAGCCACGAGTCTCAGCTCTAAGCGTCGAATTGATATCATGTTGCTGATTAACGGGCTACCTGTGGCTCACATTGAAGAAAAAGATGAGTCCTTGCAAAACCAATGGAATGCGTTTGAACAGTTCCAAAAGTATGACGGTGACGGCATGTACACGGGACTCTTTTCTTTTGTGCAAGTGCAGTTTGTCTTGTCGCAAAATTCAGCGCACTATTTTGCACGACCAAAGAATAGCCACTCTTATAACCGTGATTTTGCCTTTGGTTGGCGTGATGATGACGGCAAGGATGTCACGAATACGATGACCTTTATTCATGAGGTGATGGGTATTCCAGCTTTGCACCGCTTGGTAACTGTGAATATGATTCCGGATGCAGCCAATGATAACTTAATGGTCATGCGCTCGTATCAGATTCAAGCAACGCGGCAAATTTTAGATCGCATGCGTGAAATGGACCAAAACGGGTTGGTTGAAAAAGAAGGGGGCTACGTTTGGCACACCACGGGTTCTGGTAAAACAGTCACCTCATTTAAAGTGGCGCAAATACTAGCTTCACGACCAAGAGTTGAAGATGTTTTGTTTATTGTGGATCGGGTTGACTTAGTCAATCAGACCTATGAAAACTTTAAGTCATTTGCCTATAAGACCTTTGAAAATCGGATTCAAGTGGTGAATGGGAGTGAACTAAAGCGTGCCCTTAAGCACGATCACACGGCCCATATCTATTTGATTACGGTACAAGGATTGGATAAGGCGATTAAATCAGGTCTGGCCTCTAATAGGCGGATGGTTATTTTAATGGATGAGGCCCACCGATCAGCCAGTGGTGATGCCGTCAGCCGAATTAAACAAGCGTTACTAAAAACCACTTGGTTTGGGTTTACAGGGACGCCTAATTTTTATAGCGATGAAGTCCATGACGTGAAAACCTCTAAGGATGTTTCAACCTATGATATTTTCGGGCCGCGTTTACACCGGTATACGATTAAGGACGCTATTGGTGACGGTAACGTCCTTGGGTTTGATGTGACGTATTATGAGACTGATTTTGAACACGATATGGATAGTGGTTTAACTGAAAAGGAACTGGAAAAAGAAGTATATGCCAGTCTGCCATTCCGCCAAGCCGTTGTGGCAGATATTCAGCGTAATTGGGCTACGAATGCTAGCGGACCAATTAATATGGGTGTCCGCGAGCCGAATCAATTCCAAGGCATGTTAGCCGTATCGGGTAAGCAAGCCGTTGCTTCTTATTACAGTCTTTTCAAGCAACTAGCACCTGAGTTACGTGTTGCTATGACCTATTCGCGTGATGAAGCCAATGGAACAGGCGCATCAGACTTACAAGCTGCTCTAAAGCAAGCGATGCAAGACTACATGACGTTCTACGGCACACGTAATTTCTTAGAGGACAAGGATCCACAACGGGCGTACCTCAATGATATGACCAAGCGCATTGCCCGTAAGAAACCTTATAACAAGGGTAATGATGCCGATCGATTGGACTTGATTATTGTGTCAGATCAATTATTAACAGGATTTGATTCAAAATTCGTTAATATCATCTACATGGATAAGATTTTGGGTGAAGGTCCCCTGATTCAAGCCATGTCACGAACGAACCGGACAATTGATAAGACAGCTAAACCTTATGGTAAAGTACGTTTTTATCGTCAGGGTGCGGTCATGGAAGAAAAAGTGAAGGATGCGTTGGTTATCTATACCAAAGGGGGCAATGATACCTTAGCGGATGCGGGGAATACCCCGGATGATCAGGAACAAAAAAAGTTGATTGATGAAAGAATTTTGGCGCCTAAGGCAGCTGATAAAATTATCGACTTGAACCCCCAAATCAAGCGTTTGCAGCAGTTAGCAGGCGATGATTTTTCACAGATGCCGCGTTCTGAAAAAGAACAAGTCGAGTTTGCCGTGACAGCGGCCCAAGTCAACTCGCAAGTCCAACAATTAGTGCAACAAGGATATGCCTTAGGAAACACTGTTGATGGACCGGATGGACCTATTACACTAGGCATTGAGAGTGCGACGCAGCTAAGTTCACTGCAAGCACGCATGAACGATGTCAATGAGGTTTTGCCACCCGACAAGCAAGTTGATTTAACGAATATCAAGCTGGTGTTGCAATCATTTGCGAATGAAATTATCAACTACGATAAACTAGTCGATTTATTGAATGCGTATATGGATGAAACCAGTGTTGCCAACCGTGCAGCTGTTGAAGAGCATGTACAACCCTTAGATCAAGATAATCGTGAAGAGATTGGGCAAGTCTTAGATGGCATTGAGAACGGGGAGTATCAGGAGCATTTTACGACTGAGATACTGAAGTCAGTTCGGAAGGCGATCCGTACCGCACAACAAGATCTTAAACTCTACAAGTGGGCAGCCGACCATGATTACAATGGGAACGATATTCTAGCAGCTTACGAGCTATACCGACCTGGCATCGCGTTAGTGGATAACACGGCGCTGAATCAATATTTACAAGACTTAGAGAGTCGATTGGACATTGGTTTCTTTGAGCTAGCTGACTTTGAAGAGTCGCTACTGAACTACTTTGCTAAAATCACCAAAAAATAAATTACTCATCATAGAAAAGGGCTAAACATGGCATTAACAGCAGATAAACAAGCATTAATTTGGAAAACATTGAACGAGACCCGCGGTAAGATTGAACCGTCTGAATATAAGAACTATATTTTCGGGTTGATGTTCTATAAGTTTCTATCTGAAAAGGCGCAAACATGGCTGGATCAGCAATTGCGTGGCGAAACTTGGGCCTCAGTCTGGGAACAGAATCCTGAAAAGGCCGCGGCTTTTATGCAAACCAAGTTGGGGTATGTGATTCAACCAGGCGAACTCTTTAGTGACTGGCAAGCAGCCATTAACGTGGATCAATTCAATATTACCAACGTGGCAGATGCGTTGGTGCACTTTAACCAAGGCATTCAACAAGGGGCCAAGGCCACTTTTGAAGGTATCTTTGACGACATGGACTTGGCCTCAAGCCGTCTTGGTAGCAATACGCAAACGCGGACGAAGACCTTGATGGATTGGATTAGTTTGATTGACCAAATCGAATTGGATGAAGATGCCGATGTGTTGGGTGATCTATACGAATACTTGATTGGGATGTTTGCGGCTAATTCTGGTGCGAAGGCCGGCGAGTTCTATACGCCACACCAAGTGTCAGATATCATGGCGCGTATTTTAACGGCTGGTCGTGAAGAGATGCCAACTTACAGCCTTTATGACCCAGCCATGGGTTCAGGTTCATTGCTTTTGACAACTGCGTCATACATGAAGAATGCTGGCGTACGTGGAGCCATTAAGTACTATGGGCAAGAAGTTATCACGACAACCTATAACTTGGGCCGAATTAACTTGATGATGCACGGGGTGGAGTATAACGATATCAATATCCATAATGCAGATACCTTGAGTCCAGACTGGCCTGATGGGGTCCAAAGTGGGGTGGATAGCCCACGTATGTTTGATGCCGTGATGGCGAACCCCCCTTACTCACTTAAGTGGGATAACGACAATCGGGAAGATGACCCCCGCTTCAAGGCCGGCATTGCGCCTAAGTCAAAGGCTGACTTTGCGTTCTTACAACACGGCTTGTATCACTTGAAGCAAGATGGCCGGATGGCGATTGTTTTACCACACGGGGTGTTGTTCCGTGGCGCCGCTGAAGGTCGTATTCGCCAAGCATTACTGGAAAATCGCAATATTTCAGCGGTGATTGGGTTGCCCGAAAAGATCTTTACGAATACGGGGATTCCAACCATTATTATGATTTTGGAAAAGAACCGTACCACTGACGATGTGCTCTTTATTGATGCTTCAAAGGGCTTTGAAAAGCAGAAGAACAATAACAAGTTGCGCCAAGAGGACGTGGACTTAATTGTGGAGACGTTCTTAAAGCGTGAAGACGTTGCTAAGTATGCGCACGTGGCCAGTTTTGAAGAAATTAAGGAAAACGACTTTAACCTCAACATTCCACGTTATGTGGACACGTTCGAAGAAGAAGAACCTGTTGATTTGGTGGCTGTTAGCCAGGATCTCGTTGATGTTAATCGTGACATTGCGCAAAGTGAATCTGACTTATTAGCGATGATTAATGATTTAGCGGTTACAGACGATAGCCAGGCGATTATCGCATCAGCTAAGCAATTATTGGGAGGCAAGGATGAGTAATAAAGTGCCGCAAATTCGATTTAATGGTTATAGTGATGCTTGGGAAGAGCGTAAGTTAAATGAAGTAGCGATCTTTTATAACGGTCAGAGAATACCAATTGATTCTTCTCTCAGAAAACAGGGAGAATATCCATATTATGGTGCAACAGGAATAATTGATTACGTTGAAGATTATATATTTGATGGGGAATTTGTTTTATTAGCTGAAGATGGAGCCAACATCACTATGAGAAATAGTCCCATTGCTTATTTAACACAAGGTAAATTTTGGTTAAACAATCACGCGCATATAATGGCTATGAAAGATGGATCAAATAATTTTTTAGTTCAACTTTTAGAAAAACAAAATTATGAAAAATACAATAGTGGAACTGCACAACCTAAATTAAATAGCCAAGTTATTAAAAGTTTAAATTTTCTATTCCCTACAAAAGAAGAACAACAAAAAATCGGTTCATTCTTCAAACATTTAGATGACACTATCGCTCTTCATCAACGTAAGTTAGATCTACTCAAGGAACAGAAAAAAGGCTACTTGCAAAAAATGTTCCCTAAAAATGGTGCCAAAGTTCCTGAATTGCGATTTGCGGGGTTTGCTGACGATTGGGTACAGCGTGAGTTAAATCAAGTAGCTCCAGTTACCATGGGAACGTCACCAAAATCGGAAAATTATACAGACAATCCCGAGGATCATATCTTGGTTCAGGGTAACGCTGATATGAACAATGGGTTCGTATCGCCACGAGTTTGGACAACTCAAGTAACGAAGACCGCTGAAGCCGGTAACTTAATTTTGAGTGTTCGAGCCCCCGTTGGTGAAGTTGGTAAAACCGCGTATGACGTGGTTTTGGGCCGAGGCGTTGCCGGCATCAAGGGCAATGAATTTATTTTCCAATCGCTAAAACAGGTTCAATCTAAAGGCTATTGGGCTCGCATGAGTTCCGGATCAACATTTGATTCAGTCACATCTGAGGAAGTAAAAACTCTGCCTATCATGGTGCCTGATGAAGCTGAACAAGAGTTGATTGGAAAGTTTCTAGGTCAAATGGATAACCTTATCACTGCTAATCAGCGTAAGTTAGATTTGTTGAAAGAACAGAAAAAAGGCTTTTTACAAAATATGTTTGTATAGGGTCTATACTATAGATAGACCCTATAGTAATAATTAATCTAAAGCATGATCTAATAATCTTAGAGATATGTTGTCGATTAAATCGTACATAGCTTTCACCCCCTCTCCGCATGACAAGGGTGACGAACGACTTAATCATTTACATTTCTATATTAGATGTTAAAAGAGGTGAAACATAATGTACGAAAAATATACAAGACAGTCATTACCGAATGATGATTATAGGGAGCTTCTTGGTTCTGCTATAAGTGTTTTTAACTCCAACAATGCTTTTATTATAGAAAATATACTTAAAATCAGTGGTGATCAACACAACTGGTGGGAATTAATTGATCGAACTTCAGGGAATATTCTGCATAAAGTTATGAAAGAACAATATTCCGATGTTATTCCAGAAAATATAATTAGTCTGTTTTCAGAACTTGTAGAGCAGCGTGACCGAATAATCCATAGTTTTCAAATAACAGGTCCAGAACCAAATCCTGATCAAGAGCAACTATTAGCAACTAAAGTTAAAGGTTCCGGTGAACAATTTATAATAACTAGAAAGTATTTACTAAATTTCATACAAAAAAACCAGACACTATCTGACCTTTTATACGACTTCAGAAACATTTAAATTAATATTAGGGTCCATTTTTACATAATGACCCCTCGAAAAGACTATTAAAACAGCCCCCATTATCTGACTAGTAGATAATGGGGGCTGTTTCTTCGTTAAGTTATATAATAAACCATAAAAGAAGTTTAGAAATACGGTCCTGGTCATCAATAAATAAACAATTTAATTATTTAATTTCAGAAAGCTATATATGAATCATGGCGCAACAAATTATCCTACCCATCAAAGACTCTAACGTTTTAAAGATGGTACAAGATACACTTCTCGATAGTTTCCGTGCTGGTCGCCGAAATTACACCATTTTTCAAGTTGGTAAGGCCACGCTACTACGTGTGAGTGATGTCATGGCATTAAAAAAATCAGATGTCTATAATCCAGATGGATCTGTCAAAAATACAGCCTTTATTCATGATAAAAAGACCGGTAAAGCAAACACGTTATATTTAAAGCCTGTTCAGCAAGACTTGTTGCAATATCATGATTGGCTGGTCCAAGAAAATATCAATTCTGAGTGGTTATTCCCCTCGACAGACCATCATGATCGCCATATCACCGAGAAACAGTTTTATAAAGTGATGGCGCGTATTGGTAATCTACTAGGTATCAACTATTTAGGCACGCACACCATGCGTAAAACAGGCGCTTATCGTGTCTATACACAGTCAAATTACAATATTGGTTTAGTCATGCACTCATTGATGATGGTATAGCAGGATTGGCTACCGTTATTTTCTTAAAACACGGTGCATATATGACTGGCGAAAAATTCATATCTGAATAATTAACAACTCTTGTGAATGGCTGAATCAGCCTTCTCGTCAGCATGATTTTAATAGCGAAAGAGAGGAATAAAATGTCTTTAAATTTTATAGAGCATATCAATACTAGTAAAGAGCTTCGTCAAAATCTAAAATTAAGTCATTTGACTATTGAACATGCAGCCATTTACTTAAATACTTCTGTACAAAAAGTCAATCAAATATTAGAACTAGATCACGTCTCACCTGAAGATCCTTGGATTTTGAAAGAATATTTATCGAATAAGCTACAAAGCCAAGGAATAATTGGCTATCCCTATTCAAAACTAGTTGGTGACTTTCGTGATTATTGGTTTTTGGATACAAAAAAATAGCCAACCAGCAACTATCAAAATAATTACAGACAAAAATGATCTTATACTCAAAAAATTGTCCATTTTTTAAGTATAAGATCATCTTTTTTCGTTGTATTTTATGTGGTTAATCTCACACCAGCTTGCCCCAGAGGATAGCGTTCTGCATGACATGCTCTCACTGAAGGTGATCATACAATGATAAATTGCCATGTCACGGCGTGACCCATTGGTGCAATGTATCATGTACCAAAACAAAAAACCACTAGGGTATACTGAAGTGCCATAAAAAAGTTAGGCATTTAGATAAGACCTTGAGTATTTTTGTTTTAATTTGTTATAAATGATTTATTAAATTTGATCAAACAAATCATTTAATGCTTCCGTCATTGTTGGATGCGTGTATATTTGATCGCGCAAAGTCTCAGCTGAAAGATGATTTTGCATCGCTAGACTAATGATATTAATCGTCTCAAATGATTCCTCAGCATAAATGGTTGTACCCAAAATTTGATGTGTCTGTGGATCTATTAATGCTTTATAGCTACCTCTTGGATTACCAATTACTTGTGTCTTAGGAACACTAGCTGCTGGCATCTTCAGTACTTTATAATCAATGCCTGCCTCATTCAGCTGTGCCTCTGTTTTTCCGACACTGCTAATAGCCGGATTTAGAAAAATAGTATTCGCAAATACTGGTCGATTTAAACGACTTCGTGTCTTATCGCCATATAGATGATTAGCCATAATACGCCAATCATCTAACGAAATATACGTGAATTGTGGCCCGCCGGTAACATCACCTAAAGCATAGACATCTTTAGCATCTGTTTCTAGTATATCATTGACTAAAATTTCACCGTGACTACCTGTTTTAATACTAGTTCTTTCTAGGTGCAAATCGGTCACATTAGCTTTACGTCCCGTAGCAACTAATAACCCATCGGCCTGTATATTTTTAATCCCTTTTGGTGTGCTTATAGTTAATGTAACACCATTTAGTGTATCATTTACACCAGTTAAGTTGCTTTCTAACAAAAAGGATACACCATCTTCCTCTAAATCATTTTTAGCTTGTTCGGCAATTTCAGGCTCAAAGTGTCCTAAAATCTTAGATGATTTATCAATGATGGTCACATGGCTACCAAATTGTGCATACATCGATGCAAATTCCAAGCCAATCGGTCCACTACCAAGAATAACTAATTCCTTTAATTGTTTATCTTTTACAAGTAAGTCTGTGGACGAATAAACATGTTTACTAGCAAGCAATCCATCAATATTAGGCCAAATTGGTGTTGCTCCTGTATTAATAAAAATACGATCTGCAGTTAAAGTTTCCTGCCCTGAGTTATCAGATACTCGTACCGTATGGTCATCCAAAAATTCAGCAGTAGCTGTTAAAACAGTGGCTTCTTGTAAATCAGCCACCTTATGGTAATTTTTATTACGTAGCATTGCTGTTAGGGCATTTTTCTTTTTTAAAGCGACTTCATATTCTATACCCCGGTGGGCATTAATAATCATGTTTTTAGTCGGTAAACAAGCAACATTGATACAAGTCCCGCCATACATGTTGGGATCTTTTTCAATAATTAATACTTCTTCACCGTGCTTTGCAAGTGTTCCTGCAAGTGTTTTACCCGCTTTTCCAAATCCAATAATAATATTACTAAAATGTTTCATTATTCACCTTGCTATTCAATAATTTAATTATGTGATCGAATCACAAATCAGGATCTAAAATAATTAAGTAATTAAAATTATTTAGAAATAATTTTTGAATCTAATTCCCAATTTGGATGTTATTTTTTGTACAAATTATTGCAGCAATATTCTGATATTTTCATACTATGATCCCCCTCAATCAATTATATATAATTCAATTCTTTTAACGCAAATTTATTGTCCATATCAGGATCCAAGATAAGGCAGGTGTGAATTTTTAATGAATTATCAAAAAGAAAGGTGTTTGAATTAGCTGTTTCTTTAATTGATACCGACAATCCCCTCAATATCAGACGGTTTATTTATCAAAGTAATGTTTGCTTCTTTAAAGCGGATGACAACATTCTATTTTTAGAAATCGCAGATGGTAAATTATCTAAAAGGGGCGATAATTAAATCGCCCCTTTGAAAACTGATTAAAACAGCCCCCATTATCTAGTCACTAGATAATGGGGGCTGTTTTTTTGTTTAATGTTATAATAGATTTTAAAATGCTGGACTAAATTGAATGGTCAACCGTTGGTTTGTTGCTTGGGCGATCTCAGATAGTATTTTTGTCGAAGCATTCATCGAACCATTTTCGATGCGTGCAATCGTTGATTGTGGTTTACCAATCAAATTGGCAAATTCACGTTGGCTCAATCCCATATTTGCACGAAGGTCACGAACTTTCACTGCTACCTCTAAATTGATATTTTCTTGCTCAACAATTTGTGCAAATTCAGGATTTTTTTTACTACGTTCAGCAACGTATGCATCAAGTTTACTCATTGATTTTCCTCCTTATTCAAATACTGACTGCGTCTATTCCGAGCGATTTGCTTTTCATTTTCAGGTGTCTTTTGCGTTTTTTTCGTGAAGGCGTTAGTAATAATGTATTGACTACCTTTGACTTGAAAGTAAATAGCCCTTTGAATGTTTGAAGATCGTTTAGAACGAATTTCATAGAGATTATTTTCTAGCTTTTTTACCCATAATTGTCTTTCCGCAACTAAGAGGCCATTATTTTCAATATTTTGAATGGTTGCAATTAATTTAGCAGCATCTTTATCAGGTAATTGATCTAAGAACTGTTCAAATTCAGCCCAATCGTAATAATCAAACTCAAATTTTTCCATAACAACATGATAGCAGATACGCTATCATCAGTCAAATTATTAACTTTAAAGGAGTAGCTAATGGTGCAACAAATTGTCCTCCCCATCAAAGACTCCAACGTCTTAAAAATGGTGCAAGACACCTTACTAGATAGTTTTCGTGCTGGTCGCCGTAACTACACCATTTTTCAAGTTGGTAAAGCAACCCTACTACGTGTTAGTGATGTGATGATGTTAAAAAAATCAGATATCTATAATCCAGATGGATCTGTTAAAAATACTGCCTTTATTCATGATAAAAAGACGGGTAAAGCAAACACGTTATATTTAAAGCCAGTACAACAAGATTTGTTGAAATATCATGATTGGCTGGTCCAAGAAAATATCAATTCGGATTGGTTATTTCCCTCAACTGCCCATCCAGATCGTCATATCACTGAGAAACAGTTTTATAAGATCATGGCACGCGTTGGTGATCTATTAAGCATCAACTATCTAGGCACACATACCATGCGTAAAACAGGCGCCTATCGCGTTTATACGCAATCAAATTACAATATTGGTTTAGTCATGCACTTATTGAATCATTCGAGTGAGGCTATGACACTTACTTATCTTGGGTTAGATCAAGCAAGCCGAGAAACAATGTTAGATCAAATTGATTTTGGGTAATAACGCCCACTAATCTCCCTAAATTAGACCGTATTTGTTCATTTTGACGCCACTATGGAGGTATTTTTAATGACTAGGATTACTAAGGCACAATTAGACAACATCATTACACGTTGCCACCATCCGAGGTAATTGGTGCCCCATTGTCTGAAACTGCAACTAAAGGGTTGCTAGGTAATACTTTTTGAGTCATAATTTTAGACGCTCCAATTTTTGAGTATTTGGTTTGTTTTTCACTAACAAAATATCATAACAAAGAGCTCCTATGGTTTTCACCCAACGGGTGAAAGCGCAAAACCCACTGAAACGGTATTAACTTGCTGTTTCAGCGGGTTTTTGTTTGTCTTGATGAATAATCCGGGTATTAAGTTCTACACCATCTCACTTTTCTCGACCATAGAGCGTCTTTCTAGATATCCCCGAACAGATTTACTCACCTGTTTGGGGTTTTCTTTACAAAAAAGTGTTTTTTGTCAGCAGGCGTGTTGGTAACCACTAAAAGTAACTCCCTAAGGACACCATTTTCGATGACGTAATATAACATATCGTTTCTTTGTATACATGGTTAGCTATTACAGGTTGACTCAATTAAAGGTGTTCTAAAAATATAATTTAAAATTTTACCCGGATTATTTCTAACGAATCGACAGGCAAGCACCCTGATGCGCTATACTCTGCTGATTTAATGAACGCAGCTAAAGAAGAAGCTAAGCGTCGAGGATTGTTTGACTTAAATAATCTATAACTGATTACCATATAACTAAATATCTAAAAAGGAAAACGTCTTGAATATTCAAGGTGTTTTTTTGTTTACAAATAATAATTCAGTAAGATACCAACGCCATAAGCAACAATTGCAGCGACGTACCCGACAGAAAGTGTGCGTAGAATTTCTGTTCTTACTTTCTGCTCTGACAGGTTGGCCTTCACCCAGCCTAGCAACGCCAAAGAGACACCGACGATGACAAAGGCGATTGGAAAGGCGATGGCTTTGTCGTGAATGAGCGCATTTGTAATTAAGTAGGCACCTAGTGGAATTAAACCGAAGACGTTAAACGAAATGAATGTCGCGATACCAGCTGCCAATGCTTTACTTTTTGATTGATTGTTATCCGATGTTGCTGACAGGTAGGCACCGGCCCCCATTGAAAAGCCATCGGCTAATAAGTTTGAGAATCCCAAAATGATGATAACGATGTTTGAAACGTTACCACCGACCGATCCAGCAACGACTGCGAACGTCGTGATAATTCCATCTAAGCCACCGTAGACGATGGCTGAAACGTGTTTTTTCATTTATTTTCTCCAGTTTCTCTCAGTGGTGATAAAACCAATATATAAGAAAAAAGTGACCAATTATCGGTAATTTCACATCGGATTAAAAATGTTTCAAAAACGAAACAAATAAAACCCGGATTATTCATGCACTAAATTTTTAACCACAGCTAAATCAGTAAAATACGATAAAACACCTTGAAACTGCCAGTACCTTGGCACAGTTTCAGGGTGTTTTTTCGATTGAGCGTTTTTTGAGAAAAATGGGCACACTAAAACCAGCCAGATTTTGCTATTTTTTTGAAAATCTACTTCGTTGTTTTATTGCCACAAAGCATTTAGTCGTTCCCACGCTCGCCAGAACAGACCATCGAATTGTTCTTGGATGCGGCTACCTAACGTCAAAATCACCTTGCGGGCGTGCTTAGTGACACGTCCACCGATTTTTAACAAACGGTCTCGAAAGGTATTGATTGTCCACGATTGTTGCTGGTCGTCCAACGCAATACTCTTCATCAACCGCATCAAGTTTGATGCAATTACTGAGATCCACATGCGCGCTTTGTTGGCGAAAAATGAACTGCTATCAGTTTTGCCAAAGGCAAATCCACTTTTAAGCTCGCGAATAATATCTTCAATCGCCGCACGCTTGCGGTAAACACGGACGATGTCTTTTTGTGGAAGACTTAGGTTAGTGACGATGAACTGTGTACCGCCATGTTCATCATTTAAAACGATATCCTTATTTTTAAGTATAAATCGACTTAACTTGATACAAATAATAATTCATCTAAATCAAATATCTCAACACATTTTTGGGTATGCCGTTTAATTAGACCTCTCTCTTCCAATGATGAGAACTTACGGCTTATTGTTTCTGGAGTTGTCCCCAGGTAAGTAGCCAAATCTTTTTTTGACATGGGTAAAGTCACATAAGTATGGTTTTTTTCATCTTCAACATTTTCTGATAGAAAATCAATAATTCGAGCTTCAACAGGTTCAGTACTTACTTGCACAGTTTGTTTTTCTGATAACTGTAGCCGTTTTGTAATATCTGATAATATTCGTCGCATGATTTCTGGATAGCGATCTAAATATTGATCTAAATCCTTCTTATGAATCCTACAAATACTTGTTTCCGATATTGCTTCAGCATAATTCGAATGATAACCTTCAGTCTGTAAAACAGCAACTTCCCCCATAAAATCACCCGGATGTAGGATACGTATGGTTTGCTCACGACCAGACTCACTTAGGCTATAAATACGTACACGTCCATTGTTTATGATATATAATGTGTCATCTTTATCACCAAACCTAAATAATAGCTCATTATTTACGTATTGTACTTCATGCGCTGATTGAGCAATTAGATGCATTTGTTCATCATTGAGATGATTGAAAATCGGCACTAAACGTATACAATCTACATGACTATGATGATTATGGTCTGCCATACCGTTTTCCTCCTAATTAATCGTTATCTATATAGTCATCGTCTTCTAAGGCATCCTTATTAATAAATGCTTGAAGTTGCCAAATATTTACGTCTAAATAAGCTTTATAACTAATTAGTGAATCTTCCAAAGCATCATTTTCTTCTTCCTGTGCTAAGCGAATTGCACGAATAGTAAATTCACGATTAGATCTAAAATCTTCTACTATCTGTAAGACCATCTCATCAGCAGTGTAATATTTTTCCGAAGAATCTTCAGAAATCGTTGTAAATTCTTGAAATTCAGTAGTTGTTGATGCTGGCTTAAATCCTGAAGCTAGTAAACGTTCTGCAATTTTATCAAACCATGCCTCATTCTCGTTATATAAATTTTCAAAAACATTATGCAATGCATAGAAATTTTTGCCTTTTACATACCAATGATATTGATGCAATTTTACATGTAATGTATGAATATTAGCAAGTATATGATCTGTAACAGCTGCAGAATTAATCTTAGTATGATGAATGTGTTCTTTATATGCTTGTTCGGCAGCTAATTTTTCTTGCCTTTCATTTACCGTTGTCATTTTATGCACCTTCCTTTACTTTTGAACTAATTACTGGGTATCCTAAGTCTTCAATTGCTTTTTCAATTGTATTCAAATTGACCTGATTTTCATCAAAATCCACTTTTACCTTACTTGCATTGAAAAGTACTTTTACAGAATCTTTTTTTACACCGGCAGTTTGTTTTAAACCATGTTCGATTTTTTGTAAACATGATGGACAAGTTAATGTTTCTAATTTTAATGTTGCTTTAGTCATATTTATCACTCCTTTAAGTAAATTATATAGGCCATTCTTTTTAAAATACTTGATATAGATCAATTATCTTAATTGATAACCTCTTAATCTCATTGCATTTAAAATAACTACTAAAATACTGGCCTCATGAACCAACATCCCAATTGACATGGACATCCATTCACTAAATATTAAACTAACCAATAGTATTATTACGACTCCAACAGCAATTAGAATATTTTGTCGCATATTCGCATATGTTCCTTTTGCTAGGCCTAAAGCATGAGGAAGGCGATTAAAGTTAGAATTCATTAAGACAATATCTGAACTTTCAATTGCAACATCTGTTCCATTCCCCATAGCTATACCTACCTCTGCAGTAGCCAGAGAGGGACTGTCATTAACGCCGTCACCGATAAAAACAACTATTTCACCTGAGTCCTGTCGTCTTTTTAGAAATGCTTGCTTGTCCTCTGGTAGCATATCACCATGGGCTTCGGTTAAACCTAGTTCCTTTTTAACTGAATTAACTGTACCTTGGTTATCACCTGATAATACAATGAGATTTTTAATACCAAGTGATTTTAATTTTTGTAAGTCCTGCTTAACACCTGGTCGAACTTTGTCGCGGATACCCATTAACATGATTAACTTATGATCAACTGCCGTTAATACAATTGAATTACCGGTTCTTTCTAATTTATTCAATTTTTTAAGAACATCATCAGATAGCGGTATACTTTCTTGTTTCATTAAGGTTTTATTCCCTACTGAAACAATGTGCCCATCTACGTGAGCAATTACGCCCCCACCTTTTACAACCTGTGTATTTTCTATAGGCCTTACTTTATATTGTGCTAATTTATTTACAATAGCGACAGCTAATGGATGATCAGACTCACTTTCAACTGAAAGCAATAGAGATGAATCCTCCTCCTGATTATTTCCATAATAAATAATATCGCTCACTTCAGGCTTTCCTTCAGTTAAGGTACCTGTTTTATCGAATAACACTGTATCTGCATTGGCAAAATGACTAATCACTTCAGAACCTTTAAATAAAATACCATTTTTTGCGCCATTTCCTATCCCCGCAACATTTGAAACAGGTACACCAATTACCAAGGCTCCTGGGCAACCAAGTACTAATACGGTAATCGCAAGTTCTGTATCTTTGGTTAATACCCAAACCAACAGCCCAATTGTAAGTACTGCAGGTGTATACCAGTGAGAAAACTGGTCAATGAATCGTTCTGCTTCTGATTTAGAATCCTGTGCTTCTTCTACCAACTCAATAATTTTTCCAAATGTAGAATCTTCCCCTACTCTATCAGCCACTATTTGAATAGTACCGTTGTCCATAATAGTACCGGCAAATACTTCATCGTCTTTTTCTTTCTTTAAAGGTAAAGATTCACCTGTGATATTAGCCTCATTTACATATCCTTTTCCAGTAGTTACTCGACCATCTACGGGAATCTTGGCACCAGTCTTTACTAGGAGAATATCCCCTTCTTCTACTTCATCAATATCTACTTCTGCAAATTGTCCCCCTGTCAATTGCTTAAAAGCAGTTTCTGGAGCCATTTCCGTCAACTCTTTAATAGCTGATCGTGTTCGGTTAAGTGTTCGTTGTTCTAAATATGATCCAAATAAAAATAAAAAAGTAACAATTGCTGATTCTTCATAATTTTGAATAAAGAGAGCGCCGATGACCGCTATCGTTACTAAAACATCAATACTTACTACTTTTACCTTCATAGCCTGATAAGCCTGTAAAGAAATGGGGGTAACGCCTAATATCGAAGCTATAATAAAAGCACTATTAGAAATTATTGTATTGGCAAAAATAAAGTGTGCGATTAGTCCTAAAGCAATGAGTAAGCCACTGATGCTCATAATTTTATTTTTATGTTTAAGAATATTATGTTGCATATGATTTCTCCCTTAATTTTAGTTCAACTAAAGTGTATTAGCTTTTGGGAGATATAAACTTGACGTCCATCAAGTTTATGAAATAGTTCTAAATAAGTAAAAATATTATAATATTGGCTTAGTCATGCACTTATTGAATCATTCGAGTGAGGCTATGACACTGACTTATCTTGGGTTAGATCAAATTGATCTTGGGTAATAACGCCAACTAATCTCCCTAAATTAGCCCGTATTTGTTCATTTTGGCACCACCATGGAGGTATTTTTAATGACTAGGATTACTAAGGCACAATTAGACAACATCATTACAGTGTCAGATAAACAAGGCCCGGATACAGCTAGCCAGACTTATTTTGCAGATGCCTTTGATGCAACCATGGATAATACTGGTGATACTGACTTACTGGGTTATCTATTACTGGATCATTATTTTGGTGATGAATCATGACTAATTTTGATGAGTACATGACCAATGATAATTTAGCCTTACAAGCTATTATTCGCTATGATGACGGCCGTGAAATCCGCGTGTTTAATGTGAGAGATAAACGGTGCTGTGTGTTTATTCAAAATGATAATGAACATTTCTGGTTGCTACGTGAACGTATCTTAGAACCGCCCATGCTACACAACATCACGGAAGCGATGTATCAAGCTGGTATCTATGATAATTATTACCATTTGAGCATTGAAGTATTTCATGGCGATGATAGTAAAGTTTACTATCCGCGGTGAATATTTTGTCTTGTAACCATGACACATTAGGAGGACTATTCATGGAATTAGATTTAGGTAATAACGCATATGATATTTTAAATGATTGGCATCCCAATGCGGCTAAGGAAGAATTAACGGCACAACTCACAAAACAAGTGTTAGTTGAGAAAGAGCAGTTACCAAAACTTTTATCACGAGAAGATCTAAAAGAACGTTGGGAGATGAACTCACGGCAAAGCGTACATCAGGTTGCGACCAGACCTGATTTTCCAGCACCGATTTTAACTTTTAATCATGGTAAAACACTCCTGTACTTAGAAACGGAAATACAAATTTTCGAAGTCAATCATCCGTGGTTAATTACGATGAGTGCCCGGTTATCTTATAGCCATTGGATCCTGCATAATGTGATTAATTAATTGTTGGCGTTAGCCTTCTGAGACAGGGAAAAACCAAGGATGAAATCCTTGGCAAACTACTCTTGACAGGTGTCAAGAGTGTAAGTGCGCATTGCCCTCATTTCATTCGGTTATGATTCTTGCAAATAATTGCTTGTACATTCAAATTTTTTAAGATTTAATACCATTATTTTGTGATCTTATGGCTATTTAATAAAATAACTAGTCATTACTGTTTTGAGTCATACGATTTTCAGAATAGACTAGTGATTTGATTGTGGATAGATACGTTAACCTCGTATGTAGATAAAATATTATGGGTTAGTAAGCCATTAATCATATTCTGCGAAAAAACACCTATAACGAATAAAACGCCATAAAAAGCTCCTTGTTAGTCTTTTATGGCGTTTTATTCGTTACATACAGTATTTTATATGGATGATGCTTAATTGCGCTTAGAAGCGCTTATATGGCCTTAAAAACAGCGGTCACAAATTAGGTATGGTCAATCTTCTGATTTTATTTTTCAGCAGGAAAAAGGCGCAGCCTATTATAAGTTTATCTTTTATATTTTAATCTTTTGTTCTTTTGCGTAGTTATAAATACAGTAATAACAATGCATTCACGTATTATATAGCCACAAAAAACTGTGTATATAGCCACAAAAAACTGTGTATATAGCCACAAAAAACTGTGTATATAGCCACAAAAAAATAAAATAAGTGGCTATATAATGTTATAATAAAAGCATAAAGAAATTCCCGTCTAAAAGTTTTTCTTTATGCTTATCCAACAACACACCCAAAGGAGTGTATTTATATGACTATTATACCAGAATCAAAGACAAGGCAGGTAGAGACCTTGAATGAATTATCAAAAAGAAAAGTCGTTGAACATAATAGTTTAATCACATCCATTGCCAAGATGGATAAGACACCACTCAAAATGTTTGAACTAGCGGTGTCTTTAATTGATACCGACAATCCACCTCAGGATCAGACGGTTTATTTATCAAAGAAAGAAATGTTTGCTTTCTTTAAAGTGGATGACAACGATAAGCATAGTCGTTTTAAAGAGGCAATTGAAAAAATGCAAAAACAGGCTTTTTTTCAGATTAAAAAAGAACAAGATAAAGGGTTTAAGTTTGTTAGCATTGTGCCAATTCCATATGTAGAATGGACAGATTATCATGATGAGGTATTAATTCGATTTAGTCCTGAAATTATGCCCTATTTAATTAATCTCAAAACAAATTTTACACAACATGCCTTGTCAGAAATTTCCGAATTGAATAGTAAATATGCCGTTATTTTGTATCGTTGGTTATCGATGAATTACAACCAATACGAGCACTATAGTGTTAAAGGTGGACGCCGAGAAGAACAAATTGACAGGTACCGTAATCCTGAAATTGGTATGAAAGAGTTACGAGAAATGACTGATACGATAACAGAATACAAACGATTCACTCACTTTGAAACGAGAGTATTGAAAGAACCTCTAGCAGAAATCACAAATCATACCAGCTTTAATGTTATATATGAAAAAGTTAAAAAAGGACGCAGCATTGATAGTATCGTCTTTCATATCACTAAAAAGCAGGTGGCAGATGATATTAGTTACAAGTTAGATGATCCAACTTATATTGACGGTAAGATAAGGCAAGAAGAAAGTGAAAAAGACCTTGTATATGAAGCTATGAAAAGTCCATATACAAAATTGCTGATGGAACATTTCTTGTTGTCATATATTGATTTGACGGATACGTCTATTTTGTCAGGGTTACAGAAAAATGTTTATCCACTTTATGACGAATTAAAAGAGTTACGTGGTTTAAACGGTGTGAAAGAACACTTGGCATATATCCGAGATAAACAAGATGACTATTCGAAAAAGAATATTGCTAAGTATCTTAAAAAATCGATTGAACAGTATCTACCAATCGTTAAAAGGCAGGATATAGATCATGAGTGAAAATTTAAAAACAATTCGAGAACTCGCTGATGAGTTAGGAGTTAGTAAGACTGCAATTAACAAAAAAGTTTCGGATAGCGAACGAAAACAATGGTTTTCAAAAAACGGAAACCGGTTTTTGGTTAACGAAAACGGACAAAATGCTATAAGAACAATGTTTTCGTCTGGAATCGACAACCATAAATCGAAAACCGAAAACACATATCAACAACCAGAATCAAAAACCGAAAACTTTGAAAACGCCAACCTAAAACATTCAGATATTAACTACTTAAATGATATTATTAAGTATCAGAATGCACAAATAGAAGATTTAAAAGAAACTAAATCACAACACTTTAAGCAATTGAACCAAATGCAAAATTTATTAGACCAACAACAAAGATTGGCCTTACAGGACAAACAACTGCTCGAAGAATACAAGGCAGAAATTAAGGACTTGAAAGCTTTAACGATGGCACCGCATGATGAAGGTGAAAAAGAAGTGACGTCGGACAAACAACCGGAACCTGAAAATAGCACCCCGGAGTCACAACCTAAACCTAAAAAGTGGTGGCGTTTTGGTAAATAGTTACAACTAAAAAAGAAAAGAAGACTAGTTAAATGGCGGAAGATAAATTTGAACAAGCTGTGATTGAGAAGTTAAAGAGCGAGGGGTGGGATTACCTCAGTGAGTATTCTGGTGTCACAGTTGATCGGCTATATGACCACTGGCGAGATATTCTGAATGCCAACAATCGTAAACGACTAGAAGATACTCCGCTATCTGATAATGAGTTTGAACAAGTGAAGCTGGAACTAACGAAGAATAAAACGCCGTATGATGCGCAACTCATGTTGGCGGGTGCGGGTGGTGTTGGGACCGTACCGTTGAATCGTGATGATGGGACGCAGCTAGAACTTGAAATATTCTATGGTGATGAAGTGGCTGGTGGACATTCACGTTATGAAGTCGTTAACCAAATTACGTTTACGGATTTAGC
>NZ_PVSN01000039.1 GCF_004766315.1 Weissella confusa | reverse complement strand
CCAACACAGCGGGCAATCTCACGAGAGATTGTCGAAGCGCTTCTACCAATTTCTTTTGCAATGCTACGCATTGACAACCCTTCTCTGAGTAAAACTTCTATACGTCCGCGATCAAATGCGGTAAGCTGATGATAATGACTCATAATGTTTCCTCGCGTTCTGTATGTTCTAGACAAACTACATTTTACGCTGGTTCATTATGAGTCAGTTTTTATTTAGCTTAGTGTTGCACTTGAATTGTAAATTCAAGTGTGTAAAGTTCTGCGGCCAACATTACGCCATCTGTACCTAACACTAGAACGACTAGTGCGCCGGTAATGAATTTTCCATATTTCATACTCAAATTTCCCTACAAGGTTTAACGTGGACTAGTTATTGCACGTGACATGTTGTGTTTTTACATCAACTTCTAACTTTATGTAAACATTATATCAATAAAACGGACGCGATCCCTTGATATATATGGATCTTGCCTGTTTTTAAATAATTTTTTATTTGTTTTTCTTTTTTCGGCGACCGATGAAGAACAATGCTACGAGCCAGAACCAGGGACGTAGCCATAGTGGGCGATTGTCATGACTATTCATGCTAAAAATCCTCCTTTACACAAGCGTACGATAAATATCGTCATCGCGTTGACGGAAATATGGGGGTATAATAGAAAAATCGAAAAGTGTGGAAACACGCTTTCAAATTTTAGTTAGGGGAACGTATGACAGATAAATTGAATTTTGCAGCGTTTATGCAAGCTGGTACAACGAGCATCAGTAACTATTTACTACAACATTATCGTGACCTTGGCATGACAAACGAGGAACTGCTGGTTTATGTACAAACGAAGGCAGGTATTGATCGTGGCGAGCTAGAGCCAAGCACGCAAAAAATTGGGGATACGCTTGGTTGGGATGCACAAACGGTGTTTGGACATCTTGAAGCCATGCGCGCAAAAGGGTTGGCTAATTTTGTTAGCATGCGCGATGGTGCTGGCCGTGTTAGCACACAACTAGATTTCCAACCACTGTACGACAAACTGGTGTCTGAACCAGGTAGTGACGCAATGACTGCTGCACAACGGGTTGCAACACAAGGTCAACCGGTCACGCATCAAGACGATTTGAGTCGCGCTGCGATTTACAATCTGATTGAGCAAGAGTTTGGGCGACCATTAAGTCAAATGGAGATGGAAACCGTTAAGAACTGGTTTGATGTTGATCATTTTAAGCCAGAGTTTATCAAGGCCGCTGTTCAGGAAGCAGTCTTAAACGCAGCGTTGAATCTGCGTTATATTGAGACGATTTTGGTGGCTTGGCAGAAGAAGAATTATCGTTCTGTCCAAGAAGTTCGTCAAGAGCGTCAGAAGCGTACGCAGTTTAAGCAGTTGAATTCGGATGAAAAGGTCAATATTCCAACTAATGTTGATATTTTGAATACTGACTGGTCAAAATTTAAGTAATTAAAAAAGCAAGGGGTCGAACGGTGATTAAACCATTCGACCCCTTGCTTTTTAATTAATTTATTTTACGGCTGTCGCTGTTGCTGTGAAGACGAACTAGCGGGCGTTGAGCTGGAGCTTTGAGCTGACGAACTAGCAGGCGTTGAAGAACTTGCTGGTTCACTTGATGCAGCTGGTGCCTCAGATGAACTTTCAGCAGGTTGTGCTGAACTACTATAAGTTGAACTTGCTGACGGCGTGTACGTTGATGTAGCACGTGAAGATGAGTAAGTTGGCGAGTAGGTTGTGGCATAACCGACAGTCTTTTCGTTTGCCACGTTAGCGCCAGCTACCTGATATTCCTTCTTACCGTTAACATAAACTTGCTTTACAGTTGAAGGAGCGGTCCAATCTGATCCGTCCATTGAAGAATCAGACATCACGTAATCCATCAAAGCGCTGTAAACCTTCAACATGATGTATTGCTCGTTACCAGTCAAATCGTGACCAACTTCATTTGGCTCGTCGTAACCAGTCCAAACAGAAATGGTTGCGCTCTTTGTGTAACCTGTGAACCATGTATCCATAGCTGAGTCAGCTGACATCTTTGAATCTTCGCCATAAGCGACGGTACCAGTCTTACCAGCTTGGTTGTAGGCATCAGTGGCGATCATCTTAGCGTATGAATCGCTGACAACTGACTTCAGCATGCTTGTCATCATAAATGCCGTAGAAGACTTCATGGCAGTTGAACCCTTAGAACTAAACTTCTTCACGGCGCCACTACGATCGGTAATCTTAGAAATGTATGATGGCTTGTAATACGTACCACCGTTTGCGAAAGCAGAGTAGGCGGCTGCTTCTTGCTCAGTTGAGATATCAATTCCGATGGCGTTTGAACCGACCATCTTCTTTGGATTCTCGTTAATACCGAGCTTCTTCAAGAATGCAGCTGACTTGTCGTAACCAACTTCTTGCAATGTTTGAACGGCAGGAATGTTACGAGATTGTGCAATCGCTGTACGCATCGAAATCGTACCAAGATAGCGGTGGTCAAAGTCGTTCACGGAGATGTTCGTGCCAGGATACTTGTAGGCATTATCATCAACGGCGTGGTTAGTTGACCAGTTCATATCTTCAATTGCTGGACCGTATGCGACCAAAGGCTTAGCAGTTGAACCAGATGAACGACCTTGGTTCGTTGCGTGATTAGTTCCGAATAGGGTAGTCTCCTTACGACCACCAATTTGGGCAATCACATCACCGTTACGCGGGTCGGTCACTGTCAAACCAACTTGCATCTCGTCATCGGGCCAAGCAACATAGTTTTCCGTGTTGACGATGTTGTAAGCACGGTCTTGAACCTTGGGCTCAAGATTCGTTTGAATCGTCAAACCGTCAGTGTCAGGGTTGTAGCCGAGACTCTTCAATTCTTCGTTTACTGACGTGATGTAAGCTTGGTTAACCTTAGTCTTCTCTTCAGAATTTTCAAGTTGATCTGTGTGAGTTGAAACCAGACCATCGTCGATAGGCGTCTTCATGTACTCATTAGCCTTGGCTTGGGTGATAACACCGTTTTGGGCCATCGCTTCAAGTACTTCGTCACGACGATTCTTGGCATCCTTTGGGTTGGTGTAAGGATCATAGCCAGTAGGTGATTGTGGCAATCCAGCCAACAATGCCATTTGAGGTGTTGATAATTGGTCGAGTGACTTGCCGAAGTAGTAGTCGGCAGCCGTCTTCATACCATAAACACCGTTACCCATATAAACCTTGTTCATGTAAAGCGTCAAAATTTGGTTCTTTGAATACTGCTTTTCTAGCTTCAAAGCAAGCCAAGCTTCTTGTGCCTTACGCTTCAACGTTTGATCACTGGTTGCCGTTGAGAAAACAGTCAACTTAGTCAATTGTTGCGTTAGGGTAGACCCACCTTGCAAACCGAGTGATGAGCCAGTGAAGTTAGCAAAAGCAGCTCCAAGGATACGACGTGGATCAACACCGTGGTGCTTGTAGAAACGACGATCTTCAATTGAGACAACGGCCATACGCATTTCTTGTGGAATCTCAGATTGCTTGGCCATCTCACGCTTTTGTGAGCCACTTGTATAGAAAACGTCACCGTTCTTATCCAAGTACTGGGTTTGTGAAGTGCCGACAAGAGCAGCATTTGTCACTTTAGGTGCTGATGAAGCATAGTAGGTGAAAGCACCAACTCCGGCTAGTGTGCCGGCTGCGCCAAGGGTCACAAGGGTTAGCAACGTATACTTTGTATATCGCTTCCACTTTGGACCTGGCTGGGATGTCTTCTTTTTTGAACGTGACCTTTGCACGCGTGACATCTCTTCTGTCATAACAAATAGTTCTCCTTATACTTTACGTTGATTAAGCAGTTCATCAATAGCGGTTAAATAAGGGGTGGTTGGATTAATTCCGAGGGGAACCAAAGCGCCTTCTTCCTTAATAACATCGTATGGAATCGACTTTCGCTGGGTTTCTTGGTTATCCCAGTAAGTGAATAAGAGCTCTGCCCAAATGACGTATGTCTCGTTTAGGTTTGAGAAGCGAATAATCATGAAAGCGAGTCCGTGTTGTGTAACCACTTGCTTCAAATGCTTAATCTGATGTTCATGGACATTTTTTAAAGGAAACGACTGTTTATTGGTCGTTTCCTTCGCATCGAAGTCGATATAATGCCCATTATAAACACCATTGTAATCTGTGGTAGAAGCCTGTCTAAAGTAAGCTTCCGTAATTTTCGCGGCTGAACGGGCGGGATAACTCACATTAACAATTTGGATGGGCGTGGGCTTTTTATGGATCACGGCCTTATCCGTTGCTAAGTAGTACGCGTTTGCGTCGTTCAAGTCATTTTCCAATGACATACCACGGTTACTTTGGGAAACACCTTTAGAAACCGGCTTTGAAAACGCACTCGGATTAAATTGGCGTCCATTTGGATAGTTAATAGCCATTTCGTACTCCTGCGTCTTAAGGTATCCTTTATATTATAGCAAAATGACAATTATTCTGACAAACTTTCCTATAATGTAAGTAATACGTAAAGAGGTGATGAAGTTGACAGTTGATGGTGAGTTACATCGAATTTGGATTACGGGCTTTCGTAGTTACGAGCTGGGCGTAATGGGCACAAAAGACCCAAAATTGATGGTTATTAAATATGCATTGCGTAAAATTTTGGAAAATGCGATCCAAGATGGCGCAGATTGGTTGATTACCGGTGGGCAATTAGGCATTGAACAGTGGGCAATTGAGGTTGCGCTAGAATTACGAGACGAAGCGTACCCAGAGTTTCAAATTGCTTTAATGACACCTTTTAGTAAGTTTGGCAGTCAGTGGAATGAAGCGAATGCGGAAAAATTGACGCAATTAAAAAACTCAGTCAATTTTACCAGCGCTGTGTCGCAGGGGGATTTTGCTGGCCGTAATCAAATGGTGACTTACCAAAACTTTATGTTGACGCACACCGACGAGGCGGTCATTTTCTTTGATGAAGAAGCGACGGAATCAAAGGCGCGGTATGATGATATTGCCATTCATGATTTTGCTGAAAACCACGATTATCCAGTACGCCGGGTGGATTTGGATCGCCTACAAGACTACGCGACTGAGTATCAAGAAACGCTCTGGGAAGACTAGGACACAAACAATTCACATAAAGTGCTTTTGTAACTGAGTTTAAAACCTGTTAAACTAATAATACGAACAAAACGGAGGAGTCCTAGTGATGGAAAACGTGCTACACAACCGCGAGGAAATTTTGACGAAGGAATTTAAGAAGACGCGTATCGGTACTGGATACGATATGACGGATGTTGATTCTTTCTTGGATGAAATCATGTCAGATTACCAAGCGTTCCAAAGTAATATTGATGAATTGACGACACAAAACGAGAAGTTGAAGGCTCAAGTCGCTGAATTGACGAAGCAAGTGTCAGTTGCAGCAACGGCACCTAAGGCATCTCCAGCGCCAGTGGCAAACACAAACATGGATATTTTGAAGCGTTTGTCTAACTTGGAACGCCGTGTATTTGGTACGGCTTCTGAGGCGCCAGCACCAGTTGCTGAAGAAAAGGCTACACAAACTGCTGAATAAGTGTATAATAAGTAAATACGATGTATTAGCGGGTAATTGCGTATGGCTTATGCCGTATGAGGAAAGTCCATGCTCGCACTGACTGCGATGTCAGTAGTGTTCGTGCTAGCTGAAAAAATAAGGCTAGGCAGCCGACTTGTCGGTTGACGGCCAACGAAAGACCTACGGGTAACTATGGTTGAGTAGTTGTTAAAGTGCCACAGTGACGAACCGTCAAAGAAATGCGACGGGTGGAACGCGGTAAACCCCTCGAGCGGGCAACCCAAACTTTGGTAGGGGCGCTTGACCTAACAAATTGAAGTGATGGTCGGGGAGACAGAAATGTCTGAGATAGATGATTGCCACCGAATATTGACCGCCAATCAATATTCGGTACAAAACATGGCTTATAGCTGATGCATCAGGCAGCCGACGTCCTTGTGGCGTCGGCTTTCTTTTTGCACTTAAACCCGGGAAACTGGGATACATAACTAAGAAAAAGGTGACAATTATGCAAACATTTAAATTGATGGCCACCATGGGAGCAGGACTAGAAGCCCTTGTTGCTCGTGAGCTGAAGGACATGGGTTATGCAACCCAAACTGAAAATGGACGTGTTTTCTTCCAAGGAACGGTTGAAGATATTTACCGCACTAACTTGTGGTTGCGTGTAGCTGACCGTGTCAAAATCGTCGTAACAGAATTCGATGCCAAGACGTTCGATCAATTGTTCGAAAAGACGAAGGCGTTCCCATGGGAAGACTTGTTGCCATATGATGCTGAATTCCCAGTAAATGGTCGTTCAAAGAATTCTATTTTGCACTCTGTACCAACGGTGCAAGCAATCACGAAGAAGGCGATTGTTAACCGCTTGACGGATGCTTATCACGCACGTGGCTACTTGCCAGAAACGGGTAACCGTTTTGTTTTGGAGACAGCCGTGGATAAGGATCACGTCATGATTACGTTGGATACGACGGGTGATTCATTGTTCAAGCGTGGTTACCGTACTGAAAAGGGTGGTGCACCACTTAAGGAAACGATGGCCGCTGCATTGGTTAACTTGGCTCACTGGTTTACTGATAACCCATTTGTTGACCCAACGACTGGTTCAGGTACCATTGCCATCGAGGCTGCGTTGATTGGTCGCAACATTGCGCCAGGATTGAACCGTGAGTTCGATATTACGCAATGGGACTGGTTCGACAAGAAGATTGGCGAAACATTGAAGGCACAAGCACGTCAAATGATTGATTTTGATGTTGAGTTGGATATTGAAGGATTCGATATTGACGAAAACATGATTGAAATTGCTAAGGCAAACGCTGAAGCTGCTGGTGTTGGTGACGACATCACATTTAAGCAATTGGCTGCCAAGGATTGGTCAACTGACAAGATTAACGGTGTGTTGGTTGCAAACCCACCATACGGAGAACGTTTGGGTGACGAAGATGCTGCTCGCCAACTTTACAGTGAGATGGGCCACATCTACAACAACATGCCAACTTGGTCAAAGTACATTTTGACGTCTGATGAAGGCTTTGAAGAAGCGTTCGGTGCTAAGGCTACTAAGAAGCGTAAGTTGTACAACGGTGCATTGAAGGTTGATTTGTACCAATACTGGGGAAAGAAGATCCGCTAATTTTTAAAGATTGAAAGGGGAAAACACATGAGTTCACTACTTGATGGCATGAACGACAAACAGGCAGAAGCGGTTATGACAACGGAAGGTCCGCTGCTAATTATGGCTGGTGCCGGATCTGGTAAAACACGTGTTCTGACGCATCGTGTCGCCCACTTGATTAAGGATTTAAATGTGATGCCATGGCGTATTTTGGCCATCACATTTACGAATAAAGCTGCCCGCGAAATGAAGGAACGTATTGGTCAACTAGTTGATGCAGAAGATGCAGATGCTGTTTGGGTTTCAACATTCCACGCGTTGGCAGTGCGTATTTTGCGCCGTGATATCGATAAGTTGGGCTACAAGAAAGACTTCTCAATTATTGATGCCGGTGCCCAACGTACATTGATTAAGCGTATTTTGAAGGATATGAACGTGGATATTGAAAAGTACGATCCACGTTCAGTGCTTGGTGCGATTTCTAACGCGAAAAACGCGATGGAAAAGCCTGAAAAGTACGAGGAAATGGCTAATGGGCCATTTGAAGAGATTGTTGCAAAGGCGTACAAGGAGTATCAACACCAATTGGCATTGGCGCAATCAGTCGACTTTGATGACTTGATTATGTTGACCATCGAACTATTGCACCAAGAACAAGAAGTGTTGGCATTCTACCAAGAAAAGTTCTTGTACGTGCACGTCGATGAGTATCAGGACACCAACGATGCCCAATATGAATTGGTCACGTTGTTGTCAGCTAAGCACCGCAACTTGGCCGTAGTTGGTGACTCAGACCAGTCTATCTATGGTTGGCGTGGTGCGAACATGCAAATCATCATGAACTTCACCAAGGATTATCCAGATGCGAAGACGGTTATGTTGGAACAAAATTACCGTTCAACACAAACCATTTTGGATGCGGCAAACGCGGTTATTGAACACAACAACGAGCGTATTGCTAAAAATCTTTGGACGGACAACGGGATGGGAGAAAAGATTACCTATTACCGTGGTCAATCTGACAAGGATGAGGCATTGTATGTCATCGCACAAATCCGCGATGGTGTAAAAAACGACGAGCGCAACTACCGTGATTTCGCTGTACTTTACCGTACGAATGCGCAATCACGTGGAATTGAAGAAGCTTTGGTGAAGGCGAACATCCCTTATACGATGGTCGGTGGATCAAAGTTTTATGAGCGTAAGGAAATTCGTGACGTCTTGGCATACTTAGCCTTGGTCACGAATCCGGCCGACAATGAAAGTTTCTTGCGTGTTGTCAATGAGCCGAAGCGTGGCATTGGTAACACATCAATCGAACGCTTGCGTTCATTTGCCCTGCAACAAAACTGGCCATTGTTGGATGCTGCGCAAAATGCAGTGATGATTCCAGGCTTGACGGCCCGTGCGGCTAACCAATTAACGCAATTTGCAGACTTGATTAGCTCACTTCGTCAACAAATGACGTTTGATTTAAGTATCACTGACTTGACGCGTCAAATTTTGGAGCGTTCTGGTTATGAGGAGCAATTTAAAGCATCCCCAACCCCAGAAAACCAAGGTCGCCTTGAAAACTTGGCCGAATTCCTTTCAGTAACGGAAGAATTCGACAAGAAGTACGAGCCTACTGAAGAAAGCGTCTCAAAGTACGTTGACTTCCTTGGTGAATTGGCGTTGGTGTCTGATTTAGACAGTGTTGACGAAGATGCTGATAACCAGGTGACGTTGATGACGTTGCACGCTGCCAAGGGGTTGGAATTCCCAGTCGTCTTCTTGGTTGGTATGGAAGAAAACTTGTTCCCATTGTCTCGTGCTGCAGCTGATGACGCCCAACTAGAAGAAGAGCGTCGTTTGGCCTATGTTGGTATTACGCGTGCGAAGCAAAAGTTGTTTATCACGAATGCTTATTCACGTTTGCTATACGGCCGTACAACCAGCAATATCCCATCACGTTTCATTGATGAAATTAGTCCAGAGTTGATTCAACAACCTGCTGGCCAAACATTGTCAACAACAGCAAATCGTGATGGTGCTTTGCCATTTGCGCGCCGCACACAACAAGCGACAGCTACGACGTTTGCCGGGCGTCAACCTCAATCATCAGTTGCGTCAACGCCAGCCCGCACAACGTCTTCAATGACGACGAATAACCCTGGAACTGGTGCTGATAAGGCAGCATGGACAATTGGGGATGCGGTTAGTCACAAGAAGTGGGGCGTTGGTCACGTTGTGAAGGTGTCAGGAACCGGTGAAGACCAAGAATTGGACATTGCGTTCCCAGATCAAGGTATTAAGCGTTTGTTGGCTGCCTTTGCACCAATCCAAAAAGTCAATTAACAAAGAGGGACTGTTGAATGGCAGATATTAATACGGATATTAAAGATCTTTCGCAAGAAGAAGCAGCAACTGAGATTGCTGCCTTGCAAGCTGATTTGAAGCAATGGGCGCGTGAATATTATGAAAACGATGCTCCGTCAGTTGAAGATTCAGTTTATGACGTTGCATATAACCGACTTGAAGCGTTGGAAGCAGCTTTCCCGGCTTTGGTGACGGCTGATTCCATCACACAACAGGTTGGTGGTCGTGAAGTGAAGTCGGATTTGCCAAAGGTTGCCCACCCGGTGCCAATGTTGTCACTTGGTGATGTCTTTTCATTTGAAGAGTTGGCGGACTGGATGGCTACGACCCAAAAGTCATTCCATGAGTCATTGGCATACAATGCCGAATTGAAGATTGATGGTTTGGCGATTAGTTTGGTTTATGAAAATGGGGCACTTGTGCAAGCCTCAACACGTGGTGATGGGAGCATCGGTGAAGATGTTACCGCCAACGTTCGTCAAATCAAGCGCATTCCAAAGAAGTTAAATGAACCACTAACTGTTGAAGTCCGTGGTGAAGTTTACATGCCTAAGGCAGCGTTTGTGACGTTGAACGAGGAGCGTGAACGTGATGGCTTGCCAACATTTGCGAACCCACGTAACGCGGCCGCCGGATCTTTGCGTCAACTGGATGCCAAAATCACTAAGCAACGTCAACTAGATGCGTTCTTGTATTTTGCGGTCGATGCTGAAAATGTGTTGGGAGTAACAACGCAGGCTGAATTACTGGCTCGCATGGCTGAACTCGGTTTGCCAACTAATCCAACTAACGCGGTGGTTAGTTCAGAAGCCGATGTTGAAGCGTACATTACGAATCAAACGGCAACACGTGACGATTTGGCATATGGTATCGATGGTATCGTTGTGAAGGTCAACAATTTGGCTTACCACGAAGAACTAGGTAATACGGTTAAGGTGCCACGTTGGGCCATTGCTTACAAGTTCCCACCGGAAGAAGCGCTGACAGTTGTGCGTGATATCGAATGGACGGTCGGCCGTACTGGTGCTGTCACCCCAACTGCGGTGATGGACCCTGTCCAATTGGCTGGCACGACCGTCTCGCGTGCCTCTTTGCACAATCCAACGTACTTAGAAGCGAAGGGTATCCGCATTGGCGATACAGTCACGTTGCACAAGGCCGGCGATATTATTCCGGAAATTGGGCAAGTGATTTTGAAGCAGCGACCCGCTGACTCAATCGAATACAGCATGCCATTGGGGTGCCCGACCTGTGGCCAAGAATTAGTGCACGTTGATGGCGAAGTTGCACTTCGTTGCATTAACCCATTCTGCCCGGCTCAAGTGCAAGAATCATTGACGCACTTTGCGTCACGTGATGCCATGAACATCGACGGGCTTGGACCAAAGATTGTGGCGCAATTGCTTGATAAGAAGATGGTTGATCAAGTGTCAGATTTGTACCGATTGACGTTTGAACAATTGATTACATTGGATAAGTTTGGTGAAGTGTCAGCAAACAAGTTGCTAACAGCTATTGAAAATTCAAAGGCCAACTCAGTTGAACGTTTGTTGTTCGGACTTGGTATCCGTAATGTCGGTGCCAAGGCTGCGAAGACGATTGCGGCAAAGTTTGTCACATTGGATGCGATTGCCCATGCAACGGCTGAAGAAATTTCTGAACTGCCAGGTATGGGATTGATTATCGGCCACAGTATCGCGCAATACTTTGATACAGAGCACGCGCAAGAGTTGGTTCGTGATTTCGAAGATTTGGGTGTTAACACGCGTTACACACAAGCAGTTGAAGTTGCCACTGACACAGTCTTTTCTGGTAAGCGCGTGGTTTTGACAGGAAAGCTTGAGTTGTTCAGTCGTTCAGACGCGACGACTTGGCTTGAAGCGCAAGGTGCAACAGTGAGTGGATCAGTTTCAAAGAAGACTGATTTGTTGATTGCGGGTGCCGACGCGGGATCAAAGTTAACAAAAGCCCAAGAACTTGGCATAGAGATTTGGTCAGAATCACAATTGCGTGATAGTATGGAAAGTAAATAATAATCAAAAACGAAACCGCTCGATGAAGCTGTCGAGTGGGTAAAAGGAGTTTTTCATGATGCGTGCACTTAAATGGATTGCTGCACTAGTCGCTGTGGCAGTTTTGGCTGTAGCTTTGGTCTTCTTTGGTAACTTTTTCTCTAAGAATTCATCATCAGTTGATAATTCTGGTACGACGAAGACGACGCGTTCATCTTCATCAAAGAAGGGTGTTCAGGTTACTGGAAAAGCTGACGACTCAGTTTATAAGACTGTCATCAAGGACGGTAAGTATTTGACGAGCAAGACCCGTGGCTTGACGGCGCAACAAAATGCCGGCAACACGTTCAACTTGGTTGGTTTTGAAGATGGGTTGCTTGATTTTTCTAAGGACCACTTCAGTACGTCTAAGTACGTGTTCCAAGAAGGTCAATATTTGTCTACAAATACGGCTGTAGATTGGTTGAATCGTAAGTCAGAAGAAAACCCAACGGGATTGAACCCTGAGGATAACGGTAAGACTGATGATTCACGTGCGCCAATCTACTTGCAAACGATTGAAGAACAAGACTTCATGACACAAGACGGTGATAACTTGAAGTTGGCTGGTATTGTCATCGGTATGGGTATGAACACGCAAGATGTTTACCAAAAGGAAAAGGATGGTCCTAGCTTTACGCAAGATATTGATAAGGCTGACCGCATTGCTCATGGTAAGGAAATGGCTGCTGAAGTCGTTAAGCGTTACCGTGCAATGAAGGACATTCCTGCTGATGTACCAATCTACGTGGCCATGTATGTCCAAGCTAAGGACGATTCATTGGCCGGCGGTAGCTTCTACAGCTGGAACGTGTCTAAGTCAGGTGATGAACTTGGTTCATGGACTGACTTGAACAATCAAACGGTTGTGTTGCCAATGCAAGAAGGTACGGCGTCATCAAAGTCAGTTGCTAGTTCATTGAACACAAGCTTCACGAACTTTGTGGACAAGGTACAAGGATTCTTCCCTAACTTGGCGTCTGTTACTGGTCAGGCAGCTTACCGTGATGGTACGTTGCGTGGTTTGAATGTGACGGTCTCAACGCAATTCTACTCAGCAACTGAAATCCAAAGCTTTGCTAACTACATTGCACAAATCGCACCAAGCTACCTACCAAATGGTGTGCCAGTTCAAATTCGAATTGAAGCCTCAACGGGTATGCAAGCATACGTGACGACGGATGCAAAGGATAACAAATACACAGTGACGATTCTTGGATCGTACTAATTGCTTGAAACCAGGTCATTTGACCTGGTTTTTTGCTTGCAATCAGTAACTTAAACAAGTATAGTAGTAAAAATATATTTTTTTGGGAGGATGAATGAAATGGGGATGCATCAATATTTATCAGGTTTGAATGAACTTGAAATGATCACACGCGCACCGGGGTACTTTAAGTATCAACCTCATTCAGTGGCCGCCCACTCATGGAAGGTTACCGAAGCTGCCCAATTCTTGGGTGACATTGAAGAACAAGCGGGTAATGACGTTAACTGGCGTATGCTTTACGAAAAGGCTTTGAATCACGATATTACGGAACGTTTTATCGGTGATATCCGTACACCAGTTAAGTATGCGTCAGCAACTTTGCGCCAAATGTTGGCGGACGTTGAAGACTCATTGTCAGATAACTTTGTTAAGACGGAAATCCCAGTCGAATTGCAAGAAGCCTACAAGCGTCGTCTTCACGAGGGTAAGGATGATACCCTTGAAGGACGTATCTTGTCAGTGGCCGACAAGGTTGACTTGTTGTACGAAGCATACGGTGAATTGCAAAAGGGCAATCCAGAGCCTGTGTTCTTGGAGATTTACAAGGAAAGTCTTGAAACGATTTTTGCTTTCCGTGACATGCCAAGTGTGGCGTACTTTATTCGTGAGGTGCTGCCAGAGTTGCTGGACGAGCAATTTCCAGGTTCAGAACAATTACAACGCATCTACATCGGCATCTTCAATGCAAAGTAGACATAAGTTGTTATAATGATAAATAGAGAAGTCCACTGTTCTCAGTGGGCTTTTGTGTTTGTTGAGAGAAAAAATATAAAAAAGCAGAAAGTGAGTAGGCGAATATGATTAATCGTGATGACAGCCATACCTATGAGGTTGTTTCAAAGTATGAGCCAACCGGTGATCAACCAACCGCTATTGATAAGTTGGTAACTGGCTTAAAGAATGGCGTCAAAGAGCAGATTCTGTTGGGAGCAACAGGAACTGGAAAGACATTTACCATTTCAAATGTGATTGCTCAAGCGAATAAGCCGGTTTTAGTTTTGTCACACAACAAGACTTTGGCAGGCCAATTGTATGGTGAGTTTAAAGAGTTCTTCCCAAATAACGCGGTTGAATATTTCGTGTCTTACTATGATTACTACCAACCTGAAGCGTATGTGCCATCTTCTGACACGTATATTGAAAAGGATTCATCAATTAACGATGAAATTGATAAGCTCCGTAATTCAGCGACGGCATCATTGCTAGCCCGTAACGATACCATCGTGGTCGCTTCGGTGTCATCTATCTTTGGTTTGGGTAGTCCTGAACAATATAACGACCACGTCATTAATGTCCGTGTTGGTGACGTTATTGAGCGTAATGATTTGATGCGTCGTTTGGTTGATATTCAATTCCAACGCAATGACATTGACTTCCAACGTGGGCGTTTCCGTGCACGTGGGGATGTCTTGGAAATCTTCCCAGCATCATCTGACGCCAAGGCGATTCGTATTGAATTCTTTGGAGATGAAGTTGATCGTATTCGCGAAGTTGATTCATTGACTGGCGAAGTGACTTCTGATTTGGATTTGGCAACAATCTTCCCAGCAACTCACTTTATGACTAATGATGAGATTCGTGAGCGTGCGTTGAAGACGATTCAAGCTGAGTTGGACGCCCAACTGAAGGTGTTCGAAGAAGAAGGTAAGTTGTTAGAGGCTCAACGCCTAAAGCAACGTACTGAATACGATATCGAAATGATTCGTGAAATGGGCTTCACCAGTGGTATTGAAAACTATTCACGCCACATGGATGGTCGTGCACCGGGTGAGCCGCCATTTACGCTACTTGACTTTTTCCCAGATGATTTCTTGATTGTTGTCGATGAGTCTCACGTAACGATGCCGCAAGTGCGTGGTATGTACAAGGGTGACCGTGCACGTAAGGAAACATTGATTGATTATGGTTTCCGTTTGCCATCAGCTTTGGATAATCGTCCACTCCGTTTGGATGAGTTTGAAGAACACGTTAACCAAATTATTTATATGTCAGCCACACCGGGTGATTACGAAGAAGAGCGCGTTTCAAACAAAGACGTTGCGCAACAAATCATTCGTCCAACTGGCTTGTTGGATCCTGAAATTGAAGTGCGCCCAGTTATGGGTCAAATCGATGATTTGTTGGGTGAAATTAATGAGCGTGTGGCCAAGGATGAGCGTGTCTTTGTGACGACATTGACGAAGAAGATGGCCGAAGATTTGACGGACTATCTTGAAGATGTCGGGGTGAAGGTCAAGTATCTGCACTCGGACATTAAGACACTAGAACGAACTGAAATCATCCGTGATCTACGTTTGGGTAAGTTCGACGTGCTGGTAGGAATCAACTTGTTGCGTGAAGGAATTGACGTGCCTGAAGTTTCGTTGGTGGCTATTTTGGATGCCGACAAGGAAGGCTTCTTGCGTAATACACGTTCATTGATTCAAACCATTGGACGTGCTGCGCGTAATGAGAATGGACACGTGATTATGTATGCGGATGATGTGACGGCCTCAATGAAGGCTGCCATGGATGAAACGGCGCGTCGTCGTGCCATTCAAATGTCATACAATGAAGAACACGGTATTACACCGCACACCATCAAGAAGGAAATCCGTGGCTTGATTGCGGTGACGCACGAATCTGAGGATAACAGCAACAAGTCTGCAAGCTTTACAGAAGTGGCCTTCAAGGATATGGCGCGTCCAGATCAAGAAGCTATGATTGCCAATTTGGAAGATCAAATGCGTGCTGCGGCCAAGCGTTTGGACTTCGAAGAAGCTGCTAGCCTCCGTGATGCGGTGATGGAATTGAAGTTACAACTCGGTGTTTAATTTCCCATCAGACGGGAGCATAAAATCGTTTGTGTTATAATAGATATATTAGTCTATGAAAATTAGGGGTATATCATGAGTTTGAATTTAAGTGATATTCAAGCATTGATGCATGATTTTGAGCAGAGCTCATTACGTGAATTCAAGCTATATACTGACGAAACACATCTTTATCTTAGCAAGAATGATCAAGCACCAATTATGATGACACAACAACCAGCTGCTAACACGGCAACTGCACCTGAAGAATCAGTTGTTGTGGATACAACGGTGACCATTAAAGCACCACTTGTCGGTACCGTTTATTTGGCCCCAAAGCCAGAAGCTGCAAACTTTAAATCAGTCGGTGATACAGTAGCTGTCGGCGAGACAGTGGCAATTGTTGAAGCAATGAAGCTGATGACGGAAGTGAAAAGTGACGTTGCTGGTGTTATTACGGCTGTTAATGTCGATAATGAAGCGGTTGTTGGATACGACGATATCCTGTATACGGTTCAACCGGCATAGTTTGAAAGGGGTTGGGATTTTTTCCAGCCTCTTTTCATTTGATGGAGTTAATTATGTTTAAAAAAGTTTTGGTAGCAAACCGTGGCGAAATCGCCGTCCGCATTATTCGTGCACTGCATGAGATGGACATCAAGGCCGTTGCCATTTACAGTACGGTTGATAAAGAAGCCTTGCATGTGCAACTAGCTGATGAGGCGATTGCGGTTGGTGGACCACGACCTCAAGATTCATATCTAAATATGAAAAATATCGTGAGCGCAGCCCTACTAACAGGGGTTGATGCAGTTCACCCAGGTTACGGTTTTTTGTCTGAAAATGCGATGTTTGTAAATATGCTGACTGATGTTGGTATTACGTTTATTGGACCACATGCAGAAACAATTGCCTTGATGGGCGATAAGGCGCAAGCACGTGAAACGATGCGGGCAGCTGGTGTGCCAGTCATCCCCGGTAGCGTTGGTACATTGACTGATAGTGCCGAGGCAATCGCAGTGAGTGATCAAATTGGCTACCCAGTCATGTTGAAGGCTGCAGCCGGTGGCGGTGGCAAGGGCATGCGTTTGCTTAACAACCGCGAAGAGCTGGCACAACAATTTGAGCGCGCTCAGGCTGAAGCAAAATTGGCTTTCGGTTCAGCAGATATGTATATCGAAAAGGTGATGACAAACGTCCGTCACATCGAAGTGCAAATCATGCGTGATCAACAAGGTCAAACGGTCTTTTTCCCGGAACGTGATTGTTCAATTCAACGTCACCACCAAAAGATGATTGAAGTCTCACCCGCGGTTGGTGTGACGAGTGATATGCGTTCAGAACTTGGTGCGTTGGCAGTTAAGGCCGCAAATGCCTTGGCTTATGAGAATACTGGCACGTTTGAATTCTTGGCTGACCGTGACAATAATTTCTACTTCATGGAAATGAACACGCGTATTCAAGTGGAACACCCAGTTACGGAAGCGGTGACGGGCTTGGATTTGGTGAAGATGCAAATTGCGGTTGCGGCAGGCGAACCATTGCCAGTGCAACAACAAGATATTCAAATCAAGCAACACGCGATTGAAGTTCGTTTGAACGCTGAAGATCCCATGCACGATTTCCGTCCAAGCGCCGGTCAAGTGGACTTTACGTACTTGCCATTTGGTGGACCTGGCATCCGTTTTGATTCAGCGATGTACGCTGGTGATACGGTGCAACCTTACTACGACTCAATGTTGGGTAAGGTGATTGTCTCAGCTGACAACCGTGATGATGTCTTTAAGAAGCTTTCTCGCACGCTAGATGAAGTCGTTGTCCGTGGTGTTTCAACTAACCTTGCAGTGCAACAAGCCTTGGTGAAGGATGAACGTGTTCACCAAGGTCTAGTGCCAATTGATTTTGTGGAAACGGACTTTTTGCCAGCATGGGCAAAGGAAGAGGTGCAAGCACCATGACGCAATTATTTGATAATCAAGCTGATAAGTTTAAACATGCCTCAAATCCAGATGCATTTGATAAGGTACCTGCTGGTAGTTGGGTAACGTGTGCGTACTGTGGCGCCCAACAATACCAAGAAGAACTGGGTGAATACCTTGTTTGTGGTGTTTGTGGTTACGGATTCCGTTTGGGTGCCCAACAACGCGTTGATTTGATGACGGATAAGTTCGAGGAATGGTACGCGGACGTTGAAATGACGACACCGGACTTTCCTAGTTATCCTGAAAAGCTTGCTAAGGCGCAAGCAATGACGGATATGAAAGAAGCGGTTATGACTGGTGAAGCGGTCATTGATGGTCGTCGTACTGCGGTTGCGGTGATGGATTCACGCTTCATGATGGGGTCGTTGGGGGCGAAAACGGGCGAGAAGTTGGCTCGCTTATTTGACGATGCCACAGCTAAGCACCTGCCAGTTGTCCTATTTTCGGCTTCTGGAGGCGCTCGCATGCAAGAAGGTATTATGAGTCTCATGCAGCTCGCAAAGGTCTCAGGGGCCGTTGCACGCCATCGTGAAGCCGGTTTGCTGTATGTCGTCGTCTTAACTGATCCAACGATGGGTGGTGTCACAGCCTCATTTGCCATGGAAGGCGACATTATTTTGTCTGAGCCACACGCATTGGCTGGTTTTGCTGGACGTCGTGTCATTGAACAAACGATTCACGAGACGTTACCGAAGGACTTCCAACGTGCCGAGCATATGCAAGCAAGTGGGTTTATTGATGCCATTGTGCAACGACCTGAGTTGCAAACGTACATTGGTAAGTTGTTGCGTGTACACCAAGCACCATTGGAGGCCTAATCATGAGTGAATTAACACCGATTGAAGTTGCACAGGCTGCCCGTGAAGACCGTTTCTTGGCGCGCGATTTGATTGCCAATATCGTGACTGATTTTCAAGAGTTTCATGGTGATCGTGCGCAAGGTGATGATCCGGCTGTGATTGGCGGTGTGGGGATGCTTGGCGAGCAACCCGTTACGATGATTGCAATTAATCGTGGTGATGAGATGGCCGAAAAGCTTCAGACCCGCAATGGTTCGCCGGAAGCGAGTGGCTACCGCAAAGCCGTGCGTCTGATGCAACAAGCCAATAAATTCAATCGACCAATTGTGACGTTGATTAATACACCGGGAGCCTTTCCTGGTAAAACAGCGGAAGAAGGTGGCGTTGGCCAAGCGATTGCGGAAAGTATTGTGCAAAGCATGTCATTCACGGTACCGATGATTGCCATTATCTATGGTGAAGGTGGCTCAGGCGGTGCTTTGGCGCTTGCGACTGCGAACCAGGTTTGGATGTTTGAGCATTCGATTTATGCGATGCTGTCACCTGAAGGTTTCGCCTCGATCATGTTTAAAGATGTCAAGCGTGCACCTGAAGCAGCCGAGTTGCTGGGGTTGACGCCACAAGAACTTTTGGCGAAAAAGATTGTGGAACGCGTCATCCTTGAAGGTGATGATCGCGACCTGTTTTATGAAAATCTGCGTCGTGATTTGTTGCGGACGATTGATGAACTGTTCCAATTGGGACCAGACGAAATTAAAACGCAACGACAAATGCGATTTGATAAGTTTTAATAAATGAGTGATTTGGGATAAGGACACACAATTGTTGTGTCCTTATCCTTTTTTTACTAAGTAACTATCACAAAGAATAGCGAAATCAAACAACAATTCAGCATAGTATTACCAACAGTTGTTTCTACAATGAACCTGTATAAGAAGTATGTTGTAGGAAATATAAGGATAGACAAATGAAAATTATTGTTGCTGATAACTATGCTGAAATGAGTCGTTTAGCAGCCCATAAGTTGCTTACAACGATGCTTAAGCCGGGGCATGTAAACATGGCTATTACAGCGGGTAATACGCCTAAGGGTGTTTACGAATTGATGGTTGAAGAAGTTGCCGGGCGCGACTACTATGATAACGTCCATTTTTATAACTTCGATGAAGTGCCGGTTAATGGTGAGCCTGAAGGTGTGACAATGACAAATTTGCGTCGTTTGTTCTTTACGCCAGCTAAGATTGCTGAATCGCAAATTGAGCGTCTCACATCTGATAATTATCAAACTTGGGATGAAAAGCTCACGGCAGATGGTGGCTTGAACTTGATGTTGATGGGCCTTGGTGCAGACGGCCATTTCTTGGGTAATGTACCCGGGGCCACAGTCTGTTATGACGCAAGTGCGTGATGCTGTCATGATTGTGAATGGTAAAGGTAAGGCGGCGATGGTTAAGCAAGCTTTCTTTGGGCCGGTCACAGAAGATGTGCCATCAAGTATTTTGCAGCTCCATCCTAACTTCACGTTGATCTTGGATGCTGATGCGGCGAGCGAATTGAATCTATAATACAAATACACTCGCAACGGCTCGTTATGCAGCTATCGCGGGTGTATTTTGTTTTTTAAATGTAGTATACCTACGTGGATACCGATGATACGTAGGATTTTTTATTTTTGCTGTGATTGGTGGAATTCAAATGCTTCAGGGGCATCAATAAATTCAGCAGAAACGTCCGGGTGAGTAGAAATAGCTTTTTTAATTTCAACGAGAGGAACGTGGTAGTATTCCTTACGACTATTAACCTTGTTCACTTTGAACTTGGCGCTGATGTCAAGATTATGGACAGGTTTTTTCGGCACCGAGAGGTGCCGGACTCCGAAAATTTTTCAAAACCCGGATTTCAGCTTAAAAAGGCGTCATTTCTCGGTGTTTTTGTAGGTAGAACAG
>NZ_PVSN01000076.1 GCF_004766315.1 Weissella confusa | reverse complement strand
GAAGTAAGACCCCTCAGAGATGATGAGGTAGATAGGCTAGAAGTGGAAGTGCGGCGACGCATGGAGCGGACTAGTACTAATGGTTCGAGGACTTAACCAAGTTGAAAACGTGGTGTAAGGCTCAAACGAAGTTTGATTTACAAATTATGATTCAGTTTTGAGAGGCCTAATAACTTCTCAGTTAAATAACGTGTAGTGATGATGGCACTGAGGCCACACCTGTTCCCATACCGAACACAGAAGTTAAGCTCAGTAGCGCCGAAAGTAGTTGGAGGATCGCTTCCTGCGAGGATAGGACGTCGCTATGCTTTTATTATTCCGAATTAGCTCAGTTGGTAGAGCACACGACTGTTAATCGTGTTGTCGTCGGTTCGAGCCCGACATTCGGAGTTATGCCGACTTAGCTCAGTTGGTAGAGCAACGGTATCGTAAACCGTAGGTCGAGGGTTCGAATCCCCCAGTCGGCACTCGTTATAAAGGCATCTTCGCTCGAAGGTGTTTTTTTATTTCGAGAATCCCCATTATTCATCATACAAAAGTATTGACAATATGTTGATTCTTACGTAGAATAATGACTTGTAAGTTAGAAATAACGCGTGTCGTGATGATGGCATTGAGGTCACACCTGTTCCCATACCGAACACAGAAGTTAAGCTCAATAGCGCCGAAAGTAGTTGGAGGATCGCTTCCTGCGAGGATAGGACGTCGCGATGCATTTATTATTCCGAATTAGCTCAGTTGGTAGAGCACACGACTGTTAATCGTGTTGTCGTCGGTTCGAGCCCGACATTCGGAGTTATGCCGACTTAGCTCAGTTGGTAGAGCAACGGTATCGTAAACCGTAGGTCGAGGGTTCGAATCCCCCAGTCGGCATAGTTAAAACCATCCTCGCTTGAGGATGGTTTTTTTGTACACTTAGACACAGTTGAAGGGGGAGTTGTCATGGATGAACAAGAACGCATTATCGAGTTGGAAACGGCGCTAAAGGCTGCAGAAGTTGAAGTAGACAAGTGGCGTACCGGCGCTGAAATTTACGAAGCACAAGTGGGCGATTTGCAAGGTGCCTTACAAGAAATGGCAGCTGAACTTGATCGACTAGCGCTTGAGAACCAACAACTGAAGCAACAAACATCAGAAACAGTTGTTATGACGCCACAGCCAATGGTTGCCGATCAAAATGCAGCAATCATTCAAGATGCCTTAATCAATAAGATTAAGCAACTACAAGCACAACTAAATGAACATTAAAAATGGGTACCAGAATATTTCTGGTACCCATTTTTGCTATGCCATTTGAATGTCACGCAATCCGACATTAGAATCAAGCGTCCCTGATGGACCTGACAAGCTATAACGAAGATACTTATCAACATCTAAACGCATGTCGCTGTCCATTTGTGCCTTCGTATATCCCTTAATGTAAACAGGACCCAAGTCGCTGTCGATGACCGTGTCAAAATCGTTAGTTAAATCCTTAGCCTCACACAAGACAACGTTAAAAGCGACGTCTAGTGTACACATCCCAGCATCTGAAAACGGCCCAACGCCGTCATCAAAATCCAAGACGATTTTGGTTGTTGGTGTTAGCTTAGCAGCAAGTTTAGCCTTGGCTGCATCTGAAATTGTTAAAAACATAGTTTCCACCTCCTGGCCCCATAGTACCATGATGAACGGTAACGTACAAAAGCGTTTGCACAAAAGCGTGAACAGTCCGCCAAGTCGTTGTACGGGTAATTTATTGTTGATAGAGTTAAAGTAAGTTATAGGACATAGGAGGGATTTAATTATGCATTTAATTTGGACTTTGATTGTGGGAGCTATTATTGGTGCAATTGCCGGAGCGATTACAAGTCGTGGCGCATCAATGGGGTGGATTGCTAACATTGTGGCTGGACTAGTTGGATCATGGCTAGGACAAATGATTCTAGGTGACTGGGGTCCATCACTAGCAGGTATGGCGTTGATACCATCAATTATTGGTGCCATTATCGTTGTGTTAGTGGTGTCATGGATTTTTGTAAAAGCGAATAAGAAATAAAGTAGACGGGAGTTGGCGAATTGCTGACTCCCGTTTCCTCTTTCATTGACTAATGAGTAGCATAATTTTAAGATTAATTGTCTGGTGTCGCGATGTTTCGCAAAAACGTCATAAATGAGTGCTAAAATGTAAGCATTCTTATGGAAATTGGGGACGACACAATGGAATTTGTGACACTTAATAATGGCGTTGAAATGCCAATGGTTGGATTCGGTACGGATGCAGCCAATGATGCACTATCATATGGTGAAGTGATGGATGCGGCTGTGCAAGCTGGGTACCGTTTGTTTGATACGGCAGCGATGTACGGCAACCAAAACGAACTTGGGGACTTTTTGGCAGGTTCTGGTTTGAACCGTGATGACTATTTCTTGACGAGTAAGGTTGCTCAAAAGGAACAAGGCTATGAGAACACGTTGCAAGCCTTCAAGAACACGACGGCTGCTTTGCAAACGGATCACTTGGATTTGTACTTGGTACACTGGCCAAAGTTTGATCCATTCTTTGAAACATGGCGTGCGCTTGAGCACCTATACAAGGAAGGCTACGTACGTGCCATCGGTGTTTCAAACTTTGAAGCCCACCACTTGGATCGTTTGTTGACGAAGGCAACGGTTATGCCAGCAGTTGATCAAATTGAAACGCACCCATACTTTAACCAACACGTCCTACACGACTACTTGGAAGAGTTGGGGATTCAACACCAAGCATGGAGCCCACTTGGCCGTGGTGCCGTTTTGCAAGATCCTGTTTTGGCAGGTATTGCTGAGCGTTACGGTGTCAGCATCGCACAAGTTATTTTGCGTTGGCAAATCCAACACAACGTTGCGGTGATTCCTAAGTCAGGTAACCCAGCGCGTATGGCTCAAAACTTAGCCTTGGACTTCCAATTGACGACGACTGATATGGCTCGTATTGATGCTTTGCAACGTGGTGAGCGTATCATGGGTGCACCAGACCAAAACTATACGGAAGATTTGTGGTAAAAAAACATGGTGAAGCAGGGACAATTTGCGGGCATTAGTTCAGCAAAGCGTTTGAAGAATTTTAAGCAACAAGCTAAGGCGACAGAAGCAAAAGCAATCACACCCGAGAAGGTGGGGGAGTTTTTACTTGTTCGTTATCACTTAACGCAAAATGCACGTTTGGCACCTTTGATGAAGGAAACGATGCAACGCGTATTGATGACCTTGCTTGATAATGCAACTGGCACAACATGGTCATTAGACAAAATGTTTGTGACGACGCTTGGCCAAATTGCGAATCAGGTACCTTGGCAATTCTATGCCTTGTTGGCAACGGAATGGCCACGTACACAAAAGTTCTTGAACAAAGAAGTTCCTGCTGTGCCGTTGAATGAGCGCATCATAGTTACTGATGATGTGACTGATGTACCTGAAAAGATTGCCCAGCAACTGGCCATTAATTGGTTTTTGATGATGTTTGCCACGATGCCTGAACGTTTGGCAGCTGTGACTGAACAACAGGTTGCTGACACAAAGCAATCATTCTTGCAGGATGGTGCCATTAATTGGGCCAATGTTGCAACAGTGTATTCAACAACGCCATTTATCATGCCTGATGATGTCGATGAGGCAACAAAGACTTGGTTGACTGACTTACAGGCACTAACAATTGAACAATTACATTAAAAAGTCGTCCAACGCATATGTGCGTTGGACGACTTTTTCTATTCACGTGTACCTTCGATGGCGGTACGGATGTGATCAACCACTTGCTGGGTCTTATCACCAAGTTGCACACCGACAAGGGTGAACAAACTATCCATAATCGTGATTTGAGCAATTAATGATGACATTGATTCGCTTCGGATATTGACTTCTTCAGCGGCACTGGCCAAAACTAGGTCAGCTGTTTTGGCCAATTCAGATTGCTTATAAGCAGTAATGGCAATAATTTTGACGCCGTTGTTCTTAAGTTGGCGTGCAATCGTTAGCGTGTCGTGATTACGACCTGAGTGTGATACCACGATGGCAACATCAGTAGCGCGCATGCGAACGGCTTGCATCAGTTGCACGTCGTAGTCAGGGTGTTGTTCGACATCCAAAGGCGTACGCAACAACTTGTGATAACCATTTAAGGCGACGATTGATGAACCACCAATACCGAATAGACCAACGCGACGAGCTTCGACTAACCACTTAGTAGCTGTTGCCCAATCGTCACTGTTAATCATTGATAGGGTACCTTCCAAGGCGTTAGTTGCACCACTGAATACCTTTTGAACAATTTCAGTTGTATCGTCTTCTTCGTCGATTTCACCAAAGAACGTGTCGTCCGATTGCGTGGCAACGGCTAAGCTGAGTGAAAACTCACGGAATGAACCGAAGCCGACACGCTTAACAAAACGGGAAATCGTAGCGGTTGAAAGTCCGACAGCATTCGCGAGCCCTTGAATTGTTAAGGAACGAATTTCTTCTGGGTTGGCTAGGATAAAGCCAGCGATTTTTTCATCTGATCCAGATAATTGATCACGCATTGAACGAATGCGCGCAAAACCTGATTGTGCCATGTCAAACTCCTTTTATTTTTAGAATCGGGAAACGTTGACATAACAACGTTCTGTCTATTTTCTATTGTACCGTATTTTGGATATGAAAATATTTTACAACAAAAGGGTTGCAAAGTGAAAAACTTTTGCATTATAATAATCATGTAGAAAAAAAGCACAAGAAAAAAAGAGGTAACTCAAATGAAGTTCGCTATGATCGGCCTTGGTAAGATGGGCTTGAACTTGGTAAAGAATGCTGCAGATAACGGTCACGAAGTTGTTGCTTTTGACTTGAACGCAGACTTTGTTAAGGAAGCTGACGCATACTCAGATTTGGTATCACCAGCTACTGATATGGATGACATGTTGGCACAATTGCCATCACCAAAGGTTGTTTGGGTCATGGTTCCAGCCGGTGTTCCTACGAACTCAACTATCGATACTTTGATCGAGAAGTTGGACGAAGGCGACATCATCATCGACGGTGGTAACTCAAACTACAAGGATAACTTGGAGCAAAACAAGCGCACGACTGCTGCTGGTATCAAGTTCTTCGATGCTGGTACTTCAGGCGGTATGTCAGGTGCACGTAACGGTGGAAACTTCATGATCGGTGGAGATGACGCTGAAGCTTGGAAGACTTTGGAGCCTTTGTTCAAGTCAATCGCCTTGGAAGACGGTTACCTATACACTGGTCGTTTGGGATCAGGCCACTACTTGAAGATGGTTCACAACGGAATCGAATACGGTATGATGCAAGCCATCGCCGAAGGTTTCGAAGTTTTGGAAGCATCACAATTCGACTACGACTACGAAGCCGTTGCTAAGTTGTGGAACCACGGTTCAGTTGTTCGTTCATGGTTGATGGAATTGGCCGAAGAGCAATTTGCTAAGGACCCTAAGTTGTCAGCTATCTCAGGTCGTATGCACTCATCTGGTGAAGGTAAGTGGACGATCGAAGAGTCATTGGACTTGGAAGTTCCAGCACCAGTTATCGCATTGTCATTGATGATGCGTTACCGTTCACTACAAGAAGACACGTTTACTGGTAAGGTTGTTTCAGCTTTGCGTAACGGCTTCGGTGGACACGCAATGGACGCTGCTAAGTAATAAAACGGCTTCCCCCGCTTAATTACTTTGTGAGACCCACAAAATAAAAAAATAAACCACAAGTTTAATCGCCGCTGTTGGTCGACCTTTGGCGCTGCGTCTGCCACCAGGGAGGACCCATGGCAGGAACTAATAGCCATTTTTGATGACTATATGCGTGGTTCCAATGCTTAAGTTGTGAGATTCTTGAGTGTTGTCATCTTGTGCTACATGAGATGAGATTGTGAGAGCGCACCCGACAGGAAACTGTCGGGTGCTTTTGTTTTAGTGTATAATTTTGGGTATTAACTTAGAGGATGTAGGCCGATGAAATATACAGTGATGATTGACATGGCTGCAATTGATATTGTGGCAACGTTGATCGATGAAAATAAAAATCAAAAGGTCATGCACTTCCCATATGAGGGGATGGCATTTCCAACTGACCCAGTGACTCCCGATAACATCGTGAACACCTTGGTTGATGCGCTAGCTGCAATGCGTGCTGATTTGCCAGGTGAGTATGATGAGATTGTTGAAGTCCGCTTTGCAACTGGCATTGCGAACGGCTGGATGGCATTGGATGAAAAATTCACCCCGCTAACTGACGTTGTGTCAGGTGGCGATAACCGCGCGGCGAAGTACGTTGATGCCTTGATGATTAACGGTATCGGTGGCCAATTGCAACGCAAGACGGGCTTGCCAATGACAGCAACAGAACCACTTGTGTTGACGTTGTGGATGAAGAACGAGAGTCCTGACGCTTACACCAACGCAGCGCACTTCATGGGTGTACTTGAATATGTGACATACCGTTTGTTCGGTTTGAACATTGTTGATGAAGCATTGGCTGCTCGTACTGGCTACTACAATGTCGCCCACAAGACGTGGGATGTGCAAGCGTTGGCCGTGACCGGTTTAGCGGCTGAACAATTGCCTGAAATTGTAGCCGATACTGAAATTAAGGCGCCACTTTTGCCTGAAGTGATGACCAAGACAGGCTTGAGTGCTGACACGATTTTCTACCTCCGTTAAGACGGAAGTAGCCGGTCGCGATATGCTATAATTGAAATGTTGCCGGGGATGCAGTTAGTCGAGGAGTGATGTCCTAGGACTGCCGTTTACGGAGGGTGCGATGCCCTGCTGTCCGGTAATGGTCGCATGTGGGAGGTGAAGGACCCACATGTGATCGGAGGAAAACGCATCGAGGCTTGGACACCTCGATGTATGGGGATTGTTAACGGGGTGGTGCCTGTTAACATGATACGGTGAAGGAGTTTAAGCGGTACGTGGTGGTCCGCTTAAACAGAAAGAGACCTTCACTCATTTAGTGAGAGAGGTCTCTTTTTTTGTGCCTCAATAGTTTTCTATATCATAAATATACGAAATGAAACCAAACCCTTTCTAAAAAATAAGAAAGCGCTAACAATGTTGATATAACAGGTTTTTAAGAAACTATTTAGTGAAAATTTGTTCAAATCGTTAACCCAGCAAAAGCGTAAATATATTGTTAAACTTGCACTATAAATGTAGATTGTCACAAAACTGTAACAATCGCTCACTTTAGGAAAGTTAAATGGGTATTTACTATGGGTGAAACAAAAACAAGAAAGAAGATGTATAAAAGCGGTAAGTTCTGGGTGGCTGCGGGACTAACTGCGCTTTCAGTGGGGGTGGTTTCCTCATCGCCTAAGATGTTAACGCGTCTAGGAGAAGAGATGACCAGAGCTTCGGCAGCACAAACAACGTCGACGGTAACAATTGACACCGTGACGGATGCGGACAGTGCCGCAGGTTCAAATCGTTATGTTGAGTGGACAGCCACGGAGACTAATAAGCACACAGAATTAGCTGGTAAGGGTACGTATGACAACCGAGCATGGGCAGCCGAGAATAGTTCGTATACGGATCCAACAGGTCAAACCTATGCTAAGTTGACTGCCAATGGTCAAAACACAATTGGTTACTACTATGTTAATCGTCAATTTGATGCCAGTCAGAAATTTACAATTGATGGCTACCTCCACCCTAATTTAGGTGGTTCAGATGGAAATTTGCCGTCGAATGGAAACTGGTCTGACTGGGTTGGTCTGGTTTTGACGCCGACTGATCCTGCCAAGATGGCGTCAGACTATAACATGAACAATGGTGGTGGTGGACTTGGAATCCAAGGCTTTAGCAATGCCTATGCCTTGGGACTGGATTTTTATAAGAATACTAACGACCCGGCTTCTGGTCCGTTTGGAGCTTTGCGTGCCACGGATAGCTCGGGTAATTTGACGACTGTGCCAACTGCCATGTATACGAATGGTCAAAACTTGACGACTTGGAATACAACAGTTAAATATCAAATGACTTGGTGGCCAACTGGCGGACCAGGTGGTGGGCCGTACATTACGGCATCTTTGAAGGATACTAGTGGCCACTCTTGGACAATTAACACTAATCAATCTAATATCACATTGGTTGCGCCAAAAGCCTTCTCAGCCGGTGTTAATGCCGCCAATGGATCGAAGGCGAATGATAACTTTGCTTCGATTAATAACTTATCTGGTACGTTTGCCACTAGTACAACAGTCAAGTATGTGGACGCGAGCGGTAATACAATCAAGCCATCGACGAGCTTCATTGCCGCTGTTAACGACACGATTGGTATCACGAACCTGTCAACTAAGGCCAAAGCTGGTACAGCGGATATGGCCTTTGCTGCACCGACGATTCGTGGTTACAAGGTATCATCAGCTAACGATGTCACGGTTTCACAAACAACTGCTAACAACGTCATTACAATCAAGTACACGGCTTTGCCATACCAAGAGTCAATCATTCAAACAGACACGCCAGCTTTGTGGAGTGGGTCAAATGTGATTACGTCATACTGGAGTGTTGATCAAGACAATCCATTGGGAAGTAGCGCTACAGTTGCGCAAAGTATTGTGGATGCTTCATTGATTCGTTCAGGTTATAGCTACTACATCACTGATCCAAACGGTAGCAACTATTCAACGATGTCATCTGCGTATGCAGCCGGCACAAACGTATGGGACAGTACGTCAAATTCTGCCGGTGTGCAATCTGACGGGACACCACAAACGTGGACGGTTAAGTATGTGCCGGATTATCAAGGCGCTTATTTGTACACGCGTGATTATTCATACGCGAATGGTTCATATGTAGCTGGTACATCAGCATACAAGGACGCCGCTGGTGGCCGAACTGGTAATGCGATTAACTTTGCAACTAAGGACAGTAACTTGCCTAAGTCAGGTTACACATACACCGTTACTGGTCCAGACAACGTGACATATTCAACTTTGGATTCAGCTGTTGTAGCTAATTCTTTCGACAATACGGATAACAAGGTGAATGGCGTTCAATCTTCATCAGATGCGTCATACCAATACTTCACGGTTAATTACACACCAGCTACGCAAACGACGAGCTTGGTGGTTGATTCAAATTCACCAGTAAAGGCTGGCTCAGTTTTGGCATCATCATTGGGTGCTACGAGCGCCACGTTGTCATTGCCCTACACCGACGCTAATTTGACGACGGCTGGTTACTCATATGTGGTAAAGGGACCAAACGGGTCAACGTATGCCACGTTGTCATCAGCCGTGGCTGCCAACGCAATCTACGACGCAACTAACAATACGGGAACAACTGATTCATCAGCCCAAGTATTCACGGTTAGTTATGTCGGCGCTTACCAAGCAGCGGCAGTTAAGTATGATCCAAATGGCCCAATTTCAGCTGGTTCAACACTTACGTCAGCAAGTGGCACAACGGGTGGCACGATTAGCTTCGCAACCAACGATACAAGTTTGGTGAAGGCGGGCTACACGTACACGGTTAAGTACACCGGTACGGATGCGCCAGACTCAACGGCGTACACAACGTTGTCATCAGCTGTGGCAGCGCACCCACGTTATGACAGCACATCAAATTCAGGTAATTCAGATACATCATCACAAGCCTTTGTGGTGACGTATAAGACAAATCAATATGCCTCATTGTTTACGGATTCAGCCGACAATTCAGGTAACTCAGTTTTGAGCTACTCAGCTGTTAACGAAACGACTAACGGGCCTGCTAGCTCAGCTATTTCATTCAAAACGACTGACTCACAGTTGGCCAAGAGCGGGTACTCGTATGTTGTTAATGTATTGAATTCAGCTGGTAGTATTATTAATTCATATACGACTTTGACATCAGCCGTGGCGGCTAACAAGTATGACAACACGTCAAATGCAGCCAATGCAACGACTGATGCGCAGGTGCAACGTTTCAAGGTTGTCTATGCACCGATGACGGCGAAGGTCACGTATAACTACGTTGATCAATCCGGTAAGGTGATTAGCACGGCTCGATCAACCAGTGGTTATGTCGGCTCAAAGATTCCAGATGGTTCAATGACGATTGCTGGTTATACATTGGTAGGACCAGATAATAATTCAGATGCTGATGGTTTGTTCGATGCTGACTTGGATTCGGTCATCACATACGTTTATAAGCCACAATATCAAGCAGCTAATTTGGTGGTCGACAGTGCGTCACCAATTTCAGCTAATTCAGCAGTTGAATCTGCTTCGGGTGTGACGAGTGGATCATTGGCCTTTAGTACGGCTGACTCACAACTTGCGAAGTCTGGATACACATACGTGGTTTACGGTCCGAAGGGTGATTCATACGCAACGTTGACGGCAGCAGTGAAGGCTAATAGCTTGTATGACAACACTGAAAACGGTTCGGCATCAGCTGACTCTTCAGCACAAACTTTCCGTGTGTCATATACAGCCGATGCCCAATCAGCTTATATTCGTGTCCAACAGAATTCGCCAGTTAAGGCGGGGTCTTCAGTTGCGAATATTACAGGTGTGACTAGCCAAGCGATGTCATTTGGGGTCACGGATGCTGATTTGGCTACGTCTGGTTACACATACACGGTTGGATACGGTTATGACGTGAACAACACGGTTTGGTATTCAACGCTGTCACAAGCTTTGGCAGCCAACAGCACGTTCGATAACACGGATAACACAGGTACAACCGATGCGGCGGCCCAACGTTTCGTTGTCTTGTATGCACCAATGAGTCAGGCGGCGTCAGTTGTGGTGGATGCAAATTCACCAATTAGTGCGGGTTCAACGGCCTCGTCAGCTAATGGTTCAACGGGATCGGCCATCTCATTTACGGCTGATTCGTCATATGCAACATTAGACTCACAACTTGCTAAGAGTGGGTACACGTACACTGTTAAGTACGGTAGCGATTCAACGGCCTACACAACATTGTCATCAGCTTTGTCAGCGCACTCATACTACAACGCGAACAACACGGCATCAGGCACATCTGATGCTAACCCTGATATGTTCACGGTTAGTTATAAGGCGGCTAGTCAATCGGCCGTGGTCAATGTGGCTGGTACGTCACCAATTAAGGCTAATTCAAAGGTCGATTCAGCTACTGGCGTGACGTCAGGGGCGTTGAGTTTTGCAACTTCTGATGCAAGTTTGGCGGTTGCTGGATACACGTACACGGTCACGGGACCTGATGGTAAGACGTACACAACGTTGTCATCAGCCGTTGCTGCAAACTCAATCTTTGATAACACGACAAACACAGGTAGCACCGATTCAGCTATCCAAAGCTTTACCGTGTCATATAAGGCGGCTTACCAATCAGCTGCATTGGTTGTGGATGCCGATTCACCAATCAGCGCCAATTCATCATTGGCTTCAGCAGCTGGTGTGACGAAGGGTGCCGTTTCATTCGCCAAGACGGATAGTCAACTAGCGGTGCCAGGATACACGTATGTGGTTTATGCGGCTAATGGTTCAAGTTATGCAACATTGACGGCCGCAATGGCTGCCAATGGGACGTTTGATGATACCGATAACGGTACGGCAACGTCTGATGGATCAGCGCAAGTATTCCGCGTGTCATATAAGGCGGATTCACAACAAGCTAAGGTTACAGTTGGTTTGGAATCACCAATCAGCGCTGGATCAGTGATTGATTCAGCAGCTGGTCCGACGAGTGGCGCGATTGCGTTTGGCACAGTGACGGATGGTTACTTGTACACGCAGGGATACCACTACACAGTTAGCGGCCCGGATGGCACGTCATACAGCACGCTATCTCAAGCGATTGCTGCAAACAGCGCTTATGACAACACGGATAACACCGGATCGACTGACAGTAAGCCACAAACGTTTACGGTTAACTACACGGCTGACATGCAACGCGCATCATTGGGTGTGACATCAGATTCACCAGTCAGCGCTGGTAGTTGGTTGGCTTCAATTTCAGGTGGTACGGCGACGCAAATGCCATTCTCGATTGCTGATGCGTCATTGGCGGTTTCTGGATACACATACCGTGTTATGGGACCAAATGGCGAGTGGTATGCAACGTTGGCTGCAGCACAATCAGCAAATACAACGTTCGACAACACAAGTAATGCGGATGACTCAGATACTGAGACGCAAAACTTCATGATTAGTTATGCGCCAATGAGCCAAGCAGCAACGATTGTCGGGGCTGCTAACTCACCAATTCAAAAGGGAAAGACAATTGAAAGCGCATCTGGTTTGACTGGTAGTGCAATTGCCTTCTCAAACACCGATGCAACGCTGTCTCGTAGTGGTTATCGCTATGTGGTCTACATGGGTTCTGACAGTGCGACGACGTACAGCACTTTGTCAGCAGCTATGGCAGCAAACACGGTTTATGACAACACGAATAACACAGGTTCTTCTGATGCAGCACCACAAGTCTTTACGGTGTCACGCTTGACTCTGCTGCTGGTGTGACGAGTGGTCAGGTATCGTTTGCGACGAACGATTCAGCATTGGATATCGATGGTTACCGTTACATTGTGAAGGCGCCAAATGGCAACACGTATAACACGTTGGCATCAGCTTTGACTGGAAACACCGGTTTGTATGACAACACGAACAACGCCACAGATTCCGATGCAGCACCACAAACTTATACGGTTGAGTATTCAGCTATTACGCAAACGGCTGAAGTTGTCGTTGGCGAAACTGGCGATGAGTATTCGGGCCGAGTCCTTGAAGAAGTGACCGGTGATACCGGGGCAGCGCTTGGATTGAAGACGACCGATGAGTCGTTGCATGGCATGGAAATGACGCATGGTTACACGTATAACGTGACGGTGCAAAACGCCGATGGTACTTGGGTGACAGATGAAACTGGTTCACCAAAGGTCTATGCGACATTGGATGAAGCGGTTGCGGACAACAATAGCTTTGATGCGGTTGATACGGGAATTAAGCGTTTCGTCATTAACCCAACGCCTTCATACCAAGAGAGTCAATTAGTCGTAAGTAGCGATTCACCAATTTCAGCCGGATCAGCGGTTGAAACGACTAGCGGTGTAACCAAAGCACCAATCTCATATGCGACAACCGATGCTGATTTGGCTGTTGATGGTTATCAATACAATGTGTCGACTGTACGACGTGATGGTACAACACAAGCGTATGCAAACTTGTCTGCAGCGGTTGCAGCTGAGGCGGCTTATGATAATACCAGCAACGGGGATGCCCAATCAGATTCATCAGCACAATCATTTATTGTGAGTTACAAGGCTGATTATCAATCAGCCAACATTAGCTTTGACGGGGCGCCAATGTCGTCAATTGCAGCAGCCGGTGTGACGAGCGGTGTTTACACATCAACGTATACGGCACCGGAAGGATACTACTTCGAAGCGACTGGTCAGCCATCTGGCGCCAGTGTTGCGGCGGATGGCCGTACGGCAACGTTCACGTTTACGTATGACAACACGAATAACACCAGCGCTTCAGATAGTGCTGCGCAAGACTTTACGTTGCAATTGGCACCAGCTAGTCAATCTGGTCAAATTAGCTTTGTCTACTCAGGCGCAATTGGCTCACCAACGACACCTGATCCAATTGCGGTTGCTGGTGTAACTGGCGATACCCGTGAAGGTACGATTAAGGCACCTTCTGGTTACTATATTGTCGCAATCGCTGGTGACACGTATAGCGTGACATATGCCAACGACCAACACGATACAGTGACGTACGCGTTGATTATGGACGATACTGACAACGGTAATGAAACGACTGATAAGAAGCCACAAAATTTGATTATCACATTGGCACCAACGAACCAAACGGCAACGGTTACCCAACATATGCCAGATGGCACAACGACGGTAACTGATACGCAAAACGGTAAGACGGCTGAGTCATACGGTTACACGTACACGGCACCGGCAGGTTACTACGTTGCTAGTGGCGCGGCGTCGACAGCTTCAGGTATTACGGCTGACATTGCGATGGATGGTAAGGCAGTTTCATTGGATGTAAACTTTGATGATTCAACGAACACGGGAACTGATGGTACTGATACGGCGCCACAGAACACGGATATTACGTTGACGCAATCAAAGCAACAAGCCCAATTTGAAATTAACGTGCCGGATGGGGCGACGTCAGTAAGTGCCAAGAGCGAAGCGGTTGATGGTTTGACTGGGGATGCGATTAATGCCCCAACCGGTTACACGGATGCTGATTTGGCAACGCCAGGATACACGTACACGGTAACTGGTCCTGATGGCTCAAAGTACGACACGATGGCTGAAGCGTTGGCTGCAACGTCAAACTTCGATAACACTAACAATGGTTCTGGTGAGGATTCTGACGTACAAAAGTTTGTGATTACGTATGTTACTGATGACCAAACGGCCACGATTACGCAACAATATGCGGATGGCGCAACCAATACGCCAGCCTTCCCACAAGCTGATGAAACGTTGAATGGTAAGACTGATCAACAAACGTCAGGTACAATCACAGCACCGGCGGGTTACGAAATTTCGAATATTACGGCAGCTGATGGCATGACGTGGTCATTGTCAGATGACAAGCAGACCGCAACTTACACGGTTGTTTATGATGCAACGGCAGATACCGACAAGTCTTCACAGGCAACGGTTATCACATACACGCCATTGCCACAAACGGTTGACGTTAAGTTATTTGATGAAGTTGGTCGTCCGTTGACATCAGACACGGGTGTAACCGGCCACACGTTGAATGGTGTGACAAACGAAACGGTTAATTACCAAGATGCTGATTTGGTGAAGGATGAACAAATCGCCGGATACAGTAAGGTAGTTGATAATACGGCTGATAACGTCAACTTTGATGACGACACGGCAGTGGATAAAAAGGTTCGTTATGTTTACCGAGATGTGCAGGCACCAACGGTTACAACAACCAAGACCGCATTGACGACTTCAAAGGCCGGCATGCCAGCTGATGAAGCAACCTTCTTGGCTGATGTTGGCTTCAGCACGACAGATAACCAACAACACGGTGACAGCACGATTAAGACGGACTATGAAACGATTGCTGCTTTGGTAGCTGGGGATGGTCAGTCACGTGATATGACGATTACGGTTACTGATGCGACTGGTAACAAGACGACCAAGACGGTGACGTTGAGTCTCATTGATACGGCACCGGTTTCACAAGAGCAAGCGGTTAAGGATGCCCAAAAGGCTTTGGATGACTTGGCCAAGGATCCTAACACGACGGCTGACCAACAAACGGCAGCCGAAGAGGCTTTGCAAGATGCAATCGACCAAGCAATGAGTGATCGTGAAGATGCCGAAACGGCTGGTGATGATGCGTTGAATTCACCTGATACCACAGCAGTAGCGACCGATGATGCGGTTGCGGATGCTATGGCAAAGTTGGACAAGGCGATGACTGATGCTGACAACGATCAAGGTACGACGCAGGCCATTAAGGACGCAACGGATGCACTTGAAAATGCGGTTGCTCGTGCAGAAGCCAAGGCTGTTGATGCGGCACCGATTTCACAGGAGCCAGGCGTAGAAGATGCACAGTCAGCATTGAACGATGTTTTGGATGATCCAAATGCCACAACGGAAGCCATAGACCAAGCTAAGCAAGCATTGCAAGATGCAGTTTCGGACGCAAAGTCAGAACGTGATAAGGCGAACGACGATGCGAATACAACTGCTAGTCAGGTAACTGATTCAAAGGATGACGCCGTTAAGCAAGCAGTTGCTGATTTGGAAGCTGCCCAAAAGGATGCTGCTAACAATGTTGGTACAACGCAAGCCATTGAAGATGCACGCCAAGCGGTGATTGATGCCGTTAAGGATGCAGGTGAGACGGCACTTGCACAAGATGCAACACCAGTTCAAAACGAAGCGTCTGTTATCGATAAGAAGCAAGCGCTTGAAGATGTGTTGAATAATCCGGACAGTACGCCAGACCAGATTGTGAAGGCGACAAACGATTACAATGACGCTGTTGAACAAGCGAAGGCTGATCGTGATGCCGCAAATGATGCTGCGAACGATGAAATCGCCACGGCCGGCAATTCACACCAAGCCAATGACCAATCAGTTATCGACGCAACGAAGAATTTGCAAGATTTGATTGAGAAGGCTAAGACGGGTGACGCTAGTGCGCTAACGGATGATATTGAGAAGGCAACGCAAGCCTTGAAGGATGCTGTGGCAGCTGCCGGTGGCGCACAAGAAGCCGCCCGTGCTGATGCAGCAAAGGCGTTGAACGAAACATCACCAGTTAGTTACGAACCAGGTGTCCAAAGTAAGATTGATGACTTGCAAAAGTTGTTGGACGACCCAGCTTCAACGGCTGATCAAATTAATGATGCAACCGAGGCATTGCGTTCAGCGACTGAGACAGCGATTAATCAACGTAACGCCGATGATGACGATGCCAAGGCAGCCATTAATGCTGCCAATGGTTCTAACCAAGCGGACGAACCGGCTGTTCAGGCAGCTGAAAAGGCATTGCAAGATTTGGTTGATCAAGCCAAGACTGATACGTCGGATGCGTTGACGGCTGATATTCAACAAGCCATCAAGAACTTGCAAGATGCAGTTTCACAAGCTGCTGATAATCAAGCTGATGCACGTCAAGCTGCGGAGGCTGCTTTGCAAGCCACGTCACCTGTTTCAAATGAAGCAGCGACGGCGGATGCTATTTCAAAGTTGCAAGATGTATTGAATGATACGAATTCAACGGCGGAAGAGATTAAGCAAGCTACGGATGCGTTGACTGAGGCAACGGCGAGCGATAAGGCGAGTCGTGACGAGACGAACCGTCAAGCAGATGATGCGGTAACAGCGGCGAAGACGTCTGATCAAGCCACTGAGCCAGAAGTAATTGCAGCCATCAAGAAGTTGCAAGACACGCAGGCCGCTGCAGCAGCTGATTCGTCAACCGATTTGACGGCTGATATCCAAAAGGCCATTGATGATTTGGCAACTGCTCAAGAAACGGCCAAGCAAAACCAAACGGCCGCCCGCGATGCAGCCGCCGATGCTATCGAGGCCACTAAGCCGGTGTCAAATGAAGCAACGGTTCTTAAGTCCCATGATGCTTTGCAGAAGTTGTTGGACAACCCGGCATCATCAACGGCTGATATCGAGAAGGCAACGAAGGCGTTAACGGAAGCTAACCAAGCTGAACAAGCCAAGCGTGATGCGATTAACGATGAGGCGGACAAGTACGAAGACAAGGTTGAAGCCTCAAGCACGCAAAACGAACCAACTGTTCAAGCGGCTTTGGATGCGTTGAACGAGATTCAAGAAGAAGCGGCCACAGATACGCCAGATGCATTGACGGCCGATATCGCGGCAGCTTTGGATGCTTTGCAAACGGCTGTGGTACAAGCGGCTAAGGAACAAGCTGAGGCGCGTGATAACGCGGCGGACGCCTTGGCTAGAACAGCGCCGGTTTCAAATGAAAAGGCGGTGGCTGATGCCATCTCTGCTTTGAACAAGGTATTGGATGATCCGGCAGCAACGACGGAAGACATCAAGAATGCCACGCAGAACTTGATGAATGCGACGAGCGATGACAAGGTTACGCGTACGACAGCTAATACCAACGCACAAAACGCGATTACGGATGCATCAAACACACCTCAAGCTGATGAACCAGCTGTGCAAGATGCGATTGCGAAGTTGCAAGATGTGATGAAGCAAGCTGCTAACGATGACAGTGATGCATTGACGGCTGCCATCGATGCCGCGCGTAACGCTTTGAAGCAGGCGGTAGCAGATGCAAAGGCTGCCCAAGAGCAAGCACGCAAGGACGCTGCGGTGGCGATTGCTTCGGCTAACCCGGTTTCACACGAATTGGGTACGGCACAAGCGATTAGTTCAATCGAAGCTATCCTGACAGATCCAAATTCAACGACGGCTGAAATTCAAGAAGCCACTAAGAATTTGAATGCTGCAATTGGTGCGGATAAGACTGATCGTGATGCTGCTAATACGGCTGGTACACAAGCGATTGCCGACGCGCAAGGGTCAGATCAATCAGCTGAGCCTTCTGTCCAAGCAGCCATCAATAATTTGAAGGATGTGATGGCGACAGCAGCTACTGACACGGATTCTGCTTTGACTAAGGATATTGAAGCAGCCATCGATGCGTTGCAAACGGCGCAAACAACGGCGGCTAATAACCAACAAGCTGCCCGTGATGATGCACAAGATGCCTTGTCAAAGACGGCACCGGTTTCACACGAGCCAGCCGTAGCGGATGCGATTAGCAGCTTGCAGAAGTTGTTGGATGATCCAACGTCGACAACGAAGTCAATTGCTGATGCGACACAAGCACTTCGCGATGCAGTTGCGACTGCGCAACCTTTGCGTGACGCGACCAACGAAGCAGCGGATGCAGCGGCAGCGGCTGTACCAACTGATTTGGCTAAGGAGCCAACTGTGCAGGCAGCCTTGGATGCTTTGGATGAGATTCAAAAGCAAGCCGCGGCTGACCAGGATGGTAACTTGACCAAGGATATTGAAGCAGCCACGAAGGCGTTGCAAGATGCAATTGCGACAGCTAACACTAGTCGTGAGGCTGCCCGAGATGCGGCTAACGAGTTGATGGGTAAGACAGCACCGGTTTCACACGAAGCCAAGGTTGCGACGGCCAAGGATGCCTTGCAAAAGTTGCTGGATGATCCAACGTCAACAACAGCGGACATCGAAAATGCAACGGCGGCCTTGCGTGATGCTTTGCAACCAGTTGGTGCTGCGCGTACGCAAGCCAACGAGACAGCAAAGTCATTGATTGATATTGTGAAGCCGTCAGCAGCTGGCCAAGTACCAGCAGTCCAAGAAGCTTTGAAGAAGTTGCAAGATATCATGAACCGAGCAGCTGGCGATAACGCTGATGCATTGACGGCCGATATCGAAGCGGCCACAAAGGCTTTGGAGACTGCCGTAGCAACGGCTAACAACGCCATTGAAGCAGCTCGTAATGCAGCCAATGATTTGCTTGGAAAGACAGCACCGGTATCACACGAAGCTGAAGTCGCAAATGCGATTACTGCTTTGAAGAAGGTATTGGACGATCCAAATGCATCAGCTGAGCAAATTACAGCAGCGACAAAGGCTTTGCAGACAGCACTTGATGACGCAAAGGCAAAGCGAACGGATGCAAACCAATCGGCCGATAAGGCGATTACATCTGCAAAGAAGTCGTCTGTCGCTGGTGATCCAGCTGTACAAAAGGCTTTGGATCGTTTGCAAGCTATCTTGGAAGCGGCAGCTAAGGACAGTTCAAGCAACTTGGCGGCTGATATTGAGGCTGCAATTAAGGCCTTGCAAGCAGCAGTTGCTGAAGCTGAGGCGCGCAATGTGGTTGTGCCACCGGTTCAACACCCAACGAACCAGTCAGCACCAACGCCGGCCCCAGCCGTTGAAACGGTTACTGAGACGAAGACGGAAACAGTTACAGAAGTACAAACGCAGGCGGTACCAGTACCAACTGTCGAAACGGTATACGTGACTCAGCCAGCAGCGGTTCGTGCGCAAACGCCAACGGTTTACTCATTGGCTTATGCAACTGAACCAGCGCGTATTGGTACGTTACCAAACACGGGTTATAAGGATGATTGGCGTTTGATGGCTTTGGGAATCTTCTTGTTCTCATCAACCCTTTTGTTGCTCGCAGCAAAGCGTCGTAAGAAGGATGAAGAAGACTAAAACGATCGAACACACGACATTTGAATAACACGATGAAGGGGACAAACTCAGTAGCACGGGTTTGTCCCCTTTTTATGGTATCTTTTACTAAAGAGTTAAATGGGAGAGGTACGACACAATGGCTAAGAAAAAGAAAAACACAGCTGGAAAATGGGTGAAGCGACTTACGGCTATTTTCATGTTGTTCTTAATGTTGTTTGGTGTCTTTTGGGCAGCGCGCAGTGCGTTTGTGCAAAATGAGCCAACATCAGCTAAGAAATCAGCAAGTAAGTCAGCAACGAGCAAGTCAAATCACGTGGTTGAGATTGATATCACCAATGGTGACGTCTATATTTTGCCAGGAACGCAAACGGTCGCTAAGAACGCTGAGACCGTTAAGGCTATCGTCAAGCAAGACGATGGCAGCTATATCATCACAAAGTCGGATGATACGAAATTGAAGGTGCTTGATAACCAGGTTCGTCAAATAATCCGCGCAAATGATTAAGCTGCTTTGGTACAATGTAATTAACGAAAAATAAGCGCGGGAGTGTAATGATTATGAAGATTGCAGTAATTGGGGCAACCGGAATGGCCGGTCAAGCAGTTTTTGAAGAAGCAACAAAGCGCGGACATGCTGTCACAGCGATTGTCCGTGATGCTGATAAGGCACGCGAAAAGCTAGGGGCAGATGCGACGATTTTGGTAGGTGATTTGTTCGAGATGCACGCTGACGTGTTCGAGGAATTCGATGTGGTGGTTAATGCGTTTGCCAACCACAAGGATGCCTACTTGAACTTGGATGCGTTGACGCATTTGCTACACGAGTTCCGTCGTTTGCAAACGCGCATCATTTTCATCCTAGGTGCCGCATCGCTTGTCCAAGCAAACGGCACACGTTTGTTTGACTTCTTGAAGGAATTGCCTGGTAACGAAGCTTGGATCGACGAGCCTCGTTATGGTGTTCTTGAACTAGAAATTTTGCGTGCAACACCAGATGTCTTCTGGACGGCTGTTTCACCACAACAAAACTTCGTGCCAGGTCCAGCTACGGCTCACCGTACGGCTAAGGATGACTTGTTGTTGGCTGAAGACGGCAAGTCACACGTGACGGCAGGTAACATGGCGGTTGGTATTTTGGATGAAATCGAAACACCAAAGCACGTCCGTGAGCGCTTCACGGTTTCAGATTTTTAAGATAGATTTTTACTTAAAGATCCACAGCAATGTGGGTCTTTTTTTATACTTGAATTTACAATTCAAGTGCAACACTAAGCTAAATAAAAACTGACTCATAATGAACCAGCGTAAAATGTAGTTTGTCTAGAACATACAGAACGCGAGGAAACATTATGAGTCATTATCATCAGCTTACCGCATTTGATCGCGGACGTATAGAAGTTTTACTCAGAGAAGGGTTGTCAATGCGTAGCATTGCAAAAGAAATTGGTAGAAGCGCTTCGACAATCTCTCGTGAGATTGCCCGCTGTGTTGG
>NZ_PVSN01000037.1 GCF_004766315.1 Weissella confusa | reverse complement strand
TTAAGGCTCTAAGAGCCAACGGTAAGCCAAAGATGATTCACAGCGACATGGGAAGCCAATACACTTCTAGCCTGTTCGAAGGAACATTACAAAACTCTGGAATAAATCACTCTTACTCCCGTAAGGGGCATCCTTACGATAACGCTCGTATCGAGAGCTTCCATTCGCTCATCAAGCGCGAAATGATTTATCACGAAGAGTACAGGACCATTGATGATGTCCGGATGTCTGTCGAGTGGTATGTGAACTGGTACAACAACAGTCGCATCAACTCACGCACTGATTGGCTTCAGGCCGCCTAGACCAATGTCTGGTTTACTTAATCACGGTTATCGGCACTAACCGGCACGACGCCGTTTATAAGCCGTCACTTGTGAATTTCAAAAATTCGCCTTGTGAAGGCTTATTTGTTGCACGATACAACTTGTGAAATCCGGATGGTTCACAATCTATACCACCTGTTTTTTTCTCACCGGCAGGTCTCGGCCCTGTTCTACCTACAAAAACACCGAGAAATGACGCCTTTTTAAGCTGAAATCCGGGTTTTGAAAAATTTTCGGAGTCCGGCACCTCTCGGTGCCGAAAAAACCTGTCCATAATCTTGACATCAGCGCCGAGAATCATAGGTTCAATGCTAGATTCCCTTCCAACCAGTCAGATACAGACTTTAACTCCAGACCGCGGAAATGAATTCAGTGCGCAAGATGAGATAACAAAGAAATTCGATGTCCAGTTTTACTTTCCTGATCCCCACGCTCCATGGCAACGTGGGACCAACGAAAATACAAATGGGCTAATCCGTGAGTACGTCCCTAAAGGGACTGCAATCGAAGATTATTCAGACGAATACATTGAACAAATGGTTGAGCAAATTAATAGCCGACCTCGAAAGCTTTTCGGCTGGAGATCGGCTAAAGAATATTATTTATCTCAAGTGTTCCGGTTGAATTGACAATTCACCATAGTAAAAAGCCCACATTCTTAATGTGGGCGAAAAATTATTGGTGGTTAGCAACCCAATCGCGGTATTCGTTATGCAACATCCCCATGAAATAAGAATCGTGATATTGCCCTTCGGCAAAGAATTGCTCGATCAACGTCCCTTCTTTTCGGAAGCCTAGCTTCTCGTAGATATGAATCGCAGAGGCGTTTTTCACATCAACATACAGGTATAGCTTGTGTAAGTTTAAGTTGTTAAACCCATAACGCACACCATAAGCCATTGCCTTTGTGACATAGCCATTTCCAGTGAAAGCGCTGTTGATGTATACCTGAATCTCAGCAGTTCGATGCAGCAAATCGATATCCATAATCTCAACAACACCAACCGGCGTGCCGTCATCTTCTTGAACAATAAAACGTCGTTCGCTCTGGTCTAAGATGTGTTTATCGTATAGCAGGCTTAACTCGTCAAATGAAGAATAAGGTTCCTCAAACCACAATGCCATCGCATTGCGGGTGTTCTCTTGTTGATAGATAAACTCTAAGTCTACTTTCTCTAATGGTCGTATTATCATTGCATTCCCCTCGTCCATAACAATTATTGCCATTATTATAACGATGAGTATTAGCGAATTACCAATCAAAACCCCTAAAACAAAAGCCCACCAATTACGGTGAGCTTTGTTTACGTATTATTGTGTGACCGGCTTAGCAGTTACCATGTCAAAGAGTTGATTGACCATTGTGTAGTTTTCTTTGGTCTGCGCCTTATTCTCGTTACTTAACCAAATGACCATCGTTTTACCATCCTTGGTCGTTTTAACGGAAGGTTCAAACCCTAGCAAAACACCATGGAGACAGTACGCATTACCATCGTCATACATCCCGGCGGCATAGTTTTCATTCGGACCGGTCACAAGCATCTGTTGCAGCAAGGTCTTATTAATCAACTTACCAGCTAGTTCTTCATGCAACAACTTGTATAAATTACCAGCCGTCATTTCAATACTACCAGTGCCGACTTCGCGATTGAAAATGCTTGGGTTGTCGAAATATGGATTACCATCAGTCCCGTAATTTTCAACACGATTAGGACTAGTGATGAAATCATTATAGTTCGTGTAGTCAATGGCAAAGTTCTTTTTAAAAGTATTGTCTAGTAGTTGTTCGTATGACTTACCAGTCACTTGACGTAGTATGCCAACCAAGGCGACGTAATTGCCCGCTGAATAATACCAGGCGCCACGTTGATCCATGGTTAGATGTTTGAGTCCAAAATCAACATAGCCGGTTTCATCCAACTTGGCTTCAGTCTTACCAACCTGGTTGTACCCAGCTGTCATGTTCAACAACTGTTGTACAGTGACCGTGTCGGCGTCGGGTAATTCTGGCAAATATTGGCTTACTTTGTCTGTTAGGTGAATTTTACCAGCTGCAACTTGCTGCATGACTAGGATGGCTGTTAAATTCTTTTGAATTGACGCGATACCGTATAGTGATTTTGCAGTTGTAGGCGTATTTGCTGATTTATTGGCTAAATCATATCCTTGGTTGATGATGATTTTGCCGTTTTGGGCAACCAAGAGTGTGCCACTATGATGACTCCCCTTTACCTGTTGATCAATCTGAGTCCCTAAAGCACCTGATGGCGCAACAGTTTGATTGACATCAACCTTTATAGGCTTTTGATGCTTGGTGGTTGGTGCTTTTTCTTGGGCCACTTTATTTGGTTCATTCAAACCAATAAAAGCACCCACTGCGACAATCGTGATGACAGCAATACCGATGCCGAAATGTAGCCGTTTCATGTTATCCCCCTCATGACTAACGCTTATTTGTGATAAATCCACGCTGGATTTTGTGTCTGACTGGTGTTCGTAGCTAAGTTAAAGCCAAGTGGATTACGCAATTCTTTATAAGGTAAGGCGTACTTATTGAATGTTTTAGGGTCGATGTAAACGATACGATCAACTACCGCCTTCGTCTTGATTCGGTACACCGGTGTTGCGCTTTCAAACAAGGCATAAAAACGGTCGATATCCCCATCGTAATTAACACCTTCTAAAAATGGTGGCATGGTGACGTACATCCCATTAGTCATCTTGCCGTCATCGCCTTTATCGAATCGAACCAACTTAGAGTCCGCATTACTAAATGACGATGTAATCATCACATGGCTGCTATTCGCAGATATGCCTTGCAACTCAGGGACGCTTTCGTATAGCTTATTACCCGCCACAATTGATGGATCTTTATCACCAACTGGTTGTCCGACCATCAGCGTTGCATTGGAGTCCCCGTTAATCGCAAACTTTTGAATATTTCCCAAACCGCTGCGGGTGAAGTACCCAACCCAAAGCGCCCCATCATAGTAAGCCACAGTTGAGGCGTTAATAGCCGTTTTAAGTGTGAAATCCTGTTGATATCCAATGGGCAACTTGGTGCGAATATCATAGTTATCGATATCCGCCTGCGCAATGCCGTATAGCACAGAGTCTTTACCGTTGTGGCCAGCTACCCAAAGCAATTGATGATCAGGATCATATGAAATGCCACCAGCATGATCTTGGTATTGGAGCACCAAAGTCTTAATATAACGACCAGTCCATTTATTGAGAACATAGATGACTGAATTTGCTTTGGGTGCATGATCGTAGGCAGAGATAAAAATTTCATTACGACTAACTGCGATACCCTGTGGGTCCAAAGTGTCGACCTTAATAAGTTGGTGCTTATCGACAGATGCTTGACCAGCTTTGAGCGACCAGGCCCCTTGTAAACCAGGCAATGCAATCGCATATTGTAAATCATCATGCATCACTGGATAAGGTGACATGCGATTCAAAAATTCTTTATCTGAATACAATGGTTGTTGAGAGGCACCTCCGTAAGGCACCTTCACATCATCGCTTTTAACGGGGCTTAAGTCGGAACTAATATGTTGATGCGTCGTGAGACCCCAAAAAATAAACGCCCCCATGATTATGAGGACGCTAAAAATGATACTGACGTTTTTTCGCATATCCTAAAACCTACTCGCTTTTTATTAACCCTTATATTATACAAGAGGAACGAGATTGCGTTGATTGCTGCGGTTTTAAGCACACCTTTTCTTAAGGTGCTGTCAGTTTTCTTTGTTTTCGTGCTTTTCTTTGAATTCAGCTTGCTGTAACTCACGCTCGCTTGGTAGCTGCGGACGACGGTGCTTGCCGGCCAATGTGACAAAAAATGTGATGATGGCCAACAAAATTAGGCCGATTAACGGTAATAGTAGTCCTTGCATAGTGCCACCTCCATTGACGCGTTGTTAGTTAAGTTTTAGCATAATCAGTAGCAACCCAATAATCAATTAGATAATGAGTAGTCCGCCGTTAATCAGCATCGCGCGCAATGGGAAATGCCATGATTGATCGCTCGTGTGTTGCGCAAATTGGCGCCAAGCGAGTAAGTTGGCCAACGATGCAATTAATGTGCCTAATCCACCAGTTGTCACCCCAAGATACAATGGTGAAACGTGGCTCGTGAAGTTTGACAACAGCACGGCTGCCGGTACGTTACTGATGAATTGGCTGGAGATGGCCCCCGTGATAAATGTCATCGCCGGTGTCGTCATGCCAAGTTTAATCATGTCTGATACCCAGTCAATGCGACTGAGCGCCCCCACAATGACGAAGAACTCGACGAACATCAGTAGAATGCCATAATCGATTTGACCAAATGTTTGGCGGTTAAGGAGCAATGCCGTGATGACACTGACTAACAAGGCACCCCAGATTGGGAAGAGATTTAAAATGCCGGCTAGTACCAACAGTGTGCTAATCACCAAGATGATAACAGTCCGCTTTTCTAATGGGGTTGCAGTTAGTTCGATGTCATTGATTGGGTCGTTTTTAAAGGCAAACGGACTGAGTAACAAGAACACCAAGTTAATCACGCCGATTGGTAGTGACAGTTGCAAAAAGTGCCCTAGCGTTAAATGATAGTGTGATGCCAGATACAAGTTTTGTGGATTACAAAATGGTGTGAACGCACTGCCTAGGTTCGCAAAAATCGTGATAAAGATGACTGGTAACACCATCTTTAGCTCAAGTTTGCGGGCGATGGTCACAAAAATTGGTACGAGCGTTAGAATGGCCACGTCGTTGGTGAAAATCATTGATCCGAAGAACGACAGCAACAACGTCACTAAAATAACTTGGCGCGTCGTGCGACTCTTTTGGATAATGGTCGTCGCGATAGCCACCAATACACAGTTCGCTCGTACACACCGACTAGTAGCAACAAGGCGGCCAACGCCACAATTGTATGAACGTTGATATCCGTCCACGCCACTTGGCCAAATAGTAATGCGATAACACTCAAGATAGTCGTAATCGCTAAAGTTTTGTCAGATAGTATTTTTTTGATGAATGTTGGCATAAGACGCCCCACTTTTCTTATAGTCAGAGTATTAGTATACGGCAAAAATAAAAGCAGACCAACTGCCGTTTGGCAATTAATCTGCTGTTTTTTGCGTGATTTAGTTTTGACGACGCTTGCGTGATTGCATGTAGAAGTACAATGGCAATCCGGCTAGAGTCAAAATCAGACCAATCATGGCAAGTTGGAACTCTGAAATCAATGTCATGACAATGATGAATACCCCACCAGCGATACCAATGATTGGTACGACTGGATACAATGGCACCTTGTAAGGTCGTGGCAAATCAGGCTCGGTAATACGTAACTTGATAACGGCAACGAATACCAACGTATAGAATAGCCAGATAACGAAGATCAACATGTCAGTTAGCATGTCGAAACCACCGATAAACATCAAAGCAATAGCCAAAACAAGTTGGAAGATACCAGCCACGTATGGGATTTGGTAACGGTTCAACTTAACCAATTGCTTTGAGAATGGCAACTCGTTTTCCAAGGCCATGGCATATGGCAAACGCATTCCCGTCATCGTGTAGCCGTTTAGCGTACCGTAGATTGAAATTAAGATACCAATCGTAATCAACTTACCACCAAAGCCACCGAAAATGTGTTGCGCCACATCACTAGCGGCGTTTTCATTTCCTGAGATAGCTGACAATGGCAATGAGTGCAAGTAAACAAAGTTAACAAGCAAGTAAATGACCATGATACCAATCAACCCACCGGCGATTGCACGTGGCAAGTCCTTTTGTGGGTTCTTCATTTCACCGGCAATGTTACCAACGTGAATCCATCCATCATAGGCATACATCGTGGCCAAAAGTCCGGCACCGACAGCCGTAGCCCATGAACCGGCCTGTGAACCTGGTTCAACTGGGAACAAGCTAACATCAACACCACCTGGTTGTAGCAAACCAAAGATGATGATCAATGCCAATGGGATTAACTTAAAGAACAACGTAATTGATTGGAATTGTCCAGCAATCTTAGATCCAAGCAAGTTAATCAAAAAGACTGATGCAACAGCAATGATTCCTGCCGGAATAATCGCACTCGTTGGCAAGTGGAACAAGTTGGCGACTTGGGTACCGAAGATAACCCCCTTCGCTGCCACACTTGCTGGGAAGTACACAACAATTTGTGCCCAACCTAGCAAGTAACTTGGTAACTTACCATAGGCTCGTTCGATGTAGACCAACATTCCACCAGTTTGTGGCAATGCGGCAGCGAGTTCAGCACCGGTCAACCCGGCAGCCAAACTAATCAAACCACCCAAAATCCAAACGAATAGAGACATACTGGTTGAACCAGTAGATTGTGCAACACTAGATGCTTTAAAAAAGACACCCGCTCCAATAACAGTTCCCATGACAGTCGAAATGGCTGGCAAAAGCGTCATTGTACGATTCAGTTTGTTTTGATCGTTCATTGGAAGCCCCTTATTTAAAAATTTCAATAATGTCTATCATACCAGGTTCTGCTGTAAAAAGATAAGGAATACGGGACATATATTATCTAAAAAATAAAAAAACGCCCGAAATTAGTTCGAGCGTTAGCAACTACCTGACTTTGGCAGAGCGTAATTTACTGTTTGTGACTGTTTCTAGTTGCCGCAAAGTTGCTGCATCGACGTGCAAGCCACTTGCAATCTGGCCAAACGTCCAAGTTGGATGACGTTCGCACAAATCTAGATAGTGTTCGATAAGTTTGTCGTTAATTTTTGGTTGTACGACTTCAGCCACCCCGTTTACTGCAAAATCTGCAGCGTTGGCTTTTTCGAACGTGTAATGCAAGGTGCTTGGGCCCATTTCACCAGTAGAGTATTCCATATCTACATCCCCCGTGTTTGTATAATAGACGCTTTCTTTCCTTCATGAGATTTATATTAGCATTTAATGAACTAATTAAAAATAAACAATTAAGGGTCCTTTCCGAAAAAAACAAAGAATTTCGTACCGATGTTGACACGGTTTTGTTCTCATGGTTGCAAAATGTTACAATCAGTAAGATACATTTTTGGGAATGTTAGGAGAAATAATGTCAACGAGACAAGATTTAATTCGCAATTTTGCAATTATTGCGCACATCGACCACGGTAAGTCTACTTTGGCCGATCGTATTATGGAAATGACAAACACAGTATCAGAACGTGAAACTGAAGCCCAACTACTTGATGATTTGAGTGTTGAAAAGGCCCACGGTGTCACGGTTAAGTCTCGTACTGTGCGAAACTACTACATTGATAACAATGGAACTGAATATCAATATAACTTGATTGATACCCCAGGCCACGTCGATTTTAACTATGAAGTCTCACGTTCATTGTCAGCAACTGATGGTGTGTTACTTTTGGTCGACGCCACTAAGGGTGTGCAAGCCCAAACGGTTGCTAATTACCGTTTGGCTAAGGCTGCCAACCTGGTTATTATTCCAATCGTTAATAAGATTGATAACATGGCTGCTGAAGTTGATAAGACCATTGAAGAATTGCTTGATTTGGATGAGTCATTTAAGGAAGAAGATATCCTCAAGATTTCAGCCAAGAGTGGTTTGGGTGTTGATGCGGTTCTAGAAGCGATTCGTGACCGTATCCCTGCCCCACAAGGTGATGAAACGGGTAAGTTGAAGGCTGTGGTCTTTGACTCAAAGTTCGATCCTTACAAGGGTGTTATTGTTCAAGTGCGTTTGTTTGATGGTCAGTTGAAGTCTTCAGACAACGTGTTGCTCATGGCCAACAAGATTAAGTCACAAATCAAAGAAATGGGTGTCTTCTCACCTTTGATGACGCCACTTGATACGCTTAAGGCTGGGGATGTTGGGTTTATTGTGACTGGTATCAAGGATGCCAAGGCGGTTCGTGTCGGTGATACGATTACGCTGGCTAATGATCCGGTTGCCGAGCCACTTCCTGGTTATCAAGACGTTGAGCCAATGGTTTATGCCGGTCTTTACCCTCGTGGTAGTGAGTTTAAGGACTTGAAGATTGGTATTGAGAAGCTTGGTTTGAATGATGCCGCCTTCCAATATGAGCCAGAGCAATCTGAGGCTTTGGGGATGGGATTTCGTGGTGGATTCTTGGGAATCTTCCACTTGCAAATTATCCGTGAACGTTTGCAAGAAGAGTTTGGACTTGATGTTTTGACAACCATGCCAAATTCAACGTACCGCGTAACGGTTAAGAATGAAGACGAGCCAATTTACGTTGAAAACCCTATCCAATTCCCTGATTACGGTCAAATTGTGAAGGTTGAAGAGCCTTACATGTTGGCTAAGATGACGTTGCCAAACGAAATGTTGAACGACATTATGCGCTTGGCTGAAGGTCGTCGTGGTGAATTGGTGGACTTGGCAACGATTGGTTCAATGTTGATGGTTACCTACCGCATGCCAATTTCAGAAATCGCCTATGACTTCTTCAATGAGTTGAAGTCAGCATCACACGGATTTGCTACCCTTTCAACGGAGTTTGATTCATACCAAGAGTCAGATTTGGTTCGAATCGATATTGCGGTTGACTACGCTAAGGTTGATGCATTGACTTTCGTTATGCACCGCTCAAAGGTTGATCGTGTCGGAACTGAAATTGTGTCTAAGCTGAAGGATTTGATTCCACGCAAGTTGCAATCAATGCCAGTTCAAGCCATCGTTGAAGGTCGTGCCATCGCCCGTGCCGATGTGCCACCGCTACGTAAGGCCGCTGCTTCTGGAACCAAGGTTTCAAAGAAGCAACAACAATTGCGCCGTCAAGGTCAAAAGAAGAGCGACATCGAATTGCCACAAGCAGTCTTTGACGCCATTTTGGACATGAATAGTAATTAATCAAATAGCCTCGAACACGACTTTAAATTAAGTTGCGTTCGAGGCTTTATTGTTTTCTGCTATGAGAGTATATATTTTGACTGAAAAACGGCTTGATTTACATACCATGGTTTTCTACACTAGGTGTATTCATGTCCAGATTGGACTGATGTAAAAAGCTACGGGAGTATTTTTATGGGACCAGAAACTAAGTTTGGCCGTCAATCGTTTTTTGATGGTGGTTTGCTATCGCTAATTGGTTGGAGCGTTTTAGGGTTTATTGTCACTGTGTTCTCTGCTGGTATTCTATACCCTTGGGCATTAGTGATGGTGTACGGTTGGAAGATTAACCACACTGTTATTGACGGTCACCGCATGCAGTTTAACGGGTCTGCGGTTGGTCTATTTGGCAATTGGATCAAGTGGTTATTACTGATGATTATTACGCTAGGTATCTATGGATTTTGGGTTGGTATCAAATTGGAAGATTGGAAAGCTAAGAATACGCGTTTTTTGAATTAGTCCCAGATATGACAATTCAAAAAATTGCTATATAATAGTGGCATGAATAATCTACAAACGATTCGTGAGTTCTTTCAATTGGGAACCACTGAAGTAAGCACTGCACTACAACTGTCACCAGATGAATTACGCGCCTATGAATCAGGGGAAAAGCAGCCTGAAATCTTGATGTGGCAACGTTTTTCTGAATATTACGCGGATAAATTCCACGTGCCAGCCCTACCTGACATGGTTGAGCCAATCCACTTCCGCCTCAGTGTGGACTACTTAATGAATATTGGTCTAACGATGAACGATTTGATGGCGTTTAAGTGGTACTTTGATAACACGCGTCCAGAAATCGGTGAGTTCACGATTGCCTTGTATGAACCCGGCACAACCAAGATTGAACGTCGTACGACTGACTTGCCGGCTGTACTTGATGAATACGCTGGCTATATCTTGTTAAACAATGATGGCTCACTGAACCAATTTATCGATGAGCGTAACAACGACAAAATTAGCGATTGGCGCTTGTTGTTGTACAAAAACGACAATTTTATGGTTGATGTCACACCAGATTTGATGTATTTCGAATACTTGGTCAACATGACTGTTATGTAGAAAAAAGGAGATCTCGTATGAGGTCTCCTTTTTGGCATGCTATTTAATTGTCCACCCACCATCGATGGTAAACACTTGTCCTTGCACATAACTTGATTCTGGACTCGTGAGATATAACGTCATATCAGCAACTTCTTGCGCAACTGCCCAACGTTTAACGGGGGTTTCAGCAGCAACCTGCTTAGCCATTGCACCATCGCCGGCGAAATCAGCCGCATTCATTGGTGTGTTGATGGCACCGGGCGCAATCGCGTTAATATGAACGCCTTGATCAGCATAATCCAAAGCCAATTGTTTCATCCAGCCGACTAAGGCGTGCTTTGACATCGTGTAAGCTGCCCCGCCGCCACCAGCAATTTGCCCGGCGATTGAGGCCATGAACACCATTTGTCCAGCTTGGCGTATCACCATGTGTGGTAAGAGAGCCAAACTTAATTGTACAGCAGCGTTAACATTGACGTTCATCAATTGTTGAATAGCTGCAAAGTCGGTGTCTAAGGCTGGTGTAAATGCATCTAATACACCAGCGGTGCTGAGAAAGATATCAACAGTGCTTAGTTCGACGTTATGCGACGCAATCCACTCGCCTAGCTGGGTCATATCACTTAAATCTAGTTGATATGGTGTCAAACGAACGTGCGTAACCGGTATTGGTTGCTTATCAATTGCGATGACCGTCGCCCCAGCATCTAAATAGGTGTTTAACTGGGCCAATCCAATCCCTGATGCAGCCCCAGTTAACAAAATGGTTTGATTTTTATAATCTTGTGTAATCATTACTTTTCCAAATCAACGCGCTTGCTCAAAATGTAGAAGATAACAGCGCCGATAATCAAAGCTGCTAGCTCACCGAGGGCTGTCCAAGCAAATGTTACCCAGAATGGCGTCTTGGCCATAAAGTACAACTCGGCGGCAATAACCCACATCATTAATGCATCGATAACGGTACTAATTGCTAGTCGCTTAACCACGCTCTTAACCTTGCGCGTGGCAAAGTAAGACATCGTGGTCATAGCCAATGTCCCAGCTGTACCGACAATCATGTCGACAATGCCGTATGGTGACCAAATGTTGGCAATAAATACACCAATCGTCAAAGCGATGATGTAGCGCTTGTTGAAGACGACCAAATGGTTAAAGCCTTCAGAAAAGCGTAGTTGGAATGGGCCGTATGAGGCAAATGGCAAAGCCACAGTTGCGACAGCATATAAAGCTGCGATAACGGCAATTAGTGAAATATCACGCGCTGAAAAAGAGCGCTTTTTCGTGTCCATATTTAATTCTCTCCTAGTTTTTTTGAGTGGGATGGTTACGAACCACTAACCTACAGCATAGCAAAATCACTCCTTATCGGCAATAAGCGTTTTTCAGGACAACCTTGTTAAACTTCTCCTAGTTATGGTAATTTGGAAAAACACTTATTTTTTCCATGGAGGATTTTTATGAAACGCTTTTTTGAACGATCATTTATTTTGGGTATCGTCACAACGTTGATGATGGTGACGATAATTAGTATTTGGAACGGTACTTGGGTTGCAGGTTGGCATGAGAAAACAATTCTTGCGACACTAACTATTGTACCGTTGACGTTCATACTAGCGTTCCTATTGAAGGAAAACGTGACTTTGCCATTGGTTGTTAAGCTACACAATGTCTTGCCAGCTTGGTTCAGTCGCCTAATTCCGCGTCGTCACTCGATGGCAGTGTTCATTGTCACTGGTAACGTTTCGATTATGTCATTCTACGGGTTGTACATGTCCCACCACTACGACACGCATCACTTGATTCATTCCTACTTTATTCAATGGGCCCACACGCTACTCTTCGCGATTCCACTATTGCTTTTCGTGGTTCGCCCACTTGTGAATGGCGTATCCGACCTCGTTTGGCGTCAAGAAGATGCAGCTTAAATTATATTAATAGCATAAGTTGCCTAGCCTGGTTGTCCTAAAAATCAGGCTTTTTTAGTTCCGGAAATTAGATTTATATGTGAACTTTTGGTAAGCTGTTACTCGTACATGTGCGAGGAGGTCACATGAAAAATTCAAAAAAGACCAAGAAAATCGGGTTATTCCAGCTTGTTATGTTGGGACTTGGTTCTCTCATTGGTTCAGGTTGGCTATTTGGTGCTTGGGAAGCTTCTCAAGTTGCAGGTCCAGCCGCTATCATATCCTGGGTAATTGGCGGTATTGTTATCGGAACAATCGCCTATAACTATATTGAGCTTGGTACGATGTTCCCCCAATCTGGTGGAATGAGTAAATACGCACAGTATACCCACGGATCATTGCTCGGATTCATTGCATCGTGGGCAAACTGGACTTCTTTAATTACTTTGATTCCAATTGAGTCAGTCGCAGCTGTTCAGTATATGAGTTCATGGCCCTGGTCATGGGCAAAATGGACGCAGAGCTTCATGGCGAACGGGTCAATTACATCAGAAGGATTGTTAGCTGTTTTCTTTTTCATCGCTGTGTTCACGTTGCTGAATTATTGGTCGGTGGAGCTATTAACGAACTTTACGAGCTTAATCTCAGTCTTTAAAATTGGGGTACCGTTGCTAACGATCATCATGTTGACGATGTCGGGTTTTCACCCAGAAAACTACGGGACATCATTACATGAGTTTATGCCATATGGTACAGCACCAATCTTTGCAGCCACGACTGTTTCGGGGATTATCTTTTCATTTAACGCCTTTCAAACGGTTATCAACATGGGAAGTGAGATTGAAAACCCTAAGCAAAACATCGGTCGCGGTATCGTCTATTCGTTATTAATTAGTGGTGTGTTATACATCCTGCTTCAAAGCACTTTTATCACAGCTTTGAAGCCTGACATGATTGCAGCTAGCGGTTGGCATGGCATTAACTTTGCATCACCGTTTGCTGACTTGGCAATTTTGCTTGGTATTCATTGGCTTTCAGTGTTGTTGTACATGGATGTTTTCGTTTCACCATTTGGGACTGGGGTCTCATTCGTAGCGTCATCTAGTCCTACGTTGGCGGCCATGGTTTCTAATAACCATATTCCAAAATTCGTTGGTAAGATTAACGAAAAATACGGTACACCACGTATCGCGATGGTGGTTAATGCCATTCTCAGTATGCTGATGGTGTCTATTTTCCGTTCATGGGGAACGCTAGCTAGTGTTATCTCAACGTCAACGTTGATTGCCTACCTAACTGGCCCCGTCACAGTTATTTCATTACGTGAAATGGCGCCTGAGTTTAATCGCCCATTCCGCGGTAAGATTCTAAAAATTATGGCGCCACTATCGTTTGTTTTGGCATCACTTGCGACTTACTGGGCGATGTGGCCCACGACAGTTCAAGTTATTTTAGTTATCTTGCTCGGATTGCCTTTCTACTTTTACTACGAGTGGCGCACTGGTTTCAACAAGACGAAACGTGCGTTTGAAGGTAGTTTCTGGATGATTGGTTATTTGATTTTTATCTCAATCATGTCATACATCGGATCGAAAGAATTTAACGGTCAAAATTGGATTCATTATCCATTTGATTTCATGGTCATTATTGCTGGCTCACTGTTGTTCTATTATTGGGGAACTGTTAGTCACGTGATGACCAAATACTTTAAGCAAGCGCAACGCGTTAATGCGAAAGTGAAAGTTAAAAAGTAACTGAAAAATGCCGGATGATTCAAGTCATCCGGCATTTTTTAATGTGAGTTTTATTTTTAATATTAAGCGCGCCACTTGGTCAAGTACTCGTTAGCGGCATCAACGTCAGGCACACGCAAACGTTGGCCAGTCATCGACTCAGTGTTCTCAAAGTGCAATGCACCGATTAGTTCACCAACCATCTTTGACTTTACATAACTATCCTTGCGGTACAAAGATGGACGAACACGTGTGTTAACTGGGCCAAGAATCAATGAGTTAACGTTGAATCGTCCAGCCATCTCGACAGCATACAGCTCACTCATCATGAGGGCGGCTGCCCCAGCTGGTGCGACTGGACCTGAGAACTTACTGAAAGCAGCGTCTTCTGCGGAAACACCACTAATAAACGTGTAGTTCGCACCTTGACGAAGCAATGGCATCAACGTCTTGCTGGCAACAAAGTGAGCCGTCAACAAGCCTTGCATCAATTCTTCCCACTCTGCCTTAGTAATATCAGTCAAGGCAGCACCTTGCCACCAACCGCCAAGTGATGACACCATGCCGTCTAGTTGTTCGAAGTTATCAACAATCACATCGTGCATCTTTTGTGCGTCATCTTCATTTGAAATATCACCGAACAAGTAGAACACGTTCTTACGGAATGGTTGATCAACAAATCCTAATGCATCCAACGCTTTTTCTTCAGAACGAGATGGCACTAGTACGGTTGCGCCATTCTCTGCTAAATACTTGACGATGCCCTCACCAACGGCCCCGGTTCCACCGGCGACCAAAATAACTTTACCCTCGTACATATTATTTGCCTCTTGTTTCGTTAATTCGTATGGCTATCATACCTGCTTTCGGCGCGCGAGTGTTGCAAAAAGGGAACATTTTTAAGTGAATGAGCGCTTATTTATCAGTATATTCGCGGATAACCTGCAAGATGTCAGCACGGGCGTCGTTGACATGGACGCTTTCACGAGCTAGCAGATAGATGTCAAACGTTGGTACGTCGTCATTTAATAACTTGATAAAGTGCATGTCGCGATCAGTTTCCTGTAGGGCTAACGTCGTTATCAAGGTCATTCCTAGCCCCTCCTTCACCACGCCTTTTAAAGCTTCGACGTTTGAAGTTGTGTAAAGAATACGTGGGAATGTTTCGGTGCTGCTCGTCAGCTCTTTAAACACCCGACTGTGGATGAAACCTTCGTTCAACAGAATGAAATCGTCGTTAGCGACGTCTTCAAAGTACATTTCATCTGGTAAAGCTTTATTTGTTGTCGCAAGCACAAATGGAAATGATGCGACCTTTTGAGCGACAACGCCAGGAATATGAACTTGATCAATAGAAGCAACCAAACCGAATTTTAGTTTTCCGTCAGCAATTTGAGCCATTAAATCCGCACTACCCATTTCAACCGCTTCGAAGTTCAGCAGCAAATGACGCTTAGCTAGCTGACGGGTTACCGGCATAAAATAGTAAGTTCCGATAATTGGTGGCAAACCAAAACGTAACTTTTTCAAAGAATGCAGGCGAACTTCTTCCTTGGTAAACGCAATTTCACTTTGAATCTGCTTGGCCAAGTCCAAAACCAGTTCACCGGTTCGCGTGAGTTCCACTGATTTTTTTGACGCATGTCGTTCTAATAATTCGCTATCAAACTCTTCTTCGAGTCGCTTGATGGCGTACGTAATAGTTGGTTGTGTGACACCAAACTGCTCTGACACAGCTGTGAACTGCTTTAACTCCGCCAGGGCAGAGAAGTAAGACAGGTCTTTAAAGTTCATTGCGACACCCCTTCTTTCGTTGTTATACATAAATTTTATCATATCTGTTTAATTTGACTATAAAAATTTATAGGTAGTAGATTGGGCACCGTTAAGAAATTATTTATAGATTTAAGGGAGATGTTTACACCATGCGTGGACAAGAGATTTTAAACAACCCCTTCTTGAATAAGGGTACTGCCTTTACTGAGGAAGAGCGTGCAGAACTTGGTTTGACTGGTATGTTGCCAGCCCATGTTCAAACGATTCAAGAGCAAGCTGATCAAGCTTATGCCCAATACCTAACAAAGGTTAACGACGTTGAAAAGCGTATTTTCCTTTCAACGTTGTTCGACACGAACCGCACGTTGTTCTACTACTTGGTAGATCAACACGTTGCTGAGTTCATGCCAGTTGTCTACGACCCAACAATCGCAAACACGATTGAAAACTACTCAGCATTGTTTGTGAACCCACAAAACGCTGCGTTCTTGGACATCAACCACCCAGAGAACATCGAAGCAACGTTGAAGAACGCTGCTGATGGCCGCGACATTAAGTTGTTGGTTGCCACTGATGCTGAAGGTATCTTGGGAATCGGTGACTGGGGTGTTCAAGGTGTTGATATCGCCGTTGGTAAGTTGATGGTTTACACGGCTGCCGCTGGTATCGACCCTGCTTCAGTTTTGCCAGTTTCTGTTGATGCTGGTACGAACCGCAAGGAATTGTTGGAAGACCCACTATACTTGGGAAACCGTCACGAACGTGTTCGTGGTGACCAATACTTTGAGTTCATTGATAAGTTCGTTAAGACGGCGCAATCATTGTTCCCAGAGATGTACTTGCACTTCGAAGACTTCGGTCGTTCAACGGCAACGAAGATTTTGAACACGTACAAGAATGATTGGCCAACGTTTAACGATGACATTCAAGGTACTGGAATCGTTGTAACGTCAGCTGTTTTGGGTGCCTTGGCTATTACTGGTGAAGACATCAAGTCACAAACGTACTTGACGTACGGTGGTGGTTCAGCTGGTACGGGTATTGCTAACCGTGTCTTGGCTGAGTTTATGCAACAAGGTTTGTCAGAAGAAGAAGCTCGTAAGCACTTCTACATGGTTGACCGTCAAGGATTGTTGTTCGACGATGACGAAACGTTGACGCCTGAGCAAAAGCCATTCGCCCGTTCACGTTCAGAATTTGAGAACGCTGACGAGTTGACGGATTTGTTGTCAGTTGTTAAGGCTGTTAAGCCAACTGTTTTGGTTGGTACGTCAACTAACCCTGGTTCATTTACTAAGGAAGTCGTTGAAGCAATGGTTGCTAACACGGATCACCCAAAGATCTTCCCATTGTCAAACCCTACGAAGTTGCACGAAGCAATGCCAGATGATTTGATCAAGTGGTCAGACGGTAAGGCATTGGTTGCAACTGGTGTGCCTGTTGATCCTGTTACGGCTTCAAACGGCGTAACTTACGAAATCGGACAAGCTAACAACATGTTGGTTTACCCTGGTTTGGGATTGGGTACGATTGTTGCTAAGGCTAAGGTCTTGTCAGATGGTATGATTTCAGCCGCTGCCCACGCTTTGGGTGGTATGGTCGATGCTTCACAACCTGGTGCCCCTGTTTTGCCACCTGTTTCACGTTTGTCAGAAATGTCATTCCGTGTTGCGGTTGCCGTGGCTAAGCAAGCAATTGCTGAAGGTTTGAACCAAGTTGAAATTGACGACGTTGAAGCTGCTGTTAAGGCTGCTCAATGGACGCCTGAATACTAATCGAATATAGGAGATATTTGGGAAATGTCTGCATTGCTAACTTCAATCTCATCTGTTGTTGAGATTATCTTCGTGATTGCTTTGGGTTACTTCCTCCGCAATGGTGGTAAGTTCCAAGACTCATTCAAGCACGATATCGAATTCTTGATTATGAAGGTTGCGTTGCCTTTGAACATCTTCGTTGGTGTTTTGGACAACTTGACCCGTTCTAAGTTGATTTCACTTTCTGGCTCATTGATCTTTGTGATTATTTCTTTCGCCTTTGGTTACCTAGTAGCCTGGCTTTTGACAAAGATTATGAAGGTGCCTGAGGGTCGTCGCGGAACGTTCATTAACATGTTCGTTAATGCCAACACGATTTTCATTGGTTTGCCTTTGAACTTGGCATTGTTTGGTGAACACTCATTGTCATTCTTCTTGGTTTACTACTTGGCTAATACGGTTTCAACGTGGGCCATCGGTATCTTCTTCATCCAAAACGACGGTCCTAAGGTCGCTGACAAGAAGTTCAACTGGAAGAAGTTGTTGCCTGCCCCATTGCTAGGATTTATCGTGGCTTTGGTATGGTTGTTGCTAGATTTGCCTTTGCCTACGTTGGTTGATAAGACGTTCTCAATGGTTGGTGGTGTCGTAACGCCATTGTCATTGATTTACATTGGTATCGTCTTGGCTGATGCTGGTTTGAAGTCAATCCACTTCGATCGCGATACAATCGTTGCTTTGCTTGGTCGTTTTGTCTTCGCTCCTGCCGTTATGATTGTTATCATGATGATGTTTAAGGGTGCGATGAACATTCCATCAGTTGAGCAAGGTACGTTGATTATCCAAGCAGCTGCCCCTGGATTGGCTGTGTTGCCTATCTTGGTTGGTGAAGCTAAGGGTGACGTTGAATACGCAACAAACGTTGTCACGACGTCTACTGTCCTATTCGTGATTGTTGTGCCAATCTTGATGCAAATCATCACGATGTTGTAATTAAAAAATTAGGGATGTGGCCTGTGCGCAAACGAACATGCAGAACACTTTTACTAAACTAGTGCATGTCACATCACCTATTAAAAAGACCTCGGAATAGTCGTTCCGAGGTCTTTTTTGTTATTATTTTAGGATTTTCACAGTTAGTCCGAGCATAACTGCAACCAATGCGAACCCAATTACCGGCATGGTTGTTGCCCCTGATGCTTGATAAACCCAACCAGTGATTAGTGGTAAGACCACCATACCGGCTTGGCAAAACGCTAGGTTGCGACTAACCATCAACTTGGCCGTTTGATCATCGTGGCGTTCATACGGCACCATCATCATCAATGGGTAGAGCGCTGAGAGTCCCAATCCAATCGCGAAACTAGAGAACAGTAGCACTGCTGTATTCGGTACAAATAGTAGCCCCATCCCACCAAATGTCAGCACGATGTGACCCAAAATCAATTGCTTGTTTGAGAACCATTTCGTTGTTAATCCGGTTAGGAAACGACCGACCATCAATCCTGCCCAAAATAACGTTGTGGCATTCGCTGCTAATGATTCTGAGAGCTTCAAGCGATCCACGGCATAACTAGACAAGTACTTACCGACAACTAGTTCAACTGAATAGAAAAAGTAGAAGATTGGTAGCAACCAGTCAGCCCCACGCAATTTACCGCTAGTCTCCGTCACTGTATCAACACCATTGTCTTTTTCGGCGAATTCTCGGCGGGTTTGATAAACAAACATCATAATCAACAATTGCAAGACGCCAATGATTAGGACACCGATGCGCCAGCCAGTTGGGAATAGCAAACTGATGGCAAGGATTAGCGAACTCAGCGTAACGCCAACACCGTACATACCATGTAAAATGCTCATCAAACCACTTGTGAAGTGCTTGGCGGCATAGTCATTAACCGCAATATCAATTGCCCCTTGTCCTAATCCTAACGCCACAGACGCCAAAATAAGCAGAATTGTGGCCTCTCCCCAAAGCAACAGGAGAATACCAATCATGACAAACCCCATGCTCACAAGCATAATTGATGCCATCGTCATCGCTTTAGCGAGTTTTGGATAGAGCAACGTCGAAATAAATGAAAACGCCAGACTAATCATCGTTAGATATCCGACATAATCAACATTCACGTGGTATGTTTGGCGGACAGCCGGCCAAGCACTCCCCATAATGGCATCTGGCAAACCAAGCCCGATATAGATTAGAAAGTTCACCAGAATAATGAATGTTCCGATTTTAACAGGTTTTGTCATGAGTAACTCCTAAGTACGCTAATTATCGATAGTTTACGTGAAAAGTATGTCTAAAATATGAAAACACGAGACCTGACACCAGATCTCGTGTTATGACTTGCACTATTACAATTGACCCCATGCAGATGATGAAATTGATGGGAATAGGTAAACCATTCGCTCAATTTCAGCGGGGCCAAACTTAAATTCAATGGCTGGCAACAAGGTATTAATCACATCGTCGGCCTTGTTTGACACTTCAGTTGCCCCGACAAGCTTGTGGGCCTTGTCGAAGATTAAGACGTTGTCGCCAATCGTTTCCTTGTCAACTTGACGATACCAATCATCAGGGATGTGGTTTGTCTCGATTGTGTACAACTCAGGGTTGGCTTCCGCCTCGGCAACGGTTACACCTACTTGAGCCAAACGTGGTGACGTGAAGACAACTGATGGGATTGCTGGATAAACAATCGGATCGGTCGTTTCACCCGCAAATGTGTGCATCAAGTACAGTGACTCAAAGACAGCCGTTGGTGTTAGCTTTGGTTGCACCTTATCAATTACATCCCCAGACGCATAGATATTTGGCACTGACGTACGCAAGTAATCATCCACCGTGATACCGGCTGGCGTGTAATCAACGCCCACTTCTTCCAAACCAAGGTTTTCGACGTTTGGTACGCGACCAGTTGCATCAAGGACCCAATCAGTCTCGATGTTCAAGTCTTGGCCACGAACGACCAAACCTTCAGCCCCTTGCACAATGGCTTCAACGGCTGTTTCACGAATAAAGGTCACGCCGTGCTTTTCCAAATCAGCGATGATTTGTTCAACGAATGGTTGGTGATAAGCCTTCAAAGCTTGCTTACCACGCAAAATAACCGTAACATCTGCACCGGCTGCATTTGCCATTGTGGCGCATTCCATGGCGATGTAACCACCACCAATAATTGTTAGTCGTTCAGGCATATCCGCCAAATTCAAAAAGTCTTCTGAATCGTGCGCCAAGTCTGAGCCAGGAATCGTCAAACGGTGTGGACGAAGCCCAGTAGAGATGACAATCTTATCAGCAGTCTTCGCTTCACCGTTTACCATCACAGTGTGGGCATCAGCCAACGTACCGCGACCAAATAGAACATCAACATTTGTTGAATCCATCAAACCTTGAATGAAGGCTGGCAAGCCATCAATCACGTCATGCTTGTGGGCTTGGCTTTCCGCCCAATCAATTGTCGTCTCGCCATTTACAATACCGTGCACTTCTTCCAAGTGACGTTGCATTGCAACTGGTGAATCTAAGACAATCTTCGCGTTGCAACCACGATTTGGGCAGGTTCCTCCGACCAAATCTTGTTCAACAACACCAACCTTCTTTCCTTTCGCTCCCAATGGAATTGCACCATCAAACGTTCCGTGTCCTGATCCAATATACAGCACATCGTAATCGTAGTTTGCCATGTTCTTGCCTCCTAAAGGGTGTATATGCGATTTTCGGTGTCCCGTGTCTCTCACCTACGGGACACATCCATTGTATCTAAATTGTAAGTGAAATGCATATTATCTGCTTGTTCTTTAGAAGTTTTTGACAAATGGCGCAAAAAAACACCCCAGATAATGTGGTGTACCCCGAAAGTTACTTTAACTTTCGGGGTTTTCTTTATGACTAGAGTTTCAAAACAAACAAAATTTAAAGTTATCCAGGAATATTTTCTAGGAGTAGACAGCAAAAGGTCGATAGCGAGACGTTATGGTCTGGACTAAAAGGCATTCGACCTCCTCATTGCAGCCTACGAAACACATGGGCCAGATGTGTTGTTCAATCCGCCAAAAGTTACTACGGAATTTAGAATTGCATTGGCTTCTTGGGCAATCAAAAATAACGCTTCA
>NZ_PVSN01000022.1 GCF_004766315.1 Weissella confusa | reverse complement strand
TCAAAAAACGCCCAATCGAAAAAAACACCCTGAAACCGTGCCAAGGTACTGGCAGTTTCAAGGTGATTTATCGTATTTTACTGATTTAGCTGTGGTTAAAAATTTAGTGCATGAATAATCCGGGTTTAATGTTCATAATAGTTTCCCCGTGGTAATGAATCCCCAAAATTGGTTTGTATTAGTTGTTTGTTACTGTGTAGTAGTCGAAATCAGCAAAGCTGTCGTGTTGGTGGGCGTCGACTGATCCAATAAAGTTGAACAATCCCGTAAAGCCACCAATTTCACCTGGCTCACCGTTAACACCTTCGTCAGACAAGTAAGCCACGTCGATGTCAGCTACCAATACCGTCCACTCTTCGTTAGCGTTGCGACGGTATGAAATTGTTGCACGGCCGAAGTCGTAATGCATACGCAATTCAACGTGTCCCTCTGGCATTGGTACCTTGTTGAAGACGTATTCAACACGGTCGCCCAACTTAGCTTGTAACACGCTCAACGTCGTCGTACCAAGTGACTATGACTTGTACAAACGTGCGTAGAACCAGTTGTTGGCATCATAGTACAATCCCAAACCAGCCGTTTCTGAATAGTGATCTGGTTGGAACGTTACGGCCGTTTCAACATCATAAACAAATGACGTTGCTCACGTTGCCATAATGCTTGGTTGCATTTGTGAGAAGAATGAGTTGCCACCGTAGATACGCATGTGACCTGGGTTTTCTGTCGTGTTTACCCAAGCCGCCGTTTGATCACGGTAAGGCGTCATGAAGTGGTTATCAATCGTTTCTGAATCAAATGTTTCATTAATGTCTTCAGATGCTGTCTTCTCAAATTCAACACCAGTCATGCCTGGCACTTCCATCTTCGCCAAGTTTGATCCGTCAGCCATTTGCAACCAACCATCAGCCGTCCACGCCATCTTTTGCAATGACGTTTCACGACCCAATGGGTTCAACGTTGTATCTGGCAAAGGACGTGACATCAAGTGTGCGATGTACCATTCACCGGTTTGTGTTTGAACCAATGACCCGTGCCCAGCCTTTTGCATCACTGAGTTAGGGTTGTACATTTGGAATTGACCAGCATCTGGGTCGCCCAATGAGAACAAGTGTTGTGGTGAAGACGTAATGATTGGCTCACCAGATGGGTGTGCCTCATATGGTCCGAAGACATTCTTTGAACGACCGATTTCAACACCGTGACCGTAACCAGTTCCACCGGCAGCAATCAACAAGTAGTAGTAATCGTCGCGCTTGTAAATTTGTGGTGCTTCAGCAGCGCCACGTGTTGTGAAGCCTTGCGTCACACGGTGCCAATCACCAATGATACCACCATTCTCAAGATCAACTTCAGCAATCACAATGTGACCTGGTGCTTGATAACCGGTACGTGACTCCCATTCCAAAATTGAAACATAGTGCTTGCCATCTTCATCGTGGAAGATAGCTGGATCAAATCCAATTGACGTTAGGTAAATTGGCTCTGACCATGGACCACGGATATCAGTTGCCCACATCGCGTATGAGTCTGAGTTGAACTCGCGACCAGCCATGTTCAACATGTGTGAGTAAGCCAACCAGTAACGGCCAGTTGCTTCATCGTAAGACAAGTGTGGTGCCCAAATACCTGCTGGTGTGTTTGTTCCTTGCAAGTTAATTTCACCATTCTTCAACACTTGGTCAATCAATGTCCAATTTGCCAAGTCCGTTGACTCGAAAATTTGAACACCTGGTGTCCAGTGGAAAGTTGACGTTGCAATGTAGAACGTCTCACCTACGCGGATGATTGATGGATCTGGTGCCATTCCTGGAATTACTGGATTTTGAATCATTGTCATTTTTATATTCCCCTTTGGGTCATCTCTTCATTCGTTATTACTTAACAAGAGTACAATGTAAGCGGATACATTGACAATACAATTCTGGTCGTTGGTTAAAAAGATACCTTTCGAAGGTGAGAATTGTAACCTTTTTGGCCTGTTTTTGTGTCATTTATCGGGGATAATAGGATTATGACAAAAAAGACTTATCACGAAACCGTCCAACACAACCCTGATGTTGGGGTTCGATTTTACTATTCAAAAATGGATGAACCCGGCTTGGTCCCTTTTCACTGGCACCGCAGTCTAGAAATTATTTATGTAATTCACGGTGAGCTGACGTTTACGTTGAACCATGCGATGACCCAAATTTCCGATGGCCAATTTATCGTCGTGCCATCTGGGGCAATTCACGCTGTCAGCAACACGCCGAACGAAGCCTATGTGCTCCAAATTCCAATCGACTTCATCAAGAATTATTGGCCTGATCCAGAAGACACAACTTTCAATCTTGATCTGACTGATTCGGATTATCAAAAAATCGCCGACTACTTTCCAATCTTAGGTGATATCTACGACACAAAGATTCCAGGTTATCCGTTCATCTTTCAGGCAACGATTTTGCAAATGCTATTCGCACTCTTTACGACGTTTTCCGAACCCGTTACAACACCCGAAACGAAAACGGATCACCTGAAGGAAGTACTGAGTTATATCAATGACCATTACGCCGAACAGCTGCCCATCAGTGAACTCGCAGACATGTTTTCATACAATCCAAATTATTTAAGCCGATTATTTAAATAAGAAATCGCCTTGTCGCCAGTGCAATATATCTATCAAGTGCGTCTCACTCACTTCTATCAAGATTTGTTGCAAACGGACGAACCTGTCAAAGAACTATTAATGAAAAACGGACTGACCAATAAGCGCCTAGCCATGCAATATTTCAAGGCCGCCTATGGAACAACTCCGCTCCAAGCTCGCAAGCAACACAACGAACTTTAATATAAGCAAAAAGCGCCAACACATTCGGAAATTCCGAGCGTGTTGGCGCTTTCGTATTTACTCTATTATTCGACTGACATCAAGATTGGGTACAATGGTTGACCACCATCGTGAATCTCGAATTCCAAATCTTCGTCGATTGCCAAACCAGCTTCTTCAAGCTTGTTTGCATCGTCTTCAGATGACCCTTGACCGTAGTATACCGTCACAAGTTCTGAATCCTCGTCAATCATCTTGCCTAGCAATTCAACTGCTGCTTGGTAAATGTCAGCATTTGGTACTGAAACGACGATTTCACCGTCAAACAAACCAATTGCGTCACCTGAGTGAATCTCCAAACCGTTCAACGTCGTGTCACGGACAGACGTCGTTACGGCACCAGACTTCACATCACCCAAAGCTGCGGTCATTGCTTCAGCGTTGTCTTCAAGCGTTCCTTCAGGGTTGTAACCCAAAACAAGCGCCGTCAAACCTTGTTGGATGGTACGCGTACGTACAACCTTAACAGGCACGTCAGCAATTTCAACTGCTTGGTCAGCGGCCATAAAGATGTTGCTGTCGTTAGGCAAAATCAACGCTTCCTTAGCGCCACTTTCCTTAACGGCATTCACCAAATCTTGTGTAGATGGTGCTTGCTCAGCATCGATAACAACCGTTGCACCTGATGAAGCAAACAATTCCTTGATTCCTTCACCAGTAGCCGTCGTGATAACTGCCAAAGCAACTGCAGGCTTTTCAGCTTCGGCCTTAGCTTCAGCTTCCTTTTGTGCTTCAGCCGCAGCAGCAGCTTCAGCTTGTTGATCACGCATGTTATCAACCTTAACCTTGCGCAATGAACCGAAGTGCGTTCCCCAGTTGATAACTTCACCTGGGTCTTCAGTGTGCACGTGAACCTTTACGACTTCATCATCGTTGATAACCAACAATGAGTCACCCATGGCTGCCAAGTGCTCGTAGAACTTGTCATAATCAAATTCTTGATCGTAAGTCGTTCCCTTTGCAATATCAACCATGATTTCCGTGCAGTACCCGAATTGGATATCTTCAGGGTTCAAGTCACCTTGAACACCGGCGTTGTGCAAAGACATCACCATCGCATCCAAAGCAGCGTTATCAATTTCAGGCGTGATTTCTTCACCGGACAAAACGGCGTAGAAAGCTTCCAAAACGATAACAAGTCCTTGACCACCTGAGTCAACAACACCGACTTCCTTCAAAACAGGCAACAAGTCAGGCGTAGATGCCAAAGCCTTTTCAGCTGCGTCCAAAGTTTCCTTCATGACAACAACTGCGTCATCTGACTCCTTAGCCGTACGGTTAGCTGCTGCTGCTGCTTCGCGGATAACTGTTAGGATAGTTCCTTCAGTTGGCTTCATAACAGCCTTGTAAGCCGTCTCAGCACCACCCATCAAGGCATCAGCCAAATCACGAGCTGACAACGTCTCCTTGTCGGCAATCTTAGCCGCAAATCCACGGAAGATTTGTGACAAGATAACACCTGAGTTACCACGAGCTCCCATTAGCAAGCCCTTTGACGTTGCTTGTGCCAAAGCGCCCAAGTGCGTATCCGTTTCGTTACGCTCGTACTCAGCACCGCTTGCCATTGACAATGTCATGTTTGTTCCTGTGTCACCATCTGGGACTGGGAACACATTCAATTTATTAATCTTTTCCGCGTTATTCTTCAGCGCATCCGCTGCCGCGTTGATCATCTTACCAAATTCAACGTTGGTAATAGTCGTTACAACTTCCACTTTTCTCAACTCCTTATAACTAGGTTTTTAGTCTCCTAGCATGCGCACGCCTTGTACCGTTACATTAACTTCGCTAGCAACAATACCAAGCATGACATTCAAATCGTTTTTTACACGAGCTTGGACGCTCTTTGAAATTTCAGAAATTTTCATACCGTACCCAACAATGATGTGGACGTCGACAACAACGCCGTTATCTTGTTGACGAACAACGACACCCTTTGAAAAGTTGTCGCCATTCAAAATTTGGTTAACACCATCGCGTAGTGGGTTTTGGCTGGCCATACCAACAACACCATAGTTGTCAGTAGCTGCGCCCCCAACGATTGTCGCAATGACCTCGTTTTCGATTTCAATTGCACCTTGCGTTGTTTGAATCTTAACTGCCATCTTGTATGACCTCCGTATAAAACTATATCTATTCTACCATATCGTAGCGTAGAAATAGGTCCTTATAGCCAATTTCGTTATACCCTGAACAAATACCGTGTATAAAGAAAAAAGCCACCGTAAACGGTAGCTTTATCTATTAAACACGCTCAATTGAACCGTTCTTCAAACCAGCCTTCAAAGTACGAGCTGACAAGTACACCTTCTTAGGTGCTGAACCGTTAATCTTAACCGTCACCTTTTGCAAGTTTGGCTTCCAGCTACGACGGCTTGAGTTAAGGGCGTGTGAACGTTGGTTACCGAAGCGAGTACGCTTTCCGTTGACTGCATCAACTGCCATATGTTTACCCTCCAATCTTAAGCTCTTTTAATTCAGTGCTTTTATTTACTTGAATAATAATATCAAACCCTTACTCGATGTGCAAGGGTTTTGTGTAAAGTATTTTTACTTTACACGATTAAGCTGTGTCGGAATTGCGAATTAATCACCTGTTTGACCAGTTAAGTCCCGACTTTCAATGACCGCAACCATCCCCGACTCAAACGAAAAGTGATTAACGTCGCCGTCAAATTCATTCGATGAGAACGAGAATGGATTACCTTGCCAGTTAGTTAGTTTGTATTTTTCATCGATCAAAGTCAAGCCTGTAACTGGTGTTAATGGCATAAATCCTAAATAATTCATGCCTGGTGTGTGCGTAATCGCGTGCGTCCCAGGTAAATAGAAGGACACGCGATTCGTCCGATCAATCAGAACGACTTTCGTTGCTAACTGTTGAAAACGTGGTTGCGTAAAAATCCAGATATTCGACAATAGTTGATCGATACGCCCCCCGGTTGCCCCATATATTTCAATGTGGTCAGGTTGTAGCTCACGTTCAACAATATCTAATAACAATTCCGTGTCCGTCTCATCCTTTTCCGGCTTGGCACTCACGACCCGTGGCAACTGAGCCAACGTTTGTTCACGTTCACTCAGTGTCATTGAATCAAAATCACCAACCGTGAGGACCGGAACATGACCTAAGGCTAACAAACGATGTGCGCCACGATCAGCAGCCGCCCATGGGCCGGCTAACGTTCCCTGTGCGAGTTCATCCGGCCATTCCGAGATTGGACCACCGACTAGTAAGCGCAAGCGTTCCATTAGTCTGACGTCACTTCCTTCAAACGGGCAATCTTAGCTGCTGGGTCAACCTTGTCAAAGACGTATGAACCAGCAACTGCAACCGTTGCCCCAGCTTCGTAGGCCAACTTAGTCGTTTCGTCGTTTGCACCACCATCGATTTCGATGTCATAGTCATAACCCTTTTCGCGCTTGATTTCAGCCAAGCGGGCAATCTTCTCCAACGTTTCAGGCAAGAACTTTTGTCCACCGAAACCAGGGTTAACCGTCATCACCAAAACTTGGTCAACCATGTGCAAAACCGGTTCGATAGCAGCCACTGACGTACCAGGGTTGATAACAACTTCAGCCTTGATACCGTGGTTCTTGATTTGTTGCAAAGCACGGTGAATGTGTGGCGTTGCCTCGTAGTGCACACCGATAATATCTGAACCAGCTTCAGCAAAAACGTCAATGTAGCGTTCTGGTTGTTCAACCATCAAGTGAACATCTAAGACCATGTTAGTTACTGGGCGCAAAGCCTTAACCCATGCTGGACCGTAAGAAATTGATGGTACAAACATACCATCCATAACATCGATGTGAACAAATTCTGCCCCTGCAGATTCAATCAACTCGATGTCCTTTTGCAAATTGATGTAATCTGCAGACAAAATTGATGGTGCTACCTTAATCGTCATCTCAAAAAACCTCGTATTTTTCTAGTGCTTCTTATCGTGTTTATTATAAACCGGGCGGCGACCCTCAATCAAATCGTAAAACAACTTGTAGTTGTCGTAACGTGATTGCATGATTTGACCGGCGGCCAATGCTTCCTTCACTGCGCAACCGGGTTCGTTCAAGTGAACACATCCTCGGAAACGGCAGTTTGGTGACAGTTCGTTAAATTCGCGGAAGTAACGCGTCAAATCACGCGCTTCCATGTCGAATACTTCGAACGCAGAGAATCCTGGGGTATCAGCCACAAAACCGCCAAACAGCTTAATCAAGCCAACCTGACGAGTCGTGTGACGTCCACGACTCAACGCTTGTGAGACTTCACCCGTTGCCAAGTCCAATTCCGGCGCAATGTGGTTAAGCAATGTACTCTTACCCGCACCAGTTTGTCCCATCACAACTGACAACTTATCGCTCAGCATGTCTTTAACAGCCGTCAAACTAGGCTCGTCAAAAGCCTTTTCTGGCAAAATAACTTGATATCCAGCTTGGCGATAACCGTCGGCGACTGTCACCATTTCAGCCATTTCTTGCTCATTAAGCAAATCAGTCTTAGTGAAATAAATCACCGGTTCAATATCTTTTTCTTCAAGTGCGACCAGTTGACGATCAAGCAAATTGCTTGACCAATCTGGCATCTTAACCGCCGTCACAACAATTGCTTGATCAACGTTAGCAACTGGTGGGCGTACCAAACTGTTATCACGCTCATCAATATCCAAAATATATCCTTCAGATTGGCTATCGGCACTAAAAGTTACCCAGTCACCAACCAAAGGCTTCATGTCACGCTTGCGGAAATTACCACGTGCTCGTGTGCGGAATAATTCTCCGTCATCAGTTAACACGTCATAAAATCCTGCCAACGCTAATTGAATTTGTCCATGATAATTTGCCATTTACTCTCCTATTTATTTTTGCTTAATCTTATTGATGAGTAGAAGATTCAGTTGTCGCGCTAGTTGCACTTGACGAACTTGAACTACTACTTGATGAAGATGACGAACTTGATGATGAAGACGATGGTGTTGATGAACTTGACGATGATGATGACGAACTTGATGACACAGCATCAGGGTTCTGTCCCTTCGAAATGTAAATCAACAGCATCTCATTAGACGTAATCTTCGTGCCTGGGGTGATAGATTGCGCCACAATTTGATCCTTACTCATACTATTACTATCTGAATAAATCTCATTATACGTGACACTGATGCCGTTTTCATGAGCCCAAGCATCGACCGTTCCACGCGTCTTACCACTAAAGTCTGGCACTGTGTAACGGCTTACCCCAGTTGATACCTTGAATTTAACAGTTGTCTTTGATGGTACAACCTTGTCTTCGGCATCGATATTTTGCGATACGATGTAACCGGCTGGAATCGTATCATCGGCAACCTCAGTCTGTTCAACTGTGTAGCCCTTATTCTTTAGGTTTTCAGCAACCGTCGTGTACTTATCGTTGACGTAATCACCAAAGCGAACATTAGCGACACCCTTAGAAACGACCAAATCCACCTTCTTACCGGCTTCAACTGTCTTGTCAGCTGAAGGCGTTGATCGCACAACCTTACCACGGGCAATGGTTGACGAGTTAGTCGTCGTCACATCACCGAGCTTCAGGTTATTGTCTTCAAGAGCTTGCTTGGCCGCAGCTTGGGTTAAGCCACGCAAATTAGGCACGTGCACCTTGCTTGGTTGCATCGCCCCGTAAATTGCTAACCCAACGATCATGGCTACAACGAAACCGAGCACCAGCCATACAAAACGCCATGGTGAACGCTTCTTTTTCGGTGCGACCGTTGCATCAGGTAGCGGTGCAACCTTATCAGCTAACTGGTCATCTGTTTCAGAAACCGCCTGTGGTCGCTTGGCTGCCATATCTTGAATTTGTGCTAATGGCACAACCTTCGTCGCCCCATCGGCTGCATCTTCACTCGGATCAACCCAACGCGCCTCATCCACGCGATTAGGTGACAGTGCCGTCGCCAAATCACTAGCCATCTCAGTTGCAGATGCATAACGACTAAGTGGATTCTTGGCTGTTGCCTTGAGAATCACGTTTTCAAGTGCCTGTGGCATTCGTGGGTCAAAGTCACGAATTGATGGCATTGGATCTTGCGTGTGTTTAACCGCAACCGCAACCGCCGTTTCACCATCAAATGGCACATGACCCGTTAACATCTCATACAGCATCACCCCAAGTGAATAGATATCGCTTCGAACAGTCGCAATATCACCCTTCACTTGTTCAGGGGCCATGTAGTGCACTGACCCAATTGCCGTATTCGTCTGTGTCATCCCAAATGACGTCTGAGCACGGGCAATCCCAAAGTCGGTAATCTTTGCTTGACCATTCAGGTCAATCAAGATGTTTTGTGGCTTTAGATCACGGTGCACAATACCGTTTTTATGAGCTTCAGCAACACCTGATAAGATGTCACTCATAATTTCGATGACACGAGTCACCGGAATCGGTTGGCGTTCAGCGATGTAGCGCTTCAAGTCCATCCCTTCAACATATTCGGTTACTAAATATTGTGAACCACCATCTTCACCGTAATCGTACACTTGAATAATGTTTGAATGTACCAAAGCAGTTGTCGCTGAAATTTCATTTTCAAAACGACGACGTACTGCCTCGTTATCACGCATATCAAGACGCATCAATTTAATTGAAACATCACGATCAAGAATAATGTCGTGGGCGCGATAAACGTTCGCCATCCCGCCTTCGCCTAATGGTTCGGCAATTCGGTAACGTCCGCCAATCATTTGATTCATTTCCATGTTAGCGTGCCTCACTTTCTTGTCGGCCGATCAAGACTGTGACATTGTCTGATCCACCAGCTTCATTTGTTGCACTAATCAATTCAGCAACTGCATCAGTAATTGTCGGTGCGTCATTAATCTTAGCTAAGATTTCCTCATCCGACACGTGCTTTGGCATGCCGTCAGTCGTCAAAACTAGCATATCACCTGGACGGGTTGCGAATTCAAAGACATCCGGTTCCGCCTCTTCAGTGACGCCCAGTTGACGCGTAATCACGTGACGACCAGGGTGCTTAACTGCCTCATCTTCAGTAATCGCACCACGGCGAACCAACTCACTTGCTAAATTATGATCAACCGTCAATTGACGCAATTGACCCTCTCGAATGAGGTACGCGCGTGAGTCACCCAAATTAGCAACAACTAATTGATCAACCAAAATAACGGCAATTACCAAAGTCGTTGCCATACCGCGCAACGTACGGTAACGATTAGCCGTCGTTAAAATTGTTTCATTTTCTTGGGCCGCCTGACTTTGTAGCCAGTTACGAGCCGCGACAATATCATGAATGTCGGTTTGCTGCCACTCATTACCAATGTGCGAAACCGCCATGGTTGCAGCAACATCCCCACCGTTCTCGCCTCCAACGCCATCAGCAACGATTGCTAGCTGTGCGCCAGCTTCGTTAATGAAGACGCCCACGTAATCCTGATTGTCGGCACGAACACGACCAGTATCGGACGCATACGCAATTTTCATAAAAATAAGCCTTCCTTTCAGCGGTTACTTGTTAATTAGGCTTGCTTCTTTTGCAACGTTGCAATGAAGAAACCATCAGATTCAAAATCATCTGGGAACATGTGAACCATGCCACGATCGTCACGTGCATCTAAGTCGTAGGCCGTGTACGTTGGTACCAATTCGAAATCTGGGTGATCAGCCAAGAACATGTCAACGACATCTTCGTTTTCTGAACGCAAAATCGTGCAAGTACCGTAAACCATACGTCCACCAGCCTTTAGCTTAGGTGCAGCTGCTTCCAAGATACCCAATTGAATCTTTTGCAAGCTCAAACTGTCTTCAATACTCTTATCGTATCGAATTTCAGGCTTACGACGCAATAGGCCAAAGCCAGAACAAGGCGCATCAACCAAAATACGGTCGAATTGTCCGTCCGCAAATGCCTCATCAACCTTACGGGCGTCCAACGTACGAGCGTTGATACGATCAGCCACATGCAAACGTTCGGCGTTTTGATTAATCAAACCAACCTTGTGATCGTGAATATCTAGTGCTTCAACGTGACCACCTTCAGCCGCGTTCAAATACGTTGCAATTTGCGTCGTCTTACCACCAGGGGCAGCCGCGGCATCCAAAACTTGATCATCAGGTTGAATGTCCAAACTAGGGGCCATCAACATAGCTGATTCGTCTTGCAACGTCACCAACCCGTCCTTAAACGCTTGTGAGCTGGCAACGTGACCACCGGCAAGGAGCAAAGCATCCGGTGTTACCTTTGATGGCGTCACCGTAAAGCCTTCTTCCAAAATCTTCGTTGCATCGGCAACTGTTGTGACTGCCAAGTTTACACGAGCTGATTGCGTAGGTGCGTCGTTAATTGCCATCGCAATACGTGACGCCTTCTCCCAGCCCAACTCTTCTGTCAATTGGTTAATCAACCAAGTTGGCAATGACGCCTCAATTGACAAACGTTCAACCTTGTCAGCAATTTCGTCAAATGAGCGCACACCTTCACGGTCAATTGCGTGAAGCACACCCGTGACAAACTTACGAACCCCATCGTGACCGCGACGCTTGGCGATGTTAATCGCTTCGTCAAAGATAGCGTGGTTGGGCACCTTGTCCAAGAACTTCATTTGGAAAAGAGACACGTACAACAATTCGCGAACCCATGGATCCAACTTTTCCGGCTTCTTCACGAATGGCGTCAACCAGTATTCCAAAGTCATGCGACGTTGAATAACACCGTAAACCATCGTTGTCATCAAGTGAACGTCACGTTCATCCAATTCAGCTTGCTTAACCGTATTGTTCAGTTGCAAGTTTGAATAGGCACCATTACGAATCTTTTCAAGTGTTCGAATGGCCATTGCACGTGCATTGTGCAGCTCCCATTCGGCAACTTTATTACTACTTCCCTTGCTCATCGGCAATCACCATGTCTCCTTCTTCGAACTTAGCATGTCCATTTAGATACGCCGTTACGTCCATCTTTGGCTTACCAGCTGGTTGCAATTCATCGATTGCAATGATGTTGCCATCACCAGCAGCTAGCCACAAATCATGCTTTCCCTTCTTAACAACCGTTCCGGCTGGTGCCGTTGTTGTTTCGTCAATCAAGTGGGTACGTTGAATCTTCGTGCGTACACCGTTAATCGTCGTGTGGGCAATTGGGAATGGGTACAAACCACGCACATGGTTGTGAATCTCACGTGCCGAACGGCTGAAGTCCAAAATTTCTTGTTCTGGTGAAATGTTTGGTGAGAACGTCACGTCTTCTTCAGCTTGTGGTTCAGGTTGCACATCCCCAGCAATCAACTTAGGCAACGTCTCCATCAACAAGTCACGTCCCAATAGACTCAACTTGTCGAACAATGTACCCGTGTTATCGTCATCCAAGATAGGCAACGTTGCGCGTGAAATCACATCACCGGCATCCATCTTCTTCACCATGTACATGATTGAGACACCTGTCTCAGCATCGCCGTTAAGCACAGCGTAGTGAATAGGTGCGCCACCACGATACTTTGGTAGCAATGATGCGTGGACGTTAATCGCTGCAATTTGTGCTGCTTCCAACAACTTGGTTGGCAAGAATTGGCCGTACGCCGCTGTAATCAGCAAATCTGGTTGCATTGCCATGACTTCAGCCATTTCCTCTGAACCAGAAAGCTTTTCAGGTTGCAAGACCTTAATGCCTGCAGCAACGGCTGCTTCCTTTACTGGCGTTGGCGTCATTACACGCTTACGACCAACTGGACGATCTGGTTGCGTCATTACGGCCGCAACCTCGTAGTCATCATTTGCAATCAATGCATTCAAAATTGGCACAGAAAAGTTAGGGGTTCCCATAAATACAATCTTAGTTGTCATGTTGCCAGTCTCCTTTTTATATGTATGAGGCATAATGCCTCGTTTGTTTGTTAAATAAAGTTCACTGGGTCGCGATCAATCGTTAAGGTAACACCTTTTTTTTGTAGTCGTTGTCCGGCCGAAACAAGTTCCGTTAACGCTTCTTCTAACCCATCATCATGCTTAAACTTAATCACCATACGGTAGTAGTACTTGTTCTTCAAACGCGCGATTGCACCGGTCGAAGGACCAAGCAAAACTGAGTCAGATGCCAAGTGGCGCTTGAGCCAGTTCGCTGTCTGATAGGCAACCTTGGCTGCCTCATCTTGACGTTCATGGGCAATCTTAATTTGCACCGTGTAGAAGTATGGTGCGTACTGCCAAGTATGACGTAGATTCATTTCTTGTTTGTAGAATGACTCATAGTCCTGTGTCTTGGCCAACTGAATGGCATAGTGATCAGGGTTAAAGGTTTGGATAACCACTTCACCTTCCTTATCAGCGCGTCCTGCACGACCAGCCACTTGGGTAAGCAATTGGAAAGTACGTTCAGAAGCTCGATAATCCGGCAAACCAAGCGTGGTATCAGCGTTTAGCACACCGACCAATGTGACATCTGGAAAATCCAGACCCTTGGCAATCATTTGCGTTCCCAATAGGATATCCGCCTTTTTCTCACCAAAATCATTCAACATCTTATCAGTCGCACCCTTACGACGCGTGGTATCAACGTCCATACGGATGATGCGCGCGTCAGGCATAATGCGTTGCAATTCTTCTTCAACCTTTTGCGTACCCGTACCATAAGGACGGATACGATCAGAACCACAGTTGGCACAAGTTGTTGGGATTGGTTCGCTGTAACCACAGTAGTGGCATTCCAAACGACCCGTGTCCTTGTGCACCGTCAAAGCCAAATCACAGTTCACACAACGTGGCGTATAACCACAGTTGCGACACATCATGAAGTTTGCATAGCCACGTCGATTCAACATCAGGACACTTTGTTCTTGTTTGTCCATGCGGTCGCGGAGTTGCGTTAATAATTGTGGTGAGAAAATATCATCCCCACCAGCCTTCATCGCCTCACGCATATCCACAACTTCCGCCTTTGGCAACGGATTGTGCAACGCACGCTCCGTCAACGTTAGCAATGTATATACACCACGTTGGGCACGCGCACGACTTTCCAATGATGGTGTCGCTGACCCTAGTACAACCGTTGCATTGTGATACTCGGCACGCCAAAGCGCGACATCGCGAGCGTGATAACGTGGATTTTCTTCTTGCTTATAGGTTGCTTCGTGTTCCTCATCGATTACGATAAGACCAATATTTTCCAACGGTGCAAAAATCGCTGAACGTGCTCCCACAACCACTTGCACTTCATGACGTTCAACACGACGCCACTCATCATAACGTTCGCCATCTGACAAACCTGAGTGCATCACCGCCACATTGTCGCCAAAACGCCCCTTCACACGGCGTACCATTTGTGGCGTCAACGTAATTTCCGGCACCAACATCAAGGCTGTCTTACCATTGGCCAACGTGTGGGCAATGCTTTGCAAGTACACCTCGGTTTTTCCTGAACCGGTAATGCCTTCTAACAAAAAGGTGTGATTCTCAGCTTTATTCAAGCTAGCTGTAATGGCATCGTAAGCAACTTCTTGCTCTGGGTTTAACGTCAAAGCTTCCGTTGCAGCTACCGGGCTACTCAAACGTGGCAATCGATATTCTTCAATTTCGGCACGCGTAATCCAGCCCTGTTCCTCAGCTTTTTTAATCGTTGGATAGTCAAGATGTTGTTCATCAATAACGGTCTTGATTGGCATAAAGTCACGTGGCGCCGTCATCAAAAAGGTCAACAAGCGCGCTTGCTTAACCGCCGTCTTACGTAACTGACGACGCTCATTATCATAAAAGTCAGCGTCTTGGGTCGGCTTCATCGCCAAGACTGTTTTCGCCGTGGCACGATTATCCACGACATAGCCAACCTGTAGAACACCTTGTCGTTGCAAACGTTGCAACTTTGGCAATAGCGCTGGCTCAATTTCATGTTCGTCAAACGGAATTTCAGAACGATCTGCAAATAGCAACGCAACGGCTGCATCGTCCGCAATCGCATCTGGGTCAACCAGTTGTAACGTCTTTGAATACTTAGCGCGCATCACGTTAGGTAGCATCGTTTGCAACACGCTAATCCGGAATGAAAAATTCGTTTCGGCCAACCAGCCACCTAGTTGCAACAATTCATCATTCAAAACTGGGGTTAGCTCTACAACGCTATCAATGTCCTTCAACTTGTCAGCATCTTCAGCCTCGTTGAGGATGCCAACGACGAACCCCTGAATCAAGCGATTCCCACGGCCAAATGGTACAACAACCCGCATACCATCAACGACAACATCTGCTAACTCAGCCGGAATACGATAGGTATATGGCTGGTTTGTTTGCATTGCCGGTACATCGACAATCACTTGTGCATACATGTAATATTTTCCTTTCATCTGGTCTCTATATTCAATAAGTCTAAAATTTGCTCACTCTATTTTACCAAACTTAGGCAAATCCCCCTAATGACGCCCGATACGCTTTATATTTCCTTTGGTTTTACACCAACAAAAAAGGTCAAGGTATTGCCACCTTGACCTTTTTTCAATTTTATTCGCGTTGATTTTTAAATCTTGTCATCGTTAGTTTCACCGCTTCATGCATGAACACATCTAATTCGGCAAACGATGGTGGCATTTGCCAAATAAATAAACGTTTATTCGGTGCAAGCGGCATTAAATGGTCGGCCAATACAGCGTCAGCAATCGTTGGATCATCAATATAATCAATGTTCAACTCGTATCGACGGCGTAGCAATGACTCAATCTCTTGTTGTAATCCCGGATTATCAAATTCAAGCATAATCGTCATCTTCGGAATCATCACATCACGACTGATGGCATGCAAAAAGACATTGTAGAACATCGCAAATAAACGTGAACGTATCTCGTGACTTTCAACCCCAAAATGTTCCCGGATGCCATCAAATACTTGTTCCGTAAAAAGCTCATACTCCGGTAGCAAGGAATGTCGTGGCATCTGATCGTCATGCCCGCGATAATCAATCTTGTATAAGAAATAAACCGCAATCATCGCTCGGTCAAGATTAGTCTTAATATCATCCTCCGTGTCCGCCGGCATCAGAGTTCTAAACTGACGCAAATACTGCTGCTTAATGATGTCGATAATGCCGTTGTAGAAACGGAAATAGTGACGGTCCGCATTCGCCACCAAGCTCGCCTGCAAAACGCCATTACTAATCAAAGCCGTCATGCCGTATCGGATTTCACGATTTAGATGGCCCGGTGTAATGTTAGTAAACCCTTCTGCCATTTGCTTTACTTTGTCATACACTGCTGCCATTTGTGAATTAAAATCGGGCGTATCAACTAGGACATCAAAGTCATTGTCGCGGGGGATGAAACAGGCAACGCCCATCCGTGCGACCCAAACCGCAACGGTAATCGCCATAATGTATTTGCGTCGGACTGGGAGCTTTTTATTTTGTGAAAACTCATAGTAACCAATAATTCGCTGGACGCATTGCATGGTTTCTTCGTCGAAATAATGTCCCAAATCATCGACTGTATCCGTCGCACCGAAAATTAACCGCTCATACATGATGCGCAACACGGTTTCATCTCCTTCAAGTCGATTCGCTGAATTTAGACGAACCCCACTCGCACCCAGACGTTTATTTAATTCGTGCTTGTCTTCGTTCAAATGATTTAAATTCACACCCGATTTTTTCGCAATCTCATTTAACGAAAACGGCCGATCCTTTAACGTCGCAATCAATAGTTGAAAAGCATGCGCCTCTAGCGTGTACTTACGCTCCATTCTGACCAAACTCACGCTGTAGCCGGGCAACCAATGAATGATGCGCGTATCGGCATCGTACACCAGTTGGATGTGACGAGGAATATGGTTTTCTTTTTCATCCGCAATCAGTTCCGTTACTAACGTTTCGGTCATGTACTTTGACCAGCCAAAATGGGCTTCAATTTCTGCTAACGTCATAAAACTGCCACTGCTTTGGTATAAAAAGCGGAACAGTTGCAACTTCTTATATTCGCGTTTTCCCAATAACCATTCCATCACGAAACTCCCCTACTTGCGCTAATTTACTTGAAATAGTAGCACAAGGCGTCATGTAACCTCGTGAAGAAAGATTGAAAAAAGACCTGATTCAGTAATATCAGGTCTTTTTGTACTATTCGTATTTGTGTTTAAGCCTCTGGCTCGTTGCTCAACGTCCACGTCAAAGTTGTCGTGTACGTGTCAGCCAAAGCAGCGTTGGCCGGAACCGCCAAAGATACACCATCGTCAGTGTGAGCCGTTGTGTCAGCCGTTCCTTGGAATGAAGCGAAGTAGTTACCAGGCATCGTCCCTTGCTTAGCGTCCATAACCGTGCTGTTCTTGTCAGACAACGTGTTCGCTTGGTGAGTAATCGTTGAAACATCTCCGTTTGCCAGCTCAGTAACTGCTGGGTCAGCCAACTTCAATTGGGCCCCCTTCAAAGTTGAACCCTTAGTTCCGATGAAATCGCTGTCTTGCTTAACTGACAAGTTCCAACCAGTTTGGACGGCACGCTTGTCTGAAACTTCAGTATAAGCTGGAATAAACTTGCCGTTCTTAGTTGCCAATTGCTTAGCAGCGTATGATTCTTGCTTTGAGCTGATCGTGTGTGAATCAAAGTCAAAGTCCGTTGCCCAAACCAACTTCAACAATGCCTTTGAATCGTTTCCGTTGTTACCTGGTTGGTCAGGCGTGTCTGGGTTTTCTGGGTCAGTACCAGGCGTTACTGGCTTGTCTGGGTTTTCCTTAGGTGCTTGGAAGGCAACCTTGGCATCAGTCTTCGCCGTGTTGTCCGTGTAAGTTGCTGCAAATCCAGTTGATGATACCATCAACGTTCCCAAAATTGCCGTCGTTGCCAAAAATACAGTCTTCTTCATGATAGTTTCCCTCTTTCCGTATATATCAAAAATCCCAAAATTTTTCTCATTACCATGTCTTATTTGGCGGGGCATGGTAACCCACTTTCACCCAATTTGTCATTTATGCTGGTACCGTTCCTAGTGTCCAAGTAATTGTTCCGTGATAATCTTTTCCCGCTTGGGCTTGTTGGGCCGGCTTCGTAAATCGCAGCCCAACCATGCCCGGGTTAGCGTCATTAATTGTTGTTTCCGTAATGCCGTCGGTCGATTCATTTGACTAATTGGCAATTTCTGTTTCGCCATCACTGTTAATCGTGAATTGTCCACCTGCGAGCTCCAACGTTGGCTTGCCGACCATGAAGTCTTGATTCAACTTGGCTGTTAGTCGCCAATTGCGGTTAGCCATGGTCGCATCCGTGTGGGCAACATATAGGCTGCCGTGCACGCTCTTGGCATACTTTGTGGCGTCTCCTTGATAGTACTTATCGCCAACTGTAATCGTGCCAAAATCCATCTCGTCTGGCGCAAATACTTTGAACATGCCCTTGTAAGTGACTGTTTTGTCCAACGTTTCAGCAGCGTTTTGATCAATGATGTCCCAATGAACCGTTGTCACATCTGGTGTATATCCTTTAACTTCCGGCATCTTCACATCCTGCCAAGCGGCCGGCGTTTCCAACTTCACTTGGCCTGTGTATTTATCAGTTGTCCGTGTGAGTTGAATGGTTTGCACGTTATCCTTTGGTAACTGTGCAGCTGGCAATCCTTGGTAGTGAACCGTGCGCTTGTACGTTACTTGTTCATCACTTGTATCGTGGGCCACGTGAATGATAACTGGTTGGTTCGTCACAGTATTTTGATCATCTGCCGTAACGGTCCCAACGTTATTTTCCAAGTTGACGATGTGCGTGTTCGCCGGCACTAGGTTCTTCAAATCTGTGATTGCGTAGTTGAAGTCTTGCCCAATCACTACCGGCATCGTCGCATCAGCCAACTTGTTGTTGGGGTCGGTATCATCGACTAGTTGGACAGGTAACTTACCAGATACCGCATCATAACGAACTGTGATGACATTTTTTGAGGTATCTTCAGTTGTTGTGATGGTACGGTCGGCAGCTGTGCCAGCAAGTGTGGCGTGGGGGATGCTTGGTGCAACCCAATTTTCTTCACCGCTTCCAGAGACCGAAATCTTTGCACCGATGATACTGTCAATTTGCGCATCGTCAGCAAGTCGATTACCATCTTTGTCAACAAAATGTACTGTCGTCGTCGTTGTGTCATACGTTCCTTTGATGTCGTTTAGGCTAAGATAACTTTTGTCATAGTAACCATTTCCTTGAACTGATGTTAACAAGCCGATGTAGATACGAGATACCGTCTTCGGTATATCGGTCGTCGCTGTTAGACCATCGCTGCCCGTGTATGTGACTTGGCGTATCGTTGCGTCATAATTAACGTCGTATTGTTGATCAATTGGCTTTGCTGACCAGTTACTCGTCGTAAATTTTGTCTGCTTGGCTTGATTTTTAACCCCCGCAATCGTAGTTCGCACGAAGTTGTAGTGATCCATCTTATTAATTCCCCAACCCCAGTTAACTGGACCATAGTATGTTTCACCAAAGGCTTGGGTCCCAAACGTTGTCTGCCATGCCACGTCTTTGGTGGCATATCCAGCATTTGAATTCACACCACCAGTCTGTACACTTGATAGCTTCTCGGCACTAGCAGTAGACAAGGCAACTCCCAAAAAATCACTTGTATACAAGTAATTGTTTTTTGAGGTGATGTAGCCGTGCGTTTTCAACGAAAAGTCGCGGTCTGTGCGCAATGGGCGTTCAAATGCTGCTGATGAAAATCCGTAAGCACCCCCATCTGCTTCACCATTCAACATTTGCCAGTCGCCAACTCCTTTGCGGAAAGTCGGCGTTGGAAAAGATGCCGAGTGCGTTGGCGTCGTTCTGACAACCGAGTGCTTATCATCAAACGTCTTTGCATCAGGCGAAACGTTTTTAGCGGGGATGTGATCACCCGGTTGTAAGGTCGTATCGTCCGCGAATGCCATTTCAACCGACATACTCAACGTTGCTGCAACACCAATCAACACAATCAGTGGCTTTATTAAGTTATTAGTTTTGATTACCCTCATTGTTGGTTACCTCACTAACGCTCATTTGCAATCGACGCAACTCCGCTGTGCGCTTACGATCGCGTCGTACTAAGAAGATGATTAGCAAAATCAAGAGAATGACTGCCAAAATCATCAAAGCGATTTGCCACCATACCCAGTGGCTGATTGTGACATTGCGTTGGTTCATTGTGCGGGCTTGATTAGCTGCAACAACAAACGTTTGCTTGAAATGCCAGTGACCTTGCTTGGCCGTTAAGTCGATGTCAGCCACGTACTTGCCCGGCTGCAACTTTTGCCCATCCGTCATCATCATCGTGTAATCGAAGTGGCTGTTTGGTGCGACCTTCTGATTCTTTTTATCTTCAGATAGGACTTGCTTGTGATCCTTGGCCGTGTAGACCACCGCATGTGACTTCATGTCAGTGATAAATGCCGGTTGGTCGTTTTGTAAGCGGGCTAGGATGGCCGTGCGATAGTTCACCGTCGCTGGACGAACTTGGTGCATGCGTAGGTTTGGCGTGACCGCTTCATCTGATTCGTGTAGACAACCCCCATGTCGTAGGCATAACGGTTGCGAATTTGGACTCCACTATTTTGTGTCTTACCAGCTTCAGGGTCGGTCACAAACGAGATACCCCCCACTGCGATACCGTTAAATCGTTGACTTTGTACCAACAACTTGGCGCTGACTTTGATGGTACCGTGCGCCGGAATGGTCACACTCTTTGGTACGGTAATCATGCTGCCGACGTTAGCCGTCATTGATTCATCTACTTTAATCTTGTTCTTACCATATTCGATGACCCCATTATCATTGGTGGATGCCGGATTAGCACTCATGTGAACAAGCATTGGCTTATCACCGTCATTCATCAATGTCATCTCTAGGTTTTGTTCTTGTCCTGGTTCGAACTTCAAGTCGTAATAACCAGTCTTTGTATCAATTTGTGATGCTGGGAAAATTGGATCAACGCCGAGGGCACTATTATCAGCAAAGGCAGTTGTTGCAACTTGACTCATGCCGAATGTCAACGCAGTCGCTAATGCAATTTGTAGCTTTCTCTTCATGTCTCTTTCCTCCTCTTCCTTACACATAGAAGTTTAGCAAAGCCAGCATCGTTCGGAATAACTGCCTTAGAATGGAGTAGATACGGCGTGATACAAAGATTATTTTTTTGAGTATTTAAAAAACGTTTACGAAAGTCGTTGGTCGTTTTTCCGGTTTATCGGATTTGAAGCACAAAAAACGACCAACCTCGTGGATTGCGAGATTGGTCGTTTATTGTGTTAGGTGTGAAATGTCTTTCTCACTCTAAATATATTAAATTACTTGGCCGGAGCATCGTCAGGAGCTGCATTCAACGTCCAAGTCAAAGTTGTGTGATAGTTACCTGCCAAAGCGGCGTTTCCAGGAACCGTCAACGTAACACCCTTATCTCCGGCCGTCTTTCCAAATTGGGCGTAGTAAATACCGTCCAAAGTGTTCTTTGGCGCACTCATAACTTGTGCATCCGTATCAAGAACAGTAGCACCTACAGCTGTACCGGTAAAGTTACTCATTGTATTCAATGCAGCATCAACCTTGTTTTCAGTTACAAAGTTAAGTGTAGCGCCCTTCAATGCAACGCCGTCCTTCATGAATTGGCCGTTTTCCTTAACGTGCAATGACCATCCATCACCAGTTGAACGGTGATCAGAAACTTGAGCGTATGGTGCTACCTTTGCTGTTTGTGGATCAATTGCACCAAAGGTTTGCTCCTTAGCACTAACTGTGTTGTTATCACCAAAGTCTAGTTGTGGGGCGTACATCAATGCCAACAATCCAGGGTTAGTGTTTCCACCATTGCTTGGCTTATCAGAAGGGTTATCTGGATTTCCACCAGGGTTAAGTGGCTTATCCGGGTTCGTTGTTGCTGCCTTAAATGTCACCCATGCATCTGTTGTTGCATTAGAATTTCCCTTTGCATCCGCCGTTGAGTACGTCGTATCAACTGGCTTGTATGTGGCAGTGTCAGCAAATACAGCTGATGAAGCAACCATACCCGTCAAAATGGCGGCAGTTGCCAAAAATACAGTCTTCTTCATAAGAACTATACCTCTTCCTTAAAATAAAAATTTAAACCCGGATTATTCATCAAGACAAACAAAAACCCGCTGAAACAGCAAGTTAATACCGTTTCAGCGGGTTTTGCGCTTTCACCCGTTGGGTGAAAACCATAGGAGCTCTTTTTTATGATATTTTGTTAGTGGAAAACAAACCAAATACTCAAAAATTGGA